>VBAC01000001.1:1656120-1987344 GCA_005883305.1 Alphaproteobacteria bacterium | reverse complement strand
CGAACGCGGCCGTGCTCGTCAACAACAACCAGGAGCCGATCGGCACCCGTATCTTCGGCCCGGTCGTCCGCGAGCTGCGCGCGAAGAAGCATATGAAGATCATCAGCCTCGCGCCGGAGGTGCTGTAATGTCCGCTGCGAAGATCAAGAAGGGCGACAAGGTCGTAATCCTGTCCGGAAAGGACAAGGGCCGTCACGGCGAGGTCACCCAGGTGATGCCGAAGGACGGCAAGGTGCTGGTTTCCGGCATTAACGTCCACGCCCGGCACACCAAGCCGACGCAGGCGCGTCCGCAGGGCGGAATCGTCCGCACCGAGGCGCCGCTGCACGTTTCGAAGGTCGCGCTCGAGGATCCCAAGACGGGCAAGGCGACCCGGGTGCGCTTCGAGGAGCGCGATGGAAAGAAGGTCCGGGTTGCAGTCCGGTCCGGGGAGCTGATCAATGGCTGAAGCCAAATATGTGGCGCGCCTGCGCGCCGACTATGACTCGCGGATCGTCCCCGCGATGATCGAGAAGTTCGGTTACAAGAACCGCATGGAGGTCCCGCGCCTCGACAAGATCGTCATCAACATGGGCGTCGGCGAGGCGACCCAGGACAAGAAGAAGGTCGAGACGGCCGCCCAGGAAATGGAGCTGATCGCGGGCCAGAAGCCGGTGGTCACCAAGGCCAAGAAGTCGATCGCCCAGTTCAAGCTGCGCGAAGGCATGCCGATCGGCGTGAAGGTCACGCTTCGCCGCGAGCGGATGTACGAGTTCCTCGACCGGCTGGTCACGATCGCTCTTCCGCGCGTTCGCGACTTTCGCGGGCTGAACCCGAAGTCGTTCGACGGCCGCGGCAATTACGCGATGGGCCTCAAGGAGCAGCTCGTGTTCCCCGAGATCAACTATGACCGCATCGAGAAGGTGCGCGGAATGGACATCATCGTCACCACCACCGCGAAGACGGACGACGAGGCGCGCGAGCTGCTGCGCCTCTTCAACTTCCCGTTCCCGCAGGACCAGGATCAGAAGCAGGCCGCGTAAGCGCGCCCGCCGAGCAAGAGGAAAGAGAACTTAAGTCATGGCGAAACTGAGTTCCATCAACAAGAACGAGCGTCGCAAGAAGCTGGCGAAGAAATATGCCGGCCAATATGCGAAGCTGAAGGCGATCGCGAACGACGAGTCCAAGGACGAGACGGAGCGCCTGATCGCGCGGCTGAAGATGGCCGAGATTCCGCGCAACGGCAATCCGACGCGCGTCCGCAACCGTTGCGAGCTGACCGGGCGTTCGCGCGCCGTCTATCGCAAGTTCCGTCTCTCGCGCGTGATGCTGCGGGAATTGGGCAACAAGGGCCTGATTCCGGGCCTCACGAAGTCGAGCTGGTAAGGGCTAGAAGATGCCGATGACCGATCCACTGGGTGATATGCTCACCCGTATCCGCAATGGCCAGCAGGCGAGGAAGGACTCCGTCCTCACGCCGGCTTCGAAGCTTCGCGCCCGAGTGCTCGATGTGCTTCAGCGCGAAGGCTATATTCGCGGCTACCGCGAAGAGGCGCTGGGCGACCATGCCGGCCTTCGAATCGAGCTGAAATATTTCGAGGGCCAGCCCGCGATCCAGCACGTTTCGCGCGTTTCGCGCCCCGGCCGCCGGGTCTATTCCGGCGCGCAGGAGCTGCCCCGGGTCCGCAACGGCCTGGGAATCACCATCGTTTCGACGCCGAAGGGCGTTCTGTCGGACGCGGAAGCGCGCACGCAGAATGTCGGCGGCGAAGTGCTCGCGGAGGTGTTCTAGAATGTCTCGCATCGGTAAGAGGCCGGTTCCGCTGCCTTCGGGCGTGTCGGCGACCACCGAAGGCCAGATCCTCTCGGTCAAGGGTCCGAAGGGCACCTTGTCGCTGCAGATGCGCGACGAGATCCGCTACGACATCTCCGAGGACGGAATCAGCGTCCAGCCGGGCAACGATACCAAGCAGGCGCGGGCCTTCTGGGGCATGCAGCGCACCTTGGTCCAGAACCTGGTCACCGGAGTCTCCGAGGGCTTCACCAAGGTCCTCGAGATCACCGGCGTCGGCTATCGCGCCGCGGCTCAAGGGCGGAAGCTGAGCATGAAGCTCGGCTACTCGCACGACGTCGACATCGCGGTGCCCGAGGGCCTGGAGGTGAAGACTCCGGATCCGACCACGGTCGAGATCAGCGGCATCGACCGCCAGAAGGTCGGCCAGCTGGCCGCCGAGATCCGCCGCTGGCGCAAGCCCGAGCCCTACAAGGGCAAGGGCATCAAGTATCGCGGCGAGTATATCTTCCGCAAAGAAGGCAAGAAGAAGTAAGCCATGGCGAGATTCAACCCCTTCATCAAACGCGCCCAGCGCGTTCGCACGGCGATCCGGCGCAATGCCGGCGGCCGCGCCCGCCTGTCGGTCCACCGTTCGGGCCGCCACATCTATGCGCAGGTCATCGACGACAAGAACGGCGCGACCGTCGCTTCGGCTTCGACGCTCGAGAAGGACGCCCGCGCCTCGACCGGCGCGACCGTCGCCTCGGCGCAGGACGTCGGCAAGCGGATCGCCGAGCGCGCCAAGGCCGCGGGAGTCACCAAGGTGGTGTTCGACCGCGGAGGCTTCCTGTTTCATGGCCGCGTCAAGGCGCTGGCCGATGCCGCCCGCGAAGGCGGATTGGAGTTCTGATGATGGCTGACGAAACCAACCAGACCGAGGCTCCGGTCGAGGCCCAGGCCGAAGCGCCGGCTTCCACCGATGTCGCCGGCGCTCCTCCCGAGCAGCGCCGCGAGCGCGGCGCCCGTGGCGGGCGCGGCGGCGGCGGTGGCCGTGACAATCGCGGCGGCGGCAATCGCGGCCGGCGCGACGACAATCGCCGTGGCGGCCGTGGCGGCGACGACGAGGGCGGCGAGGAGCTGATCGAGAAGCTGGTTCACATCAACCGAGTCTCCAAGACGGTGAAGGGCGGCAAGCGCTTCGGCTTCGCGGCCCTGGTCGTGGTCGGCGACGGCAAGGGCCGGGTCGGCTTCGGCCACGGCAAGGCCCGCGAGGTGCCCGAGGCGATCTCCAAGGCGACCGCGGCGGCCAAGAAGGCGATGGTCCGCGTTCCGCTGCGCGACGGCCGCACGCTTCACCATGACGGCCTCGGCCATTTCGGCGCCGGCCGCGTCTACGTCCGCTCGGCTCCGGCCGGCACCGGAATCATCGCCGGCGGCCCGATGCGCGCCGTGTTCGAGAGCCTTGGCGTCGCCGACGTGGTGACCAAGTCGATCGGCACGTCGAACCCCTACAACATGATCCGCGCGACCTTCGAGGCGCTCGGCGAGCAGACCTCGCCGAAGAGCGTCGCCCAGCGCCGCGGCAAGAAGATCGCCGACCTGATGGCCCGCCGCGAAGGCGTCGCCAGCCCGGCCGAGGCTTCGGCCGAGGCGGAAGCGGTCGCGGAGTAAGAGAGATGGCCAAGATCAAGATCACCCAGACCGGATCGCCGATCCGCCGCACGGACGATCAGCGCGCGACGCTGAAAGGCCTCGGGCTCAACAAGATGCACAAGACGGTCGAGCTCGAGGACAGCCCCGAGGTTCGCGGAATGATCCGCGCCGTGCGGCATATGGTGTCGGTGGCGGAGTAGCAATCTCCCTCTCCCCTCTGGGGAGAGGGCCGGGGAGAGGGGGAGTCGGCGGAAACGCGCAGGACTCCCCCTCTCCCTTCGCCGCCATTCGGCGGCTCTTCCCTCTCCCCAAAGGGGCGAGGGTTGGCGCGACAAAAGCGAAAGCGAGTGCACGACATGAAACTGAACGAAATCCGCGACAACAAGGGGGCCCGCAAGAGCCGGGTGCGAGTCGGCCGTGGCATCGGCTCCGGGCTCGGCAAGACCGCCGGCCGCGGCCAGAAGGGCCAGAAGAGCCGCTCCGGCGTCTCGGTCTTCGGCTTCGAGGGCGGACAGATGCCGCTCCACATGCGAATCCCGAAGCGCGGCTTCAACAACATCTTCGCCAAGGACTATGCCGAGGTGAATCTGGGCGCGATCCAGAAGCTGGTCGACTCCAAGAAGCTCGACGCCAAAGGCGTGATCGACCATGCGGCGCTCAAGGCCGCCGGTGTCGCGCGCGGCGGCAAGGACGGCGTTCGCCTGCTCGGCAAGGGCGATTTCTCGTCCAAGCTGAGCTTCAAGGTCGCCGGAGTCTCCAAGGGTGCGAAGGAAGCGATCGAGAAGGCCGGCGGCTCCGTCGAGGTCATCGAGCTCGTCTCCGCCGCCGACAAGGCCAAGGCCAAGAAGAACAGCGTGAAGAAGCGCAAGGACGCGCCGGCGGCCTAGCGTCACTGCGAGCGCAGCGAAGCCATCCAGCGGCGCAACTGGATTGCTTCGTCGCTTCGCTCCTCGCAATGACGGGGGAGCGCCTTATATAGCCCCCCATATCCTATCGGGGTGAGGGAAAAATCGAACATGGCATCCGCAGCCGAACAGATGGCCGCCAACATCAGCCTGGCGAACTTCGCCAAGGCGACCGACCTCAAGAAGAGGCTGTGGTTCACGATCGGCGCGCTGATCGTCTTCCGCCTGCTCTCCTTCGTTCCGCTGCCGGGGATCGATCCGGTTTCGCTGAGCTCGCTGTTCCAGCGCACGCAGGGCGGCGTGCTCGACTTCTTCAACATGTTCTCGGGCGGCAGCCTTCAGCGGATGAGCCTGATCGCTCTCGGCGTGATGCCGTACATCACCGCCTCGATCGTGATGCAGCTGGCGACGACCATGTCGCCGCAGCTCGCCGCGCTCAAGAAAGAGGGCGAGAGCGGCCGCAAGAAGATCAACCAATATACCCGCTACGGCACCGTGCTGCTGTGCGCGATCCAGGGCTATTTCATGGCCGTCGGCCTCGAGGGCTGGGGTGCGAGCGACGGACAATCGGCGGTGCTCGATCCGGGCATGCTGTTTCGGATCACCACCGTGATCAGCCTGGTCGGCGGAACGATGTTCCTGATGTGGCTCGGCGAGCAGATCACCACCCGAGGCATCGGAAACGGCGTGTCGCTGATCATCATGGCCGGGATCGTCGCCCAGCTTCCGCAGGCGCTGGCGCAGATGTTCGAGGGCGGCCGTTCGGGCAGCCTCGATCCGATGGTCATCATGATGATCGTCGTGATGGCGCTCGCCCTCATCCTGTTCATCTGCTTCATGGAGCGCGCGCAGCGGCGGGTGCTGATCCAATATCCCAAGCGGCAGACGGCGCGAGGCCAGATCCAGCAGGAGCGCTCGCACCTGCCGCTGAAGGTCAACACCTCGGGCGTGATCCCGCCGATCTTCGCCTCGTCGCTGCTGCTGATGCCGCTGACCATCGCCCAGTTCGCCGGCAACCGCACCGCGGGCCAGAGCACGTGGGACGATTTCATCATCACCATCACCACCGCGCTCCAGCACGGCGCGCCGCTCTATATGTTCCTCTACGGGGCGGGGATCGTCTTCTTCTGCTTCTTCTACACGGCGGTCGTGTTCAACCCCGAGGAGACGGCGGAGAACCTCAAGAAATATGGCGGCTTCATCCCCGGCATCCGCCCCGGCAAGCGCACCGAGGAATATCTCGATTACGTGCTGACGAGGATCACGGTGGTCGGCGCGGCCTATCTCACGATCATCTGCCTTTTGCCCGAGTTCCTGATCGCCCGCGCCGGCATCCCCTTCTACCTCGGGGGCACCTCGCTGCTGATCGTCGTCAACGTGACGATGGACACGGTGACGCAGATCCAGAGCCACCTGATCGCCCACCAATATGGCGACCTGATCAAGAAGGCGAAGCTCAAGGGCGGAATCGCCCGGCGCTAGGGGGCTAGCACATGAACATCATCCTCCTCGGCCCTCCGGGCGCGGGCAAGGGCACCCAGGCGAGCCGGCTGGTCGAGGCGCGGGGCATGGTCCAGCTTTCGACCGGCGACATGCTTCGCGCGGCGGTCGCCGCCGGAACGGAGATCGGGCTCAAGGCCAAGGCGGTGATGGCCGCTGGCGAGCTGGTCTCGGACGAGATCGTCGACGGCATCCTCTCGGCGCGGCTCGACGAGCCGGACATCGCGCGCGGCTTCATCCTCGACGGCTATCCGCGAACCGCGGTCCAGGCCGCCTCGCTCGACCGGCTGCTGGGCGAAAAGGGGCTTAGGCTCGACCATGTCATCGAGCTCGAGGTCGACGAGGACGCTTTGGTCGACCGCATTTCGGGCCGCTTCTCCTGCGCCGTGTGCAACACGCCCTATCACGACCGCTACAAGCTGCCCAAGGCCGAGGGCGTCTGCGACGTCTGCGGCTCCAGGGAGTTCAAGCGCCGGCCCGACGACAACGAAGCCGCGGTCCGCACGCGCATGGCCGAATATCGCGCCAAGACCCAGCCGATCCTGCCCCATTACGAGGCGCAGGGCATCGTCCGGCGGGTCGACGGCATGGCCGAGGTCGAGGCCGTGAGCGCGGCGATCTGCGCCATTCTCGACGGCGGCTGACCCGGCCGGCTTTGGGCATCATCGCCTTAAGCTGAGCCGCTCATCCTGAGGAGGGACCGAGCTTGTCGAGGGCCCGTCTCGAAGGACCGTCCTTCGAGACGCCGTTTCGACGAGCTCGCAAGTTTACCCTGAGCGCCTGCCTTGGCAGGCAGTCGAAGGGGCTCCTCAGGATGAGCGGAGCGGGCAGTCAAAGCCGATCAGGCCTCAGCGGCCGCGGTGGGGCTTCGCGGCCTTGCGGTAGGGCTTGGCCTGGTGCCGGACCGGCGGCGGGCCGCCGCGCCGGTTCTCCCGCTCCGCGTCGCGCGGCTTTCCCTGCACCGCCTCGATGGTGATTCCGCCTTCGCCGTCGGAATCGCCGCCGGCGGTGCGCTTCAGCGCCGCGGCGAACTTGGCGGCGGTGGCGCGCGGCACCTCGAACATCGTCTCGCCCGCGGCGATTCGGATCGCGCCGATCTCGTTCTTGGTGATGTGGCCGCGGCGGCAGAGCAGAGGCAGGATCCAGCGCGGATCGGCATTGTGCCGCCGGCCGATGTCCATCCGGAACCAGATTGTATCCTCGAAGCCGGGGCGCGGCCCTTCCGGACGGCCCTGCGGGGCCGAGCCGGCGTCGGCCAGCTCCTCGGCGGCAGGCATGCGCGCGCGGTGGACCCGGACCAAGGCGGCGGCGATCTCCGCGGGCGTCTTGCGCTCGAGCAGGCGGGCGGCGAGCGCGCGATCCTCCTCCTCGATCTCGATGGGCTCGAGCAAGGCCGCGAGAAGCCGCTCATGGTCGTTTCGACGGATGTCCTCGGGGCTGGGCGGCTTGATCCACTCGGCCTCGATGCGCGCGCCGCGAAGCACCGATTCCACCCGCTTGCGGCGCGGATAGGGGACGACCAGCACCGCGATTCCCTTCTTGCCGGCGCGCCCCGTTCGCCCGGAGCGGTGCTGCAAAGTCTCGGCGTCGCGCGGAAGCTCGACATGGACCACCAAAGAGAGGTTGGGCAGGTCGATGCCGCGCGCGGCGACGTCGGTCGCGACCAGCACCCGGGCGCGGCCGTCGCGCAGGGCCTGAAGCGCCTGGTTGCGCTCGTTCTGGCTGTGCTCGCCGGACAAGGCGACGGCGTTGAAGCCGCGCTCGGTGAGGCTCGAATGGAGCCGCCGCACATTGTCGCGGGTGGCGCAGAAGAGGAGCGCCGATTCCGCCTCGTGCAGTCGAAGCAGGTTGACGACGGCATGCTCGATCTCGGCCGGGGCAACGGTCATCGCCTGATAGGCGATATCGCCATGGCCGCGCTCCTCGCCGACGGTCGAGATGCGCAGGGCGTCGCGCTGGTAGCGCCTGGCGAGCGCGACGATCGGCTTGGGCATGGTGGCCGAGAAAAGCAGCGTGCGCCGCTCGGACGGGGTGGCGTCGAGAATCTCCTCGAGATCCTCGCGGAAGCCCATGTCGAGCATCTCGTCGGCCTCGTCGAGCACGGCGACCTTGAGCTGGGAGAGGTCGAGCGCCCCGCGTTCGAGATGGTCGCGAAGCCGCCCCGGCGTTCCGACCACGATCTGGGCGCCATGCGAGAGGTTGCGCCGCTCCTTCGAGGGATCCATGCCGCCGACGCAGGTCGCGATCCGCGCGCCCGCCTTGCCGTAGAGCCAGATCAGCTCGCGGCTGACCTGAAGCGCAAGCTCGCGGGTCGGCGCGATCACCAGCGCCTGCGGCTTGAGGGAATAGGGCAGGGCACCGTTCGAATCGAGCAGCTGCGGGGCCATGGCCAGGCCGAAGGCCACCGTCTTGCCCGAGCCGGTCTGGGCGGAGACGACGAGGTCGCGCCCTTCGGCGTCGGCTTCGAGGACGGCGGCCTGAACCGGTGTCGGCTTTTCATAGCCGCGCGCGGCGAGCGCTTCGCCGAGAAGCGGCGGAAGGGTTTCGAATGTCATATCAAATCCAGATGGGGCGCGCGATCCGCCCGGCAAGAGCGTGGGGCTAAAGAACCTGCGCAGCGGCCCAGCCACTAGCCCATGCCCACTGAAAATTATAGCCCCCAAGCCAGCCGGTGACGTCGACCGCCTCGCCGATCGCGTAGAGGCCGGGGACCTTGCGGGCCTCCATTGTCCGCGAGGACAGGCCGTCGGTGGCGATTCCGCCCGCCGTCACCTCGGCCTTGGCGAAGCCTTCGCTGCCGCTCGGCCGGAAGCGCCAGTCGGCGAGCCGCGCCGCCGCCGCGCGGAGCTTCGCGTCGGGCAGGTTGGCGAGCTCGCCCCACAGGCCGATCTTCTTCGCCAGCGCCTCGGCCAGCCGGTCGGGCAGCAATTCGCCAAGCAAGGTGTGGAAATGCGTCTTCGGCCGCGCCCGCTTGGCGGCGAGCGCCCAATCCGCGGCCTGATCGGGCAGGAAGTCGATCCCGATCTCCTCGCCGGGGCGCCAGTAGGACGAGATTTGCAGGATCGCCGGGCCCGAAAGGCCGCGATGGGTGAACAGGGCCGCCTCGCGGAACGCCGCCTTGCCGGCCCGCGCGATCACCTCGGCCGAGACGCCGGAAAGCTCGCGGAACAGCAATTCCTCGCCGCTCAGCGTCAGCGGCACGAGAGCGGGCCTCGGCTCCACCACCTTCAGCCCGAACTGCCGCGCCAGATCGTAGGCGAAGCCGGTCGCGCCCATCTTGGGGATCGAAGGGCCGCCGGTGGCGATGACCAGTGCCGGAGCGGCGGCGGTCTCGTCGCCGTAGCGGACTGTAAACCGCCCGTCCGCATGGCTCACGCCGGCGATCGCCTTGCCGAGCGAGAGGCGCACCTGCCCCTTGGCGCATTCGGCCATCAGCAGGCCGACGATCTCGCGCGCCGAACCGTCGCAGAACAATTGGCCGAGCGTCTTTTCGTGCCAGGCGATCTTGTAGCGTTCGACCAGGCCGAGGAAATCCTCCGGCCGGTAGCGGCCGAGCGCCGACTTGGCGAAATGCGGGTTGTCCGAAAGGAAGCGGTCGGGCGCGCTGTGGAGGTTGGTGAAGTTGCAGCGCCCGCCACCCGAAATCAGGATTTTCTTCCCCGGCCGGTCGGAATGGTCGATGACCAGCACGCGCCGTCCGCGCTGCCCCGCCACGGCGGCGCACATCAGCCCAGCGCCGCCCGCGCCGAGGATTATCGTATCGAAGCTGCGGTCCTTGCTTATCATCGCGGCCCCATGCCACGCTGGCCCCGGCAGAGGGAGCGTTGATTTGGCAAGCGCAGCGAACACTGGTGGCGAGCCCAGCGTAATCCTGTTGTGCCGGTTGGCAAGGCGGGCATGGATCGCCGGCAGCTTGTTGGCCCTGCCAGCAATAGTGGCATCTGCGCCGGTGGTAGCCCAAGGCGACGGGTCGCCGCACGGCGCGGGACCGATCCGGATCGAGCTCGATCGAGGCGCCTGCTTCGGCTCGTGCCCGGACTATCGATTGATCATCGAGAGTTCTGGCCTGGTCACTTACGAGGGCAGGGGCAGCGTTCTCGTTCCAGGCAGGCTGCAATGGCGGGTCGATCCTGAGCAGGTGAGCGCGCTCGCCCGCCGGTTCGAGGCCGCCGGCTTCTTCCAACTTCGCGATTCCTACCAAGGCACGTCCTCTGACGGACCGACCCAGACAATCACCTTGACCATGCCGGGCCGATCGAGGCGCGTCGTCGACTATCGTGGAGAAGAAGACGGTATGCCAGCCGCGGTGACCGAGCTCGAGCGGCTGATCGACGAGATCGGGCAATCCCGGCGGGGGACCGAGGGCGATGCGGGGACGGTCGGAGCGATGCGTGCCGCGGGCTGGAACTTCCGGTCACCGGAGGCGGCCGCCGCGATGGTCGTCGCGGCCGCCACGGGCAAGCTGGAGATCGTCAGGGAGTTGCATGCGGCCGGAGTCCCGGCCACGGCCCGCGTCCGCGAATTGACCGCCGTCGAGGCGGCGGCGCGCGGCGGCCGTTCGGACATCTTCCAGTTCCTGGTTTCATCCGGGGCATTGGCGGAGAGTGGAGCAGACCTGCACAGGCGGATCGCGGATGCCGCCGCCGCCGCCGGCAACGTGGATATTCTGCGGGACTTGTTGCCGTTCCGCTTCGACCCGCATGCCGGACGGCGTCCGCTGCTCAGCGAAGCGATGGGGACGGATTGCGAACACCTTTCCCAGTGCGATCGCACAGCCGTGATCCGCCTGCTTCTCGCCAGCGGCGTCGATCCCAATCACCGCGGCAGGTTCGGCTCTACCGCGCTCCACCTTGCGCAGACGGTCGAGGACGCGCGCCTGCTGGTCGCGGCGGGTGCCGACGTCAATGCGCGCAACGACGAAGACGAGACTCCCGCGATGGTGATGTACCAGGATTGGGAGGATATCGTCCTCTACCTGCTGGAGGCGGGCACCGATCCGCGCATCCGCTCGGTTCACGGCGAGACTCTCGCCGACAAGGCGCGCAATAACGGATGGCGCCGGGTCTCGGCCCGGCTCTCCGCGCGCTCACCGTCCTGATTGGCCTCCTCTTCCTGCCCGAGACGTTCCGGCGGCCGATCGAGGATTGAGCCTTCATCCCCCAACTAAATGCGTCAACCAAGGGTTTCACCTGATGGGAGGGCCGGCACGGCGGGGTAACCTGATTCTAGCAATTCGCACTCTATGGCGGGGGCCATGCGCCGCGGCTTATGCAAGATATCGATCACATCCCTGCTCGGCGCGCTGCTTGCCGCATCGCCCTCGGCGCTGCGCGCGCAGACCTCGGGGACGGCGGTCTACGGGGCATCGCCGCGCGAGGTTTCGTTAAGCATCAACGTCACGGCCAGCGTCAGCGCCGCCTGCTCCTTCTCGAGCGGGGCGGTGCCCGGCGGGACCTATTCGGTCGGCAATGTCGAGGGCGCCTATTCGCTCGACGTCGCCTTCTCGCTTCGCTGCAACTCGCCGAGCCGGGTCGGGATCGTCTCGGACAATGGCGGAATGAAGGCCAACGTGCCGACGGTGCCGAACGGCTATTCGCAGCTCGCCCCCTATCAGATCACGCTCAGCCTCGCGGGCAACGCGACCAGCGCGTCGGCGACCTGCCAGTCGGCGACTCTCACCGCCGGGACCGGCGGCTGCGTGTTCCGCGGTCCGGCGACGGCGACGGCGGGCCTGCGCCTCCCCGGCGCCTCGGACAACGCGCCGGGATCGTTCATCCGCATCAGCAGCCAGGGCTATACCGATCCGGCGATCCTGATCGCCTCCAATTCCTACGCAGACCGACTGACGGTCACCATCAGCCCCGCCACCTAGGGTTCATTCGGGCCCTCCGGCGAAAGGAGGTCCCATGAAATATCTGGCGACGGCGGCGGCCTTGCTGGCCCTGCCGCAAATGGCGTTCGCCCAGCAGGTGACGGGCACGATCAACCTCACCGGCTCCGTCGCCGGACGCTGCAGCGTTCTCGGCGGCGGCCAGGCGTTCAGCGAGACGATCAACCTCGGCGAGCTTTCCGGCAATGACGGGCGGCTTCGCACCGATCTCACCGACGCTTCGCCGGACGCCGTCCGAAGCTTCAGCCTGGTCTGCACCAGCGCGACTCCGAGGGTCAGGCTCTCCGCCACCCGCCTGTCGACCGGCACGACGGCGCCGGCCGGATACGCCAACAATATCGATTTCACGGCCCAAGTGGCGGTTCTGCAAGCCTCGGGATCGCCGCCCTCGATTACCTACACGACCGCCAGCTCATTGCCCGCGCCGACCGACGTGCAGCTGACGGCGCCGCTGGCCAACGCCGCCGACAACGTCACGCTGCGGGTCTACAGCTTCGGCACCCCGGCCGGGGCGCTGCTCGTCGCCGGCGCCTATACGAGCGTGATCCTGATCACGATCTCGCCGTCATGATTGGGAAGGAGAGGGGCATGCGCACCATCTTGAAGACGATGCTTGCGATCACCGCGGCGAGCGCCATCGCGATCTCGTCCGCTCCGGCGACCACCGTCCAGCCGATCGTGATCGACCTCAACGCCGTGGGGCAGGGCACCAGCCGCACGATCACCGTGGAAAACACCAACGCGGCGCGGCTTCCGGTCGAGATCCGCGTCGAATCGCTGACCTTCGGCGACGACGGCGTGTCGGTCGAAGGCCCGTCCAGCGATCTTCGGGTCTTTCCAGCCCAGGCGGTGATCGAGCCCGGGCGAACCCAGACCTTCCGCGTGCAATGGGCTGGCGGCGCGATCGACAGGGGCAGATCCTATTACGTCACCGTCGCCCAGGCCCCGGTGACGCTCCCGGCCGGGCAGTCGGCGATCCAGGTGCTCTACAATTTCCAGGTGCTGGTCAGCGTCTCGCCGCCGCGGGCGCAGGCGAATCTGCGGGTGGAATCGGCCTCGATCGGACAGGGAACCGACGGCAATCCGGCGCCGGTCGTGGTGGTCCACAACGATTCGGCCACCCACGCTTATGTTTCGCGCGGCACGTTGAGCCTGGTCGAGCGCGACTCGTCGGGGCGGGCGGTCTTCGAGCGCACCCTCTCGCCGTCGGAAATCCAGCAAACCATCGGCTACGGCCTCGTCGGGCCGGGCCAGCGGCGCAGCCTGATCCTGCCGATCAGCCTGCCTTCGGGATCCGGGTCTCTTGAGGCGCGGTTCCTTCCGGCGACGCGCTAGCGGCTGCGCCATAGGAGCGCTCGCCGCGATCGTCGCCGCTCCCGCCGGCGGCCAGACGCCCGCGCCGGCGAGCGCTCTTGGGGAAAGCCGCGCCGAAGTTGGCATCGTGACCCTGCCGATGACCGACAACGGCCGGCTGATCGGCGAGGTCGACGCCCATAGCTCCCCCTCGGGCGAGCTCAGCCTTCCGTCCGCGCGGCTGATCGAGCTGGTGGGATCGCGCCTCAGCGAGGAGGCGCGCGAGCGGCTCCAGGCGCAGCTCGCCGGGCGCGTCTCGATCGACCTGGCGACCGCCGCCGCGCTCGAGACCCCGATCGCCTACGATTCCGAGCGCCTCGAGCTCAAGCTGACCATTCCGGTGGCGCTTCGCGGCCAGCGCGGAGTGTCGCTGGTCGACAACGATTTCCAGCATCGCGGCCCGGCCGAGACTCCGGCCGGCTTCAGCGCCTTCCTCACCGCCAACGGATCGATCGACTATGTCCACCAGAGCCAGAGCGACGAGACCGGCTTCGGCAACGCCTCGATCGTCCTGACCGGCGCGGTCCGCGCGGGGGGCATCGTCGCGGAGACGCTCGCTCTGTGGCGGCCCGATCAGGCGGGGCCGGACTTCCAGCGCCAGGCCTCCCGCCTCGTCTATGACGACGTGAGCTCGCCGCTCAGGATCATCGCCGGCGACCTGCTCGTCGTGCCGACCTTGTTCCAGAACGCGCCCGACGCCGCCGGCATCGCGATCGTCCGCTCCTACCAATTGCTCCAGCCGATGCGGATCGTTCGCCCGAGCGGGGGGCAGAGCTTCCAGCTCAACACGGCCTCTTCGGTCGACATCCTCGTCAACGGCCGAAGCGCTCGCCGAATCCGGCTTGAGCCCGGCAATTACAACGTGCGCGACTTTCCCTTCGCCCAGGGAGGCAACAATATCCGGGTCCTCGTCGATCAGGGCGCCGGGCCGCGCGAGGTGCTCCGCTACAGCGTCTTCTACGACACCCAGCAGCTCCAGCGCGGGCTGGACGAGTTCGCTTTCTACGCCGGGGTGCGCTCCGAGCTCGGGCCGAGCGGCCCCGAATATTCCGACGACTGGCTGGTCTCGGGCTTCTACCGGCGCGGCTTCAGCGATTCGCTGACCGCCGGAGGCCATTTCCAGGCCGATGCGGACAGCCAGATGGGCGGCCTCAACGGCCTGCTCAGCACCCAGCTCGGCCTGTTCGCCGGGGATTTCGCGCTCTCGAACGCCGACGGCTTCGGCATGGGCTGGGCGGGCTCGCTGACCTTCGAGCGGACCTTTTCCGGCGCCGGCACGATCGACCTGAGGTTCGAGACCCGCTCGCGCGATTTCGCGCCGCTGGGTTCGGTGCCTCCGGCCAACCCGTTCGCATGGGAGGCGAGCGGGGCCATCTCGCACACCTTCAGCGAACGCTTCTACGCCGGGGCGGACGTCTCCTACAGCAAGGGGCGCGGCATCCTTCCCGACCGCTCCTATTACCGCGCCAATGCCGGCTTCCAGATCAGCCGGCGGCTCGAGTTCGAACTCAACGGGACCTACGAGGACTCGCCCGAATATAGCGGCTTCTCGGTCTTCGCGACGCTCACCTTCCGCGCCAGCGAGCGGTCCACGGCGCGGGCCGAATATGACAGCCGCTACCAGCGCGGCCGGCTCGCTTATTCGATGTTCCACGGGCAGGACGTCGGCCAGTGGGACCTGTCGGTCGACGCCAATCACGGCGCGTCGGGCGGCGATTTCAACGTCGTCGGCAATTACACCAGCGAGCGCGCGCTGTTCGGACTCACCCATTTCACCACCTGGGACGAAGGCTTCAGCCAGATCGCCGACCAGCGGACCTCCGCCCGGGCGGCGGCCTCGATCGTCTTCGCCGACGGCCGGCTCGCCCTGGCGCGGCCGATCCTCAACGGCTTCGCGATCATCGAGCCGCACGGCAGCGCCCGGGGCGGCAGGCTGGTGGTCAACCCGATCGGCAACGGCCATCTCGCCGCATCCGGCTGGCTCGGGCCGGCGGTCGTTCCCGACCTCAGCGCCTATTCGGAGCGCGAGGTGTTCGTCGAGCCGGAGGGCATGCCCGCCGGTTACGACATCGGCGCCGGCGCCTATCGCTTCGAGGCGCCTTATCGCGGGGCCTACCGGATCGTCGTCGGCTCCGATTACTGGATGACGGCCTCGGGCCGGCTGCTGCGCGCCGACGGGAGCCCGCTCACCTACGCGGCAGGGGAGGCGTACGAAGTCGGTGGCCCGGAGGATCGCGCGCCGGCGACCTTCTTCACCTCGTCGGACGGGCATTACGACATATCCGGCGTCAAGCCCGGGCGCTGGCGGCTGACCATGACCACCGATCCGCCGACCTTGTACGAGATCAATGTTGGAGAAGCGGCGGACGGCCTCGTTTCCGTCGGCGATGCTTCGCCCGTGGAAGGACCTTGAATGGGTAAGCTCCTACCCCGCCTTGCCGCTTTTGCCCTCCTCGTCTGCTGGTCGGCGACCGTCATGGCCCAGCCGCCAAGGCGACGGATCGGCGACGTGTGCAGCGTCGGCTTCGATCCGGTGTGGATCAGCCAGTCCTACGATCCCATGTCGCCCAACGATTATGTCGTCTCCTTCACCGCCACCGCCCGCCGCGGCGGCCAGAGCTTCGGGACGAACTACAGCGCGCTGTTGCTGAGGGCGGCCAATTACCGGCTGTTCACCCAGGTGTTCCTGATCAGGGACGACGGCAGCGGCAGCGGCGGGAACGTCGTCTACGAGCGGCCGGGGCCGAGTCTCGAGCCCGGCCTAGACGATGCCGGCGAGATCGACCTCACCTTCGCCGCCTCGGGCGGAGCGAGCTCCCGGACGTTCGACATGCAGTTGCGCATTCCGGCCGGCACCGCCATCGAGCCCGGGACCTTCGAGCATGTGTTCGACGTGCGGTACCTGTGCGACTATCTGGACGGGCGGTCGGATCGCGGCACGGTCAACCGCGGCTTCTCGATCTATCTGAGCGTCAACGGCTCGGTCCAGGCGAGCCTCGTCGGCACCGAGCCCGATTTCGGCGAGATCGGCATGCTCAGCGACACCGACGTCGCCGCCGCCGGGCCTTCGGTCAACCTTCGGCGCCACTATCTGCGGGTCGCCGGCACCGGCCCCTACGAGGTCGGAGTCTCCTCCCAGAACGGCTGGCGGATGACGGCGACCGGCGCCCCGACCGGCAACGCCGCCGAGCGGATCGCCTATCGCTACGAGCTGCTCGGCCAGCAGGTCGACAGCAGCCGGCCCAATTTCACGCCCGTGCGCTGCCAGGCCAGCGGCCTCGCCGGCGAGAATATCGCGATGACCGCCATCCTGACCCAGGGCGGGCTCGGCAAGGTCCCGTCGCCCGTCTACCGCGACATCATCACCATCACCATCGCCCCGCTGGCGACCTGGGTGACGGATACGCAGCGGTGTACTTAGGGCGATTGGCGATAGCTTGAATCTCTCCCCCGCTCATCCTGAGGAGCCGTTGAGCTTGTCGAAACGGCGTCTCGAAGGACGGTCCTTCGAGACGGGCCTTCGCCAGGCTCAGTCCCTCCTCAGGATGAGCGGTTCGACGTAAGCTGATCATGCCTGCCTGTGGAAAAGTCCGCTTTGCCCTTCGACTTCGGCGCGCCTGCGCCTTAGGCTCGCGCCCGTGAGCGATTTCGACGACTCCTTCGAGCTGGATTCCGCGCCGACCGCGGAGGCCGACCGGCTGACGCTCGATCTCGACGGCTGGGAAGGCCCGCTCGACCTGCTGCTGACGCTGGCGCGGACCCAGAAGGTCGATCTCGCCAAAATCTCGATCCTCGCTTTGGTCGAGCAATATCTGACGTTCATCGCCGACGCCAAGAAGCTGAAGCTGGAGATCGCCGCCGATTATCTGGTGATGGCCGCCTGGCTCGCCTACCTCAAATCCTGCCTGCTTCTTCCCAAGGACCCGGGCGTCGATCCGAGCCCGGACGAGCTGGCCATGCGGCTGCAATTGCGCCTCCAGCGGCTCCAGGCGATGCGCGAGGCGGGCGCCCGGCTGATCGGGCGCGACCGGGTCGGCCGCGACGTCTTCCTCAGGCGCGCGCCCGAGGGGCTGAAGGTCGTTCGCCGCTCGGCCTGGCAGGCCGACCTCTACGATATCATCTCCGCTTACGGCATCATCCGGGCGCGCACCGAGCCTTCGGTGCACGTCATCGCCCGGCGGCCGGTGATGACGCTCGACGAGGCGATCCACCGGCTGGAGCGGATGATCGGGACCAGGATGGACTGGACGGCGCTCGAGGCCTTCCTGCCGGAGACGCAGGACCGCGAGTTCCGCAAGTCTGCTTTGGCTTCGAGCTTCGTCGCCACGCTCGAGCTCGCCCGGCTCGGCAAGGTCGCTCTGCAGCAGGAGGGGAATTTCACGCCGCTCTACGTGAGGGCGGCGTGAGGGGGTTGAAACCGCCCCTATGCTGTTCCCCGGCGAAGGCCGGGGTCCAGGACTTCGTCCCGGCCTGGGCCCCGGCCTCCGCCGGGGAGCAAGGGGTCGGCCGGGAATGAGGGAGATGGACGACGCCCTGCGCGCGGTTGAGGCCACTTTGTTCGCGGCCGAAGAGCCGATGAGCGCCGCCGATATCGCGCTCTATGTCGGCGATGGAGTGGAGGTGAAGGCCGCATTGGCCGAGCTTCAAAGCCATTATGCCGGGCGCGGCGTCGAGCTGGTCGAGCGCGGCGGACGCTGGCATTTCCAGACCGCCGCCGATCTCGCCCATATCCTTCGGCGTGAGCGCGAGGAGAGCCGCCGTCTCAGCCGCGCCGCGGTCGAGACTCTGGCGATCATCGCCTATCACGAGCCGGTCAGCCGCGCCGAGATCGAGGCCATTCGCGGCGTGCAGATATCGAAAGGCACGCTCGACGTGCTGATGGAGGCCGGCTGGGTCCGCCCCGCGGGCCGGCGCGAGGTTCCGGGGCGGCCGCTCACCTACGCGACGACTCAGGAATTCCTTACCCATTTCGGGCTAGAGAGCCGGCGCGACCTGCCGGGAATCGACGATTTGAAGGCGGCGGGACTGCTCGATCCGGTCGACACCGCGCTGGAGCGGCTGGGCCTCGAACGGGACGAGGACGACGCCGAACTGGAAACCGGCGCCGAAGAGGCCTAGACTGGCCCGGCACGAGGAGATTGAGAGAAAATGGGTGGTTTCAGCATCTGGCATTGGCTGATCGTCGGCATCGTCATCCTGCTCTTGTTCGGCAAGGGCCGCTTTTCCGACATGATGGGCGACGTCGCCAAGGGCCTGAAGAGCTTCAAGAAGGGCATGTCGGACGACGAGGAGGCCGAAGCGCGCCGCCTCACCGCCGAGCGGGCGGTCGAGGCGCGGCCGGTTCCGCCGGTCGAGCCGGTGCCGGTCGAGCCGGTCCGAGCGCCCGAGACGGACCGGCAAGCCTAGCCGGTCCCCGCCGGAAAGGGCGTCATGTTCGGAGTCGATTCCAGCGAGCTGCTGATCATCGCGGTCGTCGCCCTGGTGGTGATCGGCCCGAAGGACCTGCCGCGCGTGATGCGCACGATCGGCCAGTTCGTCGGCCGGGCGCGCGGCATGGCCAAGCATTTCCGAAGCGGCCTCGACACGATGATGCGCGAATCCGAGCTCGAGGAGATGGAGAAGAAGTGGAAGGCCGACAACGAGCGGATCATGCGTGAATTCCCGGCGGTCGCCGCGCCCGAGCCGTGGCCCGCGCCCCTCGCCGCCGATCCGGCCTCGCCCGCGCCGGAGGCTTTGCCCCCTCCGCCCGCGCCGCCCCCGCCTTCGCCTAAAGCCTCGCGGCCCAAGGCCCCGCCGCCACGCGGCGCGGCGCCCGCCCGCGCCGCAGCGCAGCCGCGGCCCAGAACGCCTCCGGCGGACGACTCGCAGTGAGCGAAATGGAGCGCACCGAGGCCGACGAGCTCGAGAAGAGCAAGGCGCCGCTGCTCGACCATCTGATCGAGCTCAGGCGGCGCCTGCTGTGGAGCATCCTGACGCTGGGCGTGACCTTCGCCATCTGCCTCTATTTCGCGCGGCCGATCTACGCCTTCCTGCTCCGGCCGCTGATCGCCGCAGGCCAGAGCAGGCTGATCTACACGGCGGTGTTCGAGGCCTTCTTCGTCGAGATCAAGGTCGCCTTCTTCGCCGCCGGGATGATCTCCTTCCCGATCATCGCCGCGCAGCTGTGGCTGTTCGTGGCGCCGGGACTCTACGCCAAGGAGAAGAAGGCGTTCCTGCCCTTTCTCCTGATGACTCCGGTCCTGTTCCTGTGCGGCGCCTCGCTGGCCTATTTCGTCGCCATGCCGCTCGCGCTGACCTATCTGCTCGGCTACGACGGCAATATCGGCGGGATCGAGCAGATGGCGCTGCCCGGCGTCGGCAATTATCTCGATTTCTCGACCCGCTTCATCTTCGGCTTCGGAGTCGCCTTCCTGCTGCCGGTGCTGCTGATGCTGCTGGAACGGGTCGGGATCGTTAGCCGGGCCCAGCTGAAGCGCGGGCGGCGCTACGCGATCGTCGTCGCTTTCGTCGCCGCCGCGGTCCTCACGCCGCCCGACGTGGTTTCCCAGCTCCTGCTCGCCGTGCCGATGGTTCTGCTCTACGAGCTTTCGCTGGTCGCCATCTGGTTCACCGAGCGCCGGCGCGCCAGGCAGGCCGCATAAAAAAGGGGCGCCCGAAGGCGCCCCGCAAGCAGAAATGCCGCATTCGGCCTCAGGTCGCGTTGTCGACCGCGTTGGCGGCGGATTCGACGTCCTCGCCGGCGCCGCGAACCGTATTGCATGCGGTCGCTGCGACGAGCGTCCCGGCGAGCGCGAAAATCGCGAACAGCTTCTTCATGTGCAGTCTCCTGAACCAGTGGGCTCGGAGCGAGAGGCGCCGGGCCGGTTATGGTCGCTCAATGCCCGCGCGGCCGATTCAGTTCCGCGCGGCAACCAGAGTGGGAAGGGAGAGCGGCCCAAAAAGAAGTTGAGCCCGGATGCGCTACCGGGGGGGGGGAGGTTAGCGCGTCCGGGCCCATGTTCTGGATAGCGAGAGCGGGGGGGCAAAAGGTCACTATCCGAATTGCTAAACGGAGGGGCGGACGGTGGGTTCCACGGTTGGCGAAAATTTTTTGAAAAAAAAGATTCAGGCGTCGGACGGGAGGACGTTGAGCAGGACGGAGTAACGGCCGCGCGCCGAATCCCTCTCCAGCGCCGAGCGGAGCTGGCGGGCGAGGCCGGTGACGATCCGCTCGAACCGGTCGGCAAGCGCCTCGTCGCAATCGACGGTCTGCGACAGCGCATCGACCTCGACCGCGAGGCGGGCCGTCCCACCCTCCTCGGGCTCGATCACCACCGAGACCATGGTCGAGCCGCAGAACATACCGAACTCGACGATCTCGGTGACCAGGAAGGCGACCGAGACGGCAACGTCCTGAGTCACGTAGACGGGTGCGACGTCGAGCCGGATCTGCGTCCCCGAGGCGGAAGACGGGGCCGTGGCGCGCAGATTGGCGGCAAGCTCGGAGATGAGCGGCTTGAGCGCGACGCCGCGATTGGCCTCGAGCTCGGCATAATGGTTGCGGTGGACCACGGCGAGCGCGTCGACCCGGCGCTGGATCGAGGCGTAAGCGGCGGCCACCTGCTCGTTGGTCGAGCCGCGCGAGTGGAGGTTGAGAAGCGAGGCGACGACCTGGAGGTTGTTCTTCACCCGGTGGTGAACCTCCCGAACCAGCCGGGTCTGGCGCGCGACGGCGGCCTCGAGCTCCGCCTCGTGGCGGGCGACCGTTTGCGCCGCCTGGTCGAAGGCCTGGCCCAGAGCGTCGATCTCCTGCGCCGGGCTGCGGACGGCCGGCAGGTCGAAGCTGGTCCCCGGGCGGTAGGCCGAAATCACGCCCTGAAGCCGGCCGAGCGGGCGCAGAAGGAGCCACTGGACGATGATCCAGCCGACCAGCGAGGCCCACAGCCACATCAATACGGGGGTCAGGATGACCAGCAGGTCGGTCGCGGTGACCGGCGGAATCAAGGCGTTGAGCCGTATCGCGTAACCGGCGTTGGAGACCGGAAAATCGACGGTCACGCCGCTTTCGAACGCGCTCGCCGCGGGGCCTGGACGCAGGAGCATCCGGTGGCCTCCTTCGACCAGCGAGACCGCGAAATTGCCGGGCACGACCGGCTTGTTGACGACATCGGCCAGAGTGGCGCGATCGTATTCCGCGACGCCCTCGATCGTTCCGTCCGGCTGGTAGAGAAAGATCGTCAGCCGCTGGCCGTCGGGCGAGATCAGGCCCCGTCCCACCGCTCCCCGGCCCGGAGGCGCGGGCGGGGGAACGAACCCTTCGCTCCGGCAGCGCGGCTCCGGGCCTTCGCCGAACAGGGCGAAGCGGCCGGGCGTGTTTGGCGCGCGCGCCAGGCGCGCCAGCGTTCGAGCGCAGACCCCTTCGGGGTTGTTCGCCTCGATGATTGCGTCGCGGGCCGAGCGAATCGTCGAGCCGTTGCGGGACAGAGCGAGGGTGAAGCGCTGGACGTGCGTGGTCAGCGTCGCGCGCGCCTCGATCTCCGCCTTGTCACGGTTGGCGCGGGCATTGTCGAACGAGGCGGAGACGGCGATCAACCCGAGCGGAAGCAGCCCGATGCTCAGGAAGAAAAACATCTTTAGGCCTGTCGAAAGGGCCGCCCAACGCCCCGCCGCCCAGCTTTGCGTGCGGCCGCTCATTTCGCCTGCGAGCCCTAGCCAAGCTTGCCGAGGAGATCGAGCATTTCGGGCGGAATATCCTCGGCGAGCGCGCGATCGTAGACGCTGCGCAAGGCGCTTCCGACCTCGCCGGTCGCGGGGCGCCTCTTCGCACGCCTGGATGGGTTCGAAATCTCCATGTCTCCGTCAGCGGCGGGCTTGCGCTTGCGCGGTCCGTCCGTGTCCTTTTCAAAGCTCAATGACTATACCCCCGAGCGACGCCCCGCCTGGAATCGAATGTCTGGGCGAGCCAGCTCGTGCTTCCCCGCTTAACAGACGCAAGAATGTCGCGGCACCGAAATAATCGGCCCACGCGACCATTGAAACAAAAAACTCCGACGATTGTTCCATAGGGGCGTACAGCGGGGGCGGCTCGGCATTTCCCCGTTTGGTGCGTGTCGTTGCGCGACCGTCACGGGGTTGCAATCGCGCAGGCGTCCACACATTTAACCCGTGATTGACCGAAGGAGTCGCAAACCCATGTCGCTTGGCCAGGAACTCGCGCCGCATCTTCCCTTTCTCCGCCGCTACGCCCGCGCCCTGACCGGCACTCAGGCCCATGGCGACGCCTTCGTCCGGGCCACGCTGGAAGCGATCGTCGCGGCCCCCGGCGATTTTCCGCGGGACGTCGACCCCCGGCTCGGCCTGTACAAGACGTTCCATGCGATCTGGTCCACCGCCAATGTCGAGGAAGAGCCGGGCCACGCGGGCGCCGAGGCGCCCGAGGACATCGCCCGCGCCCGCCTCTCGCGAATCACCCCGCTGTCGCGCCAGGCGCTGTTGCTGACGGCGATGGAGGGCTTCACGCCCGAGGATGCCGGCTATCTGATCGGCGCGTCGGGCTCCGAGGTCGAAGCGCTGGTCGCCGAGGCGCTGGCCGAGATCGAGCGCCAGACCCGGGCCGACGTGCTGATCATCGAGGACGAGCCGATCATCGCGATGGATATCGAAACGATCGTCCGCGACCTCGGCCACAACGTCACCGGAGTGGCCGTGACCCGCGACGAGGCGGTCAGCCAGGCGCTGGCCAAGCGCCCGGGCCTGGTCCTGGCCGACATCCAGCTCGCCGACGACAGTTCCGGAATCGACGCCGTGAAGGACATCCTGGCCGAATTCGCGGTGCCGGTGATCTTCATTACCGCCTTTCCCGAGCGCCTGTTGACCGGCGAGCGGCCGGAGCCGACCTTCCTGATCACCAAGCCCTTCCAGCGCTCGACCGTGAAAGCGGCGATCGCCCAGGCGCTGTTTTTCGACGCGGCGACGGTTCCGGCCTGAACCCTCCGGTCCGCGCTTCATCGGGCGCGGACCGGAGGGAACCGGTTCCGCGGGCGGGCGTTGCCCGCCTGAAACGAATGGAACCGGCGGACGGCGGAATGGACGGATCTGAGCATATCAATACCGAGGAGGCACGGGCCGGCTCGACCCCCCGGATGACGCGCTACATCCTTGCGTGGAGCATTGCGCTGGTGGTCGTCATCTTCGGGGCGCTGCTGCTTTTCTGGCTATAATCCTTGTCTTGACTTTGGTTGTGGCGGGACCCGTCCGGGAACCGTAGATCGTCGAAATTGAAGCGTGAGGGGCATTTGATGGCGGGCGAACAGCCGGCACAGGTTCAGGCGAATGACGGCGATTGGGCGCCTTTGCCCGACGATGAGTTCAAGCAGCAGCTTGGCCAGGTCATTCCGCATTTGCGCGCGTTCGGCCGCTCGCTTTCGGGCAGCCGCGATCTCGCCGACGATCTGGTACAGGAAACCCTGCTCAAGGCGTGGGCGGCGCGCAAGCGCTTCCAGGCCGGGACCAACATGCGCGCCTGGACCTTCATCATCCTCCGGAACCTGTTCCTCAGCCAGATGCGCCGGGCCCGGTTCAAGGGCGAGTGGGACGAGCTGACGGCCTCGAAGCTGCTCGCCGCCCCGGCCAGCCAGGACCGCCACATCGAGCTTGGCGACATGCAGCGCGCCCTGCTCCACCTGCCGCAGCCGCAGCGCGAGGCGCTGATCCTCGTCGGCGCGGGCGGCTTCGCCTATGAGGAAGCCGCCGAGATCTGCGGCTGCGCGGTAGGGACGATCAAGAGCCGGGTCGCCCGCGGCCGGGTGGCGCTCGAAGCGCTGCTTAGCGAAGGGAAGTTGCCCTCGCGCCGGTCGCACCATACGCCGGACAACCAGACCGCGCTGCAATCGATCATGAGCGAGGTCGACGAGCTGAGCCGGGACCGCGACCCGGATATCGACGAGGCCCCCGAAGCCTAATCGAGGCGGGCGAGGAGCTGTTCGAAGACCGTCAGCGAACGCATCTCGCCGTCCATCCGGAACGCCTGGCGCAGGGCATCGCCCACGCCGGCGTGAACGGTGGGCGGAGCCACCTTCACATATTGGCGTGTCGCGTTGTCGGCACCGGCCTTCATGCTCGAATTCCATTCCTTCACAGCAATGTTAACGTGCGTTGGCCCGCGCAGTTGCAAACATTGCGCAGGCCGAACGGTCATTGGTGGCCGATGTTGCCGGAGAGAGACGATCGGTTTCGTGAATCTTAACAAGGCGATGGAGCGGGCCCGGGCGCATTCGCCGTTCCTCGCCCAGGAGATGGCGCGATTCGGCCCGGTCGTCGATGCGCTCGCGAACGGGGGCGTCGGCGCCGCTCTCGATCTGGCTCGAAGCGAGGGTCGCGCAGAGGAGGCCGGGCGCGCGATCAGGCGCGAGCGCACGGCCTTCGCGCTGGCGCTCGGCCTCGGCGACCTGGCCGGCCTGTGCACGCTCGAACAGGTCACGGGCGACCTCTCGGACCTCGCCGACCGGCTGATCGCGCGCGCCCTTGGGCAGGCGATCGCCGAGCGGACGCCCGACGCGGCGCCGGCGGGCTTCGCGGTAATCGGTCTCGGCAAGCTCGGCGGGCGCGAGCTCAATTATTCGTCCGACGTCGATCTCCTCTTCCTCTACGATCCCAGGACCCTGCCCAGAAAGCCCCGCGAGGAAGCGGACCAGGCCGCCGTGCGGATCGCCCAGCGCCTGACGGAATTGCTGCAAAAGCGGACGGAGGACGGCTACGCCTTCCGGGTCGATCTGCGCCTGCGCCCTTCGCCCGAAGTGACTCCGATCGCGCTGCCGGTCGACGCGGGCATTTCCTACTACGAATCCGCCGCTCTGCCTTGGGAGCGGGCGGCGTTCATCCGCGCCCGCCAGGTCGCGGGGGATGCCGACGTGGGCCGCTATTTCCTGGAGGCGATTCACCCCTTCGTCTGGCGCCGCTCGCTCGATTTCGGCGCGATCGGCGAGATCCGCGCGATCAGCGCCCGGATCCGGGACCATTATGCGCAAGGCCAGGCCTTCGGCCCCGGCTACGACCTCAAGCGCGGCCGCGGGGGAATCCGCGAGGTCGAGTTCTTCATCCAGATCCATCAATTGATCCACGGCGGGCGCGAGCCCGAGCTGCGCACTCCGGCAACTCTCGACGCTCTCGCGGCGCTGGAGAAAAGGGGCCTCGTCGCCGGTGAAAGCGCCGCGCTTTTGAGCGAGGCCTATCCGCTGCTGAGGACGATCGAGCACCGGCTGCAAATGGTCGACGACCGCCAGACGCACGTCCTGCCGGCCGGCAGCGACGCGCTCGACAATGTCGCGAGGCTCCACGGGCTGGAGGGCGGAGCCGCCCTGCTCGATCTGCTCCGCGTTCCGACGTCGCGCGTCGCCGCCCTCTACGACACGCTCGGCGGCGGCAGCACGGCGAGCCTTTCCGCCGATCCCCAGGTGATCGAGGAGCAGCTCGGCGCCGCCGGCTTCGCCGACCGGGCTTCGGCGCGCCTGCGAATCGACGGATGGCGCTCGGGCCGGATCCGTTCGCTGCGCGCGCCCGCGGCGATCCAGGCGTTCGAGGCGATGCTTCCCGGGCTGATCCAGGCGCTGGGCGCGGCGCCCGATCCGATGCGCGCGCTCAACCGTTTCGACGATATCGTCGAGGGTCTTCCCTCGGGGGTCAATTTCTACCGCCTACTCGAGGCGCGGCCGGCGCTGACCCAGCATCTCGCAGCGATCCTCAGCCATGCCCCGGCCCTCGCGGAGCAGCTCGGCCGGCGGCCGGAGCTGCTCGACGGCCTGATCGACGCGAGCGCGTTCGACCCGCCCGGCTCGGTCGAGGAGCTGGCGGCGCGCTTCGGCCAGCCGGACCGGCGCGGCGAGGATTATCAAATGCTGCTCGACCGGGTCCGACGCCGGGTCAACGAGACTCGCTTCGCGCTTGGCGCTCAGCTCGTCTTGGGGCGGACGGATCCGATCGAGGTCGGCGAGGGCTATGCCCGGGTCGCGGAGGCGGCGCTTCAGGTGCTCGCCGCCGCGACCGTCGCCGAATTCGAGAATGCTCATGGGAAGGTGCCGGGTTCGGAGCTCGTCATCCTCGGCCTCGGCCGGCTTGGCGGCGGCGCTTTGACCCATGCCTCGGACCTCGACCTCATCTATCTGTTCAGCGGCAGCCACGAAGCCGAATCCGACGGCCCCAAGCCGCTGCGCGCGACCGACTATTTCAACCGCCTGGCGCCGAGGATCGGCGCCGCGCTCAGCGTTCCGACCGCCGCCGGGCCGCTCTACGAGGTCGATACGAGGCTTCGGCCTTCGGGCACCGACGGGCTGATCGCCATTTCGCTCGAGACCTTCGCCGATTATCAGCGGACCAAGGCCTGGACCTTCGAGCATATGGCGCTGGCCCGCGCCCGGCCGGTCTACGGCTCCTCCGCCGACCGGGCGGAGCTGGCGAGGATCGCGCAAGGCGTCCTGACCATGGAACGCGAGGCGGGCAAGGTCGCGGCCGACGCGGCGAAGATGCGGCTGGAGATCGCCCGCCACAAGCCGCCGCGCGGGGCCTTCGACATCAAGCTCGGCGCCGGCGGGCTGGTCGATCTGGAATTCGCCGTCCACACGTTGCAGCTCGTGCACCGCAAGGGCCTGACGCCCCGGCTGGGCGAGGCGATCGAGGCGCTGGCCGCCGAGGGGCTCGTTGCGCCCGATATCGCCGCGGCGCATGTGCTTCTGACCCGAATGCTGGTCACCTTGCGCCTCGTCGCTCCGGATTCGGCCGAGCCGGCGCCCGCCTCACGCGACCTGGTGGCGCGCGCCTGCGGGATGGACGGGTGGGAGGAACTGCTTGCGGCTCACGAGGATGCGCGGCAAAGCGTAAGCGAGCTGTGGGGCGCGGTGGCAAAGGCGGTGTGATGCTGAGCGAAGGCGATCCGATTCCAGACGTGAGCCTGACCGGAATGGACGGCGCCCCGGTGCGCCCGGCCGATTTCAGGGGCCAGAAGCTCGTCCTCTATTTCTACCCCAAGGACGACACGTCGGGCTGCACCCGCGAGGCCCAGGATTTCACGGCTCTCGCGTCCGAGTTCGAGAAAGCGGGAACATGGATTCTCGGAGTCTCCAAGGACAGCCCGCAAAGCCACGCCAAGTTCACCGGCAAATACGATCTCAAGGTCAAGCTCGCCACCGATCCGGACGGCAGCGTCTGCGAGTCGTTCGGAACCTGGGCGGAGAAGAGCCTCTACGGCCGCAAATATATGGGCATCAGCCGCGACACCTTCCTGATCGACCGCGACGGCACGGTGGCGCGCGTCTGGCGCAAGGTGAAGGTGCCGGGCCACGCCGAGGAAGTTTTGGCCGCGGCGCGCGAGCTTCCCTGAGGCAGCGATGGTCGTCCGCGCCCTCCGGTCACGCCTCGGCGGTCGGCGGCGCGGAACGCGAAGGCCGCGCGCTCGTTGGGCGCGCATGCTGGGACATTCCATCCTGTGGTCCGGACTTGGCGCGGTCGCTCTGGCCGTCGGGATCGGAGTGCAGCTCGGCGAAGGCGCGGTGAACCAGATCGATCCGCTCTACTTCCAGGGCCCGGCGCTCCACCCGCGCGACCGCGGCGCGGCGCTGGATCCGAACAACCTGCCCGGCCCGATCGTCTCTCCCTATCTGCAGGCTTATGGCTGGGCGCAGGGCAATGCGGCGCTGGCAGCCGATGCGACGCCGCGGGTGGATTATCCCTATGCGCCCGATCCCGCGCCCATACAGCGCGTGGCCGAAACGCAATGGGAAATCGTGGAGGCGCCGGCGGCGCAGCCATGGCCGGCCGCACCGGCCGCCGAGAATCCCGAAGTCGAGCGCTATGCGCGCTACGCGATCGAGGAAAAGCCTGAGGCAGCGCCGCAGCCTGCCGCGCAGGAAGAGACTCGCACGCCGGTTCGGGTCGCCGCGCAGCCTGCGGCGGCGCTCACCACCGCCCCCGTCCTGGTCTACGACAAATAGACGATCCTGACGCAGGCCGCGGCTTCGCGGGCGCGTTCCCTGGCCTGATCGACGCTGTCGCCGCGCGCCAGCGCCACACCCATGCGGCGGTTCTTGCGGGTCACCGGCTTGGCGAAGAGGCGCACGTCGCCCCCGAGCGCCAGCGCCTCGTCGAGCCCCTCGTAACGGAATGCGGTGCTCTCCCGGTCGGCCAGAATCACGGCCGAGGCGGAAGGGCCGTAGAGGGCGATCGGCGGGATCGGCAGCCCCATCACGGCGCGGGCGTGGAGATCGAACTCGCTCAGCTCCTGCGAGACGGAGGTGACCATGCCGGTGTCGTGCGGGCGCGGGCTCAGTTCCGAGAAGATCGCCTCGTCGCCGGCGATGAAGAATTCGACTCCGAACACGCCGCGCCCGCCCAGGTCGTCGACGATCCGGCGCGCCATGTCCTGCGCCTGGACCAGCGCGGCTTCCGACATCTCCATCGGCTGCCAGCTCTCGCGATAGTCGCCGAGCTCCTGGCGGTGGCCGATCGGTGGGCAAAACAGGATTCCGTGGGCCGTCCGCACGGTCAGCAGCGTGATCTCGTAATCGAAGGCTATGAATTCCTCGACGATCACCCGCGGCCGGTCCCCGCGCATGTTGGCGACCGCATAGTCCCACGCCGCCTCCAGCTCGGCTTCGTCCCTGACGGTCGACTGCCCCTTGCCCGAGGAGGACATGACGGGCTTGATGACGCAGGGGAGCCCCGTGTGGCATGCGCCTTCGCCGACTTCGTCGAGGCTCTCGGCGAAACGGTAGCGCGAGGTGCGAAGGCCCAAGGTCTCCGCAGCCAAGGCGCGGATCGCGTCGCGGTTCATCGTCATCTGCGCGGCTCGCGCGGTGGGGACGACGTGCCAGCCCTCGGCTTCGAGAGCGACCAGCTCCTCGGTCCGGATCGCCTCGATCTCCGGCACGATGAAATCGGGGCGATGCTTCTCCACCGCCGCCCTCAAAGCTGCGGCGTCGAGCATCGGAAAGACCTCGCAGGCGTCCGCCATCTGCATCGCCGGAGCGCCGGCATAGGAATCGCAGGCGACGACGAAGGCGCCGAGGCGCTTGGCGGAGATGGTGAACTCGCGTCCCAGCTCACCGGAGCCGAGCAGCAGGATTTTGGCGGTGAAACTCATCGCTTCGGCCGGTACAGCGCGGGCCATGGAGAAGGAAGGGGCGACGATCGCCGAAGCCTGCCGAGCGGTGCTGCTCGCTGCCGAGCCGGGCGCCAAGATCAAGGCGGCGCGCGGCGCGGCGCGGGCATGGCGGCTCGGACGGCTGGAGCATCGCTTCGACGTCGCGATGCCCGACCGGCCGGCGCGGCCGTCCGAGCCCGTCCTCATGCCCCCATCGCGCATGCCCAAACGGGGCAAGGCGGGATCGGAGCGCAGCCGAATCGCCATGCTCCACGCGCTCGCCCATATCGAGTTCGGGGCGATCGATCTCGCCTTCGACATGGCCGGCCGGTTCGGCAGTGCCCAGCCGCGGGCGTTCATCGACGACTGGATCGGCGTCGGCGCCGACGAAGCGATTCATTTCGCCCTGCTCGACCGGCGCCTGCGCCCGCTCGGCGCCCGCTACGGCGCGCTGCCCGCCCATGACGGATTGTGGGAGGCGGCCGCGCAGACCGCCGACGATCTGCTGGCCAGGCTCGCCGTGGTGCCGATGGTGCTTGAGGCGCGGGGCCTCGACGTCACGCCGGCGACGGTCGCGGCGTTCGAGCGCGCCGGGGATGCCCGATCGGCGGCGATCCTTTCGCGCATCTACCGCGATGAGATCCGCCACGTCGCGGCCGGCACCTTCTGGTTCAAATCCGGCTGCAAGGCTCGCGGATTCGACCCGGTCCCTTACTGGCAAGAACTGATTCGGTCGCACTTTCGCGGGATGCTTAAGCCACCGTTCAACGACTCGGCGCGGGGTGAAGCCGGTCTGTCCCGGGAATTCTACCTAGGGGTTGCCGGGCAAGAGGTTGTTTAACACTCTGCCGTCAGCAGTCGGGGGGCAATCCGACGCGCAAGCCGGCCGGAAGGCCAAGAATTTTCAAGCGGTCGCCTTAAGCGTGGTCGCGCCGGCCCTTAGGGGCCGACCGGGGAAAACGATGACGACGTACGCCAAAGCAAACGCCGGCTTCACTTCGAAGTTCCGTAATGTCTTCAAGCCGCGTGATATTTTCCTTCACGACGGCAAGAGCCTGCGCCGTTTCACGATCGGCGCTCGAATCCAGTTCGCGGCCGCTTTCGCGGCCTTTGTTTTGCTCGCATGGTCGGCTTTCGCGACCTTCCAGGCGGTCCATGCGATGCGCGGGGACGTGGCGCAGATGGAGCGCCGCCTGAGCCAGATGCAGAACGACGTGGACGCGATCCGCGCCGCCACCGCCCAGCGCGCCGCTTTGCTCGAGCAGCGCCAAGCCTTCCTCTCCGCTATGGTTTCCGGCCGCGCAGACGCCAGCCGGCTCGCGGCGATGCTCCCGGCCTCGGCGCCGCGCTCCGACAACCCCGCGGTCCAGCAGGCGACCGAGACTTTCGGCGCGGTCGAGGGCATGCAGGCGGAGTTCGCCGGTCGAGTTCAGGCCGCGACCCGCCAGCGCTATCGCGAGACCGCCGGCGCGCTCAAGCGGCTCGGCTTCAATCCCGCCCGCTTCCACCGGGTCAGCGGCGCCGTCGGCGGCCCCTACGAGCCGGTCGCCGCCTCCGACAACAGCGATCCGCGCTTCCGCGAATTGTTCACCACCTGGCGCCAGCTCGACCAGCTCGAGCAGGGCGTTGCGGCCATCCCCTCGGCGATGCCGCTCCACAACGCGGCCAACTTCACCTCGGGCTACGGCGTGCGCTCCGATCCCTTCCGCGGGCGCGCCGCGATGCACGCCGGGATCGATCTCGCCGGCCCGATGGGCACCCCGATCTACGCGACCGCAGACGGCGTCGTCGGACGCTCCGAATGGAACAATGGCGGCTACGGCAATCTGGTCGAGATCGACCACGGCCAAGGCATCCAGACCCGCTACGGCCACCTCTCGCAGCGGATCGCCTTGCCCGGCCAGCGCGTCCACCGCGGCGATCTGATCGGCCTGATGGGCTCGACCGGCCGCTCGACCGGCAGCCACCTGCACTACGAGGTCCGGATCGACGGCCGCGCGGTCAATCCCGTGCCCTTCCTCCAGTCGAGCAACACCTTCGTCGCCCTGCAGAACCGCGCCAGCCAGCCGATCGCCATCGGCGGCCCGACCGGCGGTTCGCGGTAAGGCTGAATTTAGCGTTTCAGAGTCATCCCGGCGAAGGCCGGGACCCATGAACTCGGTATGGTAGGGGAGGCGACGTTGTCGTCACACCAGCCCTCACTGGCTTGTGTTCATGGATCCCGGCTTTCGCCGGGATGACTCTTTTGTTTTCGGGATTCCAGCTTTCGCTGGAATGACGGTTCTACTCGCTAATCCTGGGCCTACTTGCCCCGCTTCTGCCTGTGCTCGGCGAGGTCGAGAACGGCGTTGGCTTCGCCCTCGGGCAGCAGGCCGAGCCGGCGGGCGACCTCCTGATAGGCCTCCGCCTCGCCGCCGAGATCGCGGCGGAAGCGGTCCTTGTCGAGCTTCTCGTTGGTCGTCATGTCCCACAATCGGCAGCCGTCCGGGCTGATCTCGTCGGCGAGGATCACGCGGGCGAAATCGTTCTCCCACAGACGGCCGAACTCGAGCTTGAAGTCGACCAGGCGAATTCCGATCGCCGCGAACAGGCCGCAGAGGAAGTCGTTCACGCGGATCGCCATGTCGGCGATCTCGTTCATCTCCTCCTGGCTGGCCCAGCCGAAGCAGGCGATATGCTCGTCGGCGATCATCGGATCGCCGAGCGCGTCGTCCTTGTAATAATATTCGATGATCGTTCGCGGGAGCTGGGTGCCTTCCTCGATTCCAAGCCGGGTGGAGAGCGTGCCGGCGGCGACGTTGCGGACGACCACCTCGATCGGCACGATCTCGACCTGGCGGATCAATTGCTCGCGCATGTTGAGCCGGCGGATGAAGTGGGTCGGGATGCCGATCGTTCCAAGCAGGGTGTAGAGATGCTCGGAGATGCGGTTGTTGAGCACGCCCTTGCCGGCGATGCTGCCGCGCTTCTGCGCGTTGAACGCGGTGGCGTCATCCTTGAAATACTGGATCAAGGTGCCGGGCTCGGGACCCTCGTAGAGGATCTTGGCCTTGCCTTCGTAGATCATCCGGCGGCGGGACATCGGCGCTTGGGGCCTCCGGCTGGGAAAAGGAAGGCGGCTCTATAGGGGAGCGGGCGCGCGAGGGCAAACCGCCGTCACGTGACCTTGCCGCGGACGGCGAACCTCGGCTCGCGCCAGGTCTCGCGCTTCATGATGTCGGCGATACGGTCGACTGCCTGCCAGATGTCCTCGAAGCCCAGATAGAGCGGGGTCAGGCCGAAGCGGACGACATCGGGGGACCGGAAATCGCCGATCACCTGGGCGGCGATCAGCGCCTGGCAGATCTCGAAGGCATTGGGGTGCTGGAAGGAGATGTGGCTGCCGCGCGAATCCGGCCCGCGCGGGCTGATGCAGACGAGCTCGGGGCAGCGCTGCTCCATAAGCCCATGGAACACATCGAACATCGCGCGCGACTTGGCCCACAGCCGCTCGACGGTGACGCCCTCGAAGGCATCGAGGCCGCATTCCAGCGCGGCGAGGCCGAGCACCGTGGGCGTTCCGGCGAGGAAGCGGTCAATGCCCGGCGCCGGCTGATAGTCGTCGGTGAAGGCGAACGGGCGCGCATGGCCCATCCAGCCGCGCACGGGGCTGAGCAGCTTCTCCTGGAGATGCTCGGCGACGTAGAGGAAGGCCGGCGCGCCGGGGCCGCCGTTCAGATATTTGTAGCCGCAGCCGACGGCGAGCTCCGCTCCCGACTCGCCCAGGTGGAGCGGGACCGCGCCGACGCTGTGGCTGAGGTCCCAGACCGTCGTCGCTCCGGCCGCCTTGGCGCGGGCGGTGATCCGGGCCATGTCGAAGCGCGCGGCGCTCTTGTAGTGGACGTGGGTGAGGAGGAGGACATTGGTGTCGGCGCCGATCCGTCCCTCGATCGAGTCGCGCTCGGCGATGTCGAGCGTCAGGCCGAGCAGATCGGCGACTCCGCTGGCGATGTGCAGATCGGTGTGGAAATTGCCGGCCTCGGTCAGCAGCACGGGGCGGTCCGAGAGGCGCGCGGCGGCGACCAGCAGCTTGTAGAGGTTCACCGAGGTCGAATCGGCGACGATCACCTCGTTCGGCCTGGCGCCGATCAAAGGCGCGATCCTGGCCCCGAGGCGCTGCGGCAGGCCGATCCAGTCGCGTGTGTTCCAGGCGCGGACGAGCTCCGCGCCCCATTCCTCGCGAACGACGGCGTCGAGCCGACCGATGGCGGCCTTGGGCAGGACCCCAAGCGAATTGCCGTCGAGGTAGATCAGCCCCTCGGCCAGCTGGAAGCGGTCGCGGAAGGGGCGAAGCGGATCGGCGGCGTCGGCGGCGCGCGCCTCGGCGAGGGTGAAGGTCATTTCAAAACCCGAGTCACCCCGGCGAAGGCCGGGGCCCATGAACATATTGCCACGAATTGAGGCGAAGACGCCATCGCCGATCCTGCAACAAAAAAGGTGTTCATGGGTCCCGACTTTCGTCGGGATGACTCCCGTTGCCGAGCGCCCCTTCGATTTCTTCCACCGCCGCGGCCCAAGCCGCGGTCTCGGGGGCGATCAGTTCGACATGGCCGGTATGGTCGATCATCCGCACCCTCACGTCGTCCCCGGCCGCTCGCATCGGCGCGGCATAGCCTTCGGCATAGGCGGTGGGGATGATCCGGTCCTGCACACCGTTGATCAGCACCTGGGGCAGGCCGAGCGGGGCGAGGCGCGGCACCGAGGTGTCGGCGAAATGGCCCGACGTCAGCCGCCCGATCACTTCGTTGCCGCAGCCATTTTCCGACCGCGCGGCCTCCTCGAGATCGGGCAGGCCCCCGAGGCTGACGACGGCCCGGACCGGGATCGGATAAAGGGTTCGTAGGGGTGAGCCCTCGGGTAGCCGCGCCCGTCCCGCCAGCCAAAGTGCGAGGTGCCCGCCAGCGCTGTGTCCGGTCGCGACCAGATTTCCGACGTCGAGATGATATCGCCCGGCATAGCGCCGCAACGAGTCGGCAGCGGCGGCGACATCTTGGAAAGTGCCAGGATAGCCCCCGCCGGGGCGGTCGACGCCGCGATAGTCGATGTTCCAGACCGCGATTCCGCGGCGGCGCAGGTCGTCGGCGATCCAGTTCATGATCGTGCGGTCGGCGATTTCGGTCTGCCAGCAGCCGCCGTGGATCATCAGGACTGTGGGATGGGGGCCGTCACCTTCGGGCAGCCAGAGGTCGACCACCTGCAGCGCGTCGTCGCCATAGCGGATCGTAGCGCCGGGTTCCGGGCGCGGCCGTTCGAGCAAATCCGGCCAGATCATCAGCCCATCCGGGCGGCGCGGCGGGGTCTGGCTGGTCTGAGGCATCGCGCAGGCGGCTAACGCCAGCGCGAGAGACAAGGCAAGCGGCTTGTGAGGAGGCATGGCGGTCCTTCGCGGGGTCGATCCCGCGAATAGACCGCTACGCTAGGGGATCAAAGCCCCCGGCCGGCGCATCGGCCCGGCCTGGGATTCCACGGAGAGCTGAACTGCATCTCGTTGAGCTTGCACAAAGCGAGGCCGATCGAGGCGGCGACGCGGGCGAGCGCTGCGGCGATGGTGCGAATGGTCATCGATCATCTCCTTTGGATCTGACGCGGTCAGGCGGCGCCGCTGGTCGAGCCGATGCTGAGGCCGGTGAGCGCGAAAGCGGCGATCAGCGCCAGCAACTGGTGCGTGGTCCCGTCCCAACCGGCGAACCGGGCGAGGGCCGAGCGGACGGTGCCGGCCGCGTCCTGCACCCATAGGTTGAACTGATCGTGGTGGTCCGCCCACATACGGCCGTCGAGTTCGTCGCGCATTTCCTGGTTCCTTTCCCTGACATTGCCGAATTGCCTTTCGGCGCGAGCAGGGAAATCGCATCTCCACGAACGTGACGCCAACGAAACTCTCGACAGAGGGCATAAGCGCAGCTTATAGGATTGCGATGGCACGTCTGCCTCCGCTGAGCGCCGTTCGAGTCTTCGAGGCGGCGGCGCGCCGCCAGAACTTCACCCAGGCCGCGGCCGAGCTGGGGATGACGCAGGCGGCGGTCAGCTATCAAATTCGCTTGTTGGAAGAGCGGCTTGGCGTGCCCCTGTTCGCGCGCATCAAGGGCCGGGTCTCGCTGACCGACGCCGGGCGCCGGGTCGCGCCGCTCGTCGCCAGCGCGTTCGAGACCCTGGACGACGCCTTCTCGGGGCTCGTGGCCGAGGACCAGGCGCTGCTTTCGATCAGCACCGCGCAGACCATGGCAACGCAATGGCTGGCGCCCCGGCTCGGCGATTTCCAGGTGCGCCATCCCGCTCTCGCGGTCCGCCTCAGCACCGACAACCGGCTGGTCGATTTCACCACCGGCGAATTCCACGCCGCCATCCGGGTCGGCCGGGGCGATTGGCCGGGGCTCAAATGCCATTTCCTGTTCCGCCTCCACTTCAGCCCCGTGTGCAGCGCCGAGTTCGCCGCCCGCTACAGCCTCTTCCGGCCCGAGCAATTGCTCGACGTCCCGCGCCTGACCGCGACCGACCAGTGGTGGGCCGACTGGTTCGCGGATCTCGGCGTAGAGGCGCGGGAGGGCGTCCCCGATCCCGGCCTGCTGCTCGACAATCAGGTGATGGAGGCGAATGCGGCGTTCGCCGGCGCCGGGATAGCGCTGATGACCCCGATGTTCTGGCGGCGCGAGTTGGCGGAGGGGCGGATGGTCCAGCCCTTCGCCCACGTCCACGTCACCCGAAACAGCCATTGGCTGGTCTATCCCGAAGGCCGCCGCAACCAGCCCAAGATCGCCGCCTTCCGCGACTGGATCCTGGCCGAGGTCGAGCAAGAGCGCGGCCGCGGGCCCGCCGAGGTCTTCCGCCCGCCGGCCTGAGCGTTTAGCGTCGGGCGGTGGCTCACTCCCATTCGCACCCGCACGGCGGCCATCACCATCACGGGCACGCTCATGCGCACGCCCCGGCCGATTTCGGCTGGGCCTTCGCCGTCGGAATCGCGCTCAACCTCGGCTTCGTCGGCGTCGAGGCGGCCTACGGCTTCTGGGCCAATTCGATGGCCCTGCTCGCCGATGCCGGGCACAACCTTTCCGACGTTCTCGGGCTCGCCACCGCCTGGGTCGGCGCGATTCTCGCCAAAAGGCCGCCGTCGCGTCGGTTCAGCTATGGCCTGAGGGCCTCGTCGATCCTGGCGGCGCTCGCCAATTCGGTGCTGCTGCTGATCGCCGTCGCCTTCATCGCCTATCACGCCGTGTTCCGGCTCATCATCCCGGACCTGGTCGAGGGCGGGACGGTGACGGTCGTCGCCGCGATCGGAATTGCGATCAACGGGGCGACCGCCTTGATGTTCGCCCGGGGCCGGCGCAGCGACCTGAACATCCGCGGGGCCTATCTCCACATGGTCGCCGACGCGCTGGTCTCGGCGGGCGTCGTAGTCGCAGGAATCCTCATCGCCACGACCGGCTGGCTGTGGGTCGATCCGATCGCCAGCCTGATCGTCGCCGCCTTGATCTTCCTCGCCGGCGCGGACCTTCTGCGCGAGTCGGTGACGATGGCGCTGGCCGGAGTTCCGCGCGGCATCGATCCCGACAAGGTCGAGGCGCATTTGCTCTCGCTTCCCGGGGTGGCGGCGATCCACGACCTTCATATCTGGCCGATGAGCACGACCGAGTTCGCGCTCACCGCCCATCTCGTCATTCCCGGCGGATTTCCGGGAGACGCCTTCCTCGCCGGCTGCGCCCACGACGTCGCGCATCATTTTGGCATCGGCCACGCGACCTTCCAGGTCGAGACCGGCGAGGATTGCGCGCTCGAGCCGGCCGAGCGGGTTTAAGGCCCGGCTTGGCCGCAAGAGGCCGTCATTGCGAGCGCAGCGAAGCAATCCAGTGCTGAATACGAGGCCCGCTGGATTGCTTCGTCGCTGCGCTCCTCGCAATGACGGTTATCCTGAAGCGATCACTCTATCGAGTTACGCGGCGTGTGTCGCATCGGTCCCCGTCTCCTCGCGGAACCAGCGGCGCCGCACGTAGCGGATGAGGAGCGCGATCAGTCCGAACGCGATCGCCCAGGGCAGCAGGGTGATGATCACGACCAGCAGCATCGTCGCACCGTCGGCGAAATTGTTGCCGGCGCGGTGGAACGCTTGCCCGATGCTCGGCCGCTGCGCCGGCCCGGGGACGAGATTGCCCGAGCCGTAGCGGAAGACCATCGGCGTCGTGGCGAGGCTCTCCTGCCCGGCATGGCCGGCCTCGCGCAAGGGCCGCAACTGCTCGAGCAGCTCCGTCCGGCGCGCCTCCAGCCCGGTCTTCTCGGCGGCCATCGGGCCGAGCCCCCGCAACCGGGTCTCGATCCGGGCGAGCTCGGCTTCGATCTCGGCGCGATCGCGCTGGTTGGCGCGCAGCGGCGTGCCGGCATCCTCGCCGGTGATCTCGCTCTGGGTGACCGTTCCGTCGGCGGCGTTGACTCGCTGGACGGCGTCCCGCGCGAAGGTGCGGGCGATGGCCGGATCGAGGGCGAAGGTCAGGCTCGCCTCGACGTCGTCGGAATTCGCGGCGCGATAGGTCATGCCGGTGATTCGGCAGCGGGCAAGCGTGTAGCGCTCGCAGATCTGCTGGTGCTGATCCTGCACCTCGGCGATCCGATCCGCGGCAAGGCCGAAGCCGTAGCGATAGGCGAAGGCGACGTCGGGGGCCGCAACGGTGCCGATGTTCGGGCCGGCTTCCTGGGTGGCTTCGCCTTCCGGGACGACGATGTCGCCGCTTTCCTGGGCCGTGTTGGCGGCATTGGCAGGTTGGTCCGATCCACCGGGGCCGTTGCGGCCGTTCGGATCGCCGGCTTGGCCGCACGCGGTCGTGGCGAGCAGCATAGCAAGGAAGGGAATCGCACGTTTCATGGCACTTTCCTCTCTTGGTTGACCTTGAGCGAGCGGATAGTCGATCAGATCAGTAGACAATGCAATATAATTCTACCGATACAGTTGAGAAAGGCCGCGCAACCCACTCGCTTCCCCGAATCCCGCCTGCTAACGACTCGCCATGAGTGACATTCCCGATTCCGTCGTCGACGCGCCGTTCGACGACGCCCTTTCCCAGCGCTACCTCGTCTACGCCCTCTCGACGATCACTGCCCGGTCGCTGCCCGACCTGCGCGACGGGTTGAAGCCCGTCCACCGGCGGCTGCTCTGGGCGATGCGGCTGCTTCGGCTCGATCCCGCCGCCGGCTACAAGAAATGCGCCCGCGTCGTCGGCGACGTGATCGGCAAATACCACCCGCACGGCGACCAGTCGGTCTACGACGCGATGGTCCGCCTCGCCCAGGATTTCTCGCTTCGCTATCCGCTCGTCGACGGGCAGGGCAATTTCGGGAATGTCGACGGCGATAACGCCGCGGCGATGCGCTACACCGAGGCGCGGCTGACCGCGGCGGCGGGCGAGCTGATGGCCGGGCTCGACGAGGGCACGGTCGGCTTTCGCCCCACCTATAATGGCGAGGAGGAGGAGCCGGAGGTCTTTCCGGGCCTGTTCCCGAACCTGCTCGCCAACGGCGCCAGCGGGATCGCCGTGGGCATGGCGACGAGCATCCCGCCGCACAACGTCGCCGAGATCGTCGACGCCGCGATCCTGCTGATCGACAGTCCGGGCGCCGACGACGCGGCGCTGATGGAGAAGGTCTCCGGCCCCGATTTCCCCACCGGCGGGCAGATCGTCGACAGCCCCGAGGCGATCGCCCTGGCCTATGCCACGGGCCGCGGGGCGTTTCGCGTTCGGGCGCGCTGGACGGTCGAGAAGGGGCCTCAGGGGTCGTGGACGGCGGTCGTCACCGAAATCCCCTATCAGGTGCCCAAATCCAAGCTGATCGAGCAGATCGCCCAGCTGATCGCCGACAAGAAGCTTCCGATCCTCGCCGACGTGCTCGACGAATCCGCCGAGGAGATCAGGATCGTGATCGAGCCGCGCAGCCGCACGGTCGATCCCGATCTGCTGATGGACAGCCTGTTCCGGCTGACCGACCTCGAGGTGCGGGTGCCCCTGAACCTCAACGTGCTGGACGCGGAGCGCACGCCTCGGGTGATGGGCCTGAGGCAGGTGCTGGGCGAGTGGCTGAAGTTCCAGATCGAGGTCCTGATCAATCGCTCGAACCACCGGCTGGCCAAGATCGCCGACCGGATCGAGCTGCTCGACGGCTATCTGATCGCCTATCTCAACCTCGACCGGGTGATCCAGATCATCCGCGCCGAGGACGAGCCGAAGCCGGTGCTGATCGCCGAATTCGCCTTGAGCGACCGCCAGGCCGAGGCGATCCTCAACATGCGCCTTCGCTCCTTGCGCAAGCTCGAGGAGATGCAGATCCGCGGCGAGCGCGAGAAGCTGGAGGCGGAGAAGGCCGACCTCGAGAAGCTGGTCGCCGACCCGAAGCGGCAGCGCAGGCGCCTGACGAAGGACCTGACCGCGCTCAAGGACCGCTATGGCGGCTGGACCGAGCTCGGCCGGCGCCGGACGTTGATCGAGGCCGCCGGCCCGGCCCGGGAGATCCCGCTCGAAGCGATGATCGAGCGCGAGCCGGTAACCGTGATCCTCTCGAAGCGGGGCTGGATCAGGGCGATGAGGGGCCATGTCGACGCCTCCAACGCCGAGGCGCTGAAGTTCAAGGAGGGCGACGGCCTCGCTTTCCCCTTGCTCCACGCCCACACCACCGACAAGCTGCTGCTCGCCTCCTCGGACGGGCGCTTCTACACGCTCGCCGCCGACAAGCTGCCGGGCGGGCGCGGCTTCGGCGAGCCCGTGAAGCTGATGGTCGACATCGAGGGCGAGGGGAACGTCGTCGCCCTCCTTCGCGCCGCCGGCGCGGACAAGCTGCTCGTCGCCTCCTCGGACGGCCGCGGCTTCGTCACCTCGGCCTCGGGCGCGGTCGCCGAGACCCGCAAGGGCAAGCAGGTCGTCAATTTGCGAGCCGGCGCGACGCTCAAGGTCGTTCGGCCGCTTCGGCCCGAGGACGATTTCGTCGCCGCGATCGGCGACAACCGAAAGCTGGTCGTCTTCTCGCGCGAGGAGCTGCCCGAAATGGGCCGCGGCCAGGGCGTCCAGCTGCAGCGCTACCGCGACGGCGGCCTGTCCGACGCCAAGGGCTTCAACAAGGAGGCGGGCCTCTCCTGGCCGATGGGCGGCGAGGGCAATCGCGTGCGCACCGAGAACATGGATCCGTGGCGAACGGCGCGCGGCGCGGCGGGCCGGATGCCGCCGACCGGCTTCCCGCGCGACAACCGCTTCTGAGCCGCTTTGGGAACGGCCCCTGATTAGTCATTCCGGCGAAGGCCGGAACCCATGAACACGAGATTCGACGTGAAGGGCGCTGCCGTCCCCACTCCGTCCGCTCCGGTTCATGGACCCCGGCTTGCGCCGGGGTGACTCGAAGGGGTGACGTGCCGCCGAAGCCGAATGGTTACCGCGTTAGCCGGGGCCATTCCTCAACGGAGCGTTAACCCTGTTCCTCTATCGCCTGATCCATGCAGGCTGGAGCGGTGCGCAAGAAGGGGAAGGGGTCGGCGTTGGCGGCCGTGCCGGCGTTCGACATCCCCGCCGACTTGCGCGAGCACATCCTCGGCCTGATGGAATCGGTGCGCCAGGGCTATCTCGATGCCCTGCCCATCGCCGCGGCGATCATCACCGTCGACGGCGGGGCGCCGTGGATCGAGTGCGCCAACGATCATTTCCGCTTCATCGCCGAGTGGGACGAAAGGCTCGGCGACCGGCACATCAATCAGGTGCCGCTGCTCCGCTCCGGCCCGGTCGGCACCCGCCTCGCGGCCTTCCTGACCGGCAACGAGAGCGCCCACCAGTTCGACACCGCGGACGGGCGCAGCATCGGCGGGCGCCATTTCACGGTCCGCTTCGCCCAGCTCAAGGTCGTCGGCGGGCAGCCTCCGCGCTACCTCGTCACCCTGATCGACAAGACCGCGCAGATCGAGACCGAGCGGAGCCTGCGCTCGGAGATGCTTCGCGACACGCTGACCGGCCTTCCCAACCGCTTCGCCTTCAACGAACGGGTCGACGCGGTCCTTGCCGATCCCAATTTCCGGGAGGGCAGCTACGCCGTTCTGGCAGTCGACATGACCCGCTTCAGCCGGGTCAACGAATGCATGGGCGCGATGGCCGGCGACGAGCTCCTGATCACCTTCGCCCGCCGTCTCGTCTCCGCGCTGAGGCCGAGCGACGTGCTCGCCCGCACCTCCGGCGACGAGTTCGGCATCCTGATGCGGCTCGACCGCGGACCCGGAGACGCGCTTCGCGCCGCCGAGCGCATCAAGGCCGTGCTGACGCTGCCGTTCCGGCTCTCGGAGCTGGAGATCCGGGTCGACTGCGCGATCGGCTGCGCTTTGCTCAACCAGGGCGTCGCAAGCGCGGACGAGGTGTTCCGCAACGCCCAGTTCGCGCTCAAGAACGCCAAGAAGCTCGGCACCACCCAGGTTTACGAGGCGGTCCAGGCCGCCGAGGTTCGCCGCCGCTTCTCCATGGAAACCGAGCTTCGCGTGGCGATCGAGAGCGACCGGCTGACGCTCGCCTACCAGCCTCTCGTCGAGCTTCGCACCGGGCGGGTCGCCGGCTTCGAAGCTTTGGCGCGCTGGACCGACGATGACGGGCGGGTGATCCCGCCCGCCGATTTCATCCCCGTTGCCGAGGAATCGGGCCTGATCGTCCAGCTCGGCCGCTGGGCGCTCGAAACCGCGATGCGAACGCTCGCCGAGTGGGACCGGGCGACCGGCGTCGAGCTGCCCATCGGAGTCAGCGTCAATATGTCGCCGATTCAGATCAGCCGCGACGACGTCGCCGCCGCCGTCTCGGGCGCGCTCGCGACCAGCGGCATCTCCGGCAAGCGCCTCACCGTCGAGCTGACCGAAAGCGCGATCATCCAGGACCCGGATCGCGCCGCCAAAGCGCTCAACGCGCTCAAGCGGCTCGACGCCCGGGTGGCGATGGACGATTTCGGGACCGGCTATACCAGCCTGGCCTCGATGCAGCTGCTGCCGATCGACGCGCTCAAGATCGACCAGAGGTTCGTCGCGGGAATGATTGAGGACGGCGATTCGGCGGCGATCGTCCATGCCATCCTCAGCCTGGCGAAAGCGCTGGGGATGGAAACGACCGCCGAGGGGATCGAGACGGCCGAGCTCGCCCACGGCCTCGCCGAACTGGGCTGCACCTACGGGCAGGGCTATTATTTCGCCCAGGCGCTGACCGCCGACGAGGCCCTGGCCTACTGGCTCGCGCGCAGCGCCTGATCGACGTGCCGCCGGGCCAGCGCGCGGACCGCCTGCGTATCGCCCGAAAACCCGCCTGCGATCCAGTCGCGCTCGATCGCCTGGAGCGTGGCTGCGACTGCCGGGCCGGCCTCCAGGCCCATCGCGAGGAGGTCGCCGCCGCCGACAGGCAGGCGCGGCCGCTTCCACTGTTCCAGCGCTGCGAGATCGGGTGGGGGCGAATCGGAATGGAGCAGGAAGCGGTCGATCGCCTCCGCCGCGCCGATCCGGTAGGCGAGCACCTCCGGCGCGGCGAGCTCGGCCCGCGCCGCCGAGACAAGTCTTTTGGCCAGCCGCCTGGAAAGGCGCAGCCGCGCCGCGACGTCGGCGGCCGCATCCGGATCGGGGGGGAGCAAGGCCGCCAGCCGCCGGACCGCCTCGGGCGCTATTCCGGCCGTCCGTTCGGCGGCGACCAGAGCGGCGAGCCGCTCGGCCGATTCGATCTCGGGCAAGACCGGCCTGAAGATGCCGCGCGAGACCATCAGCGCCGCGGTCGGCGCCGGATCGGGCAAAGCGAGCAGCTTGAGCAGTTCGTCCGCAATCCGCTCGCGCGACAGCGCCATCAGATCGTTGGCCCGCCCGGCGCAGGCCTCCAGCCCTGCCGGCTCGGGCGCTCCGCTGCCGAAGCGGGCGTGGAAGCGGAAGAAGCGCAAGATGCGCAAATGATCCTCGGCAATGCGCTGCAGCGGCTCACCGATGAAGCGTACCGTGCGCTCCTCAAGGTCTTCCATGCCGCCGAAATAGTCGAACAAGGCGCCGTCAGCCGGGCTCGCCGACAATGCGTTGATGGTGAAGTCGCGCCGGGCGGCGTCCTCGCGCCAATCGTCGGTGAAGGCGACCGTCGCGCGGCGGCCGTCGGTGGTCACGTCGCGGCGCAGGGTGGTCACCTCGACGGGCGCGCCGCCGATCACGGCCGTGATCGTGCCGTGGGCGATGCCGGTCGGCACCGCCTTGATCCTGGCGCGGTCGAGCCTTGCCATCACCTCCTCGGGCGTGAGCCGCGTGGCGAGATCGACGTCGCTGACCTCGAGCCCGAGCAAGGTGTCGCGCACGCAACCGCCGACGAAGCGGGTCTCGCCCGAATCCGCGCCGAGCGTCCGCAGCAACCGGTCCATGCCGTGGCGGCTCCGCCAAGGCGCGTCGGGCAGCTTCATGCCAGCACCAGCCGCCGGCCGAGATTGACGATCATCGCCGCCGTCGCCCCCCAGATCCGGCGCCCTTCATAATCGATCTCATAATAATGACGCTCCCGCCCGCGCCAGATGGCCGAGCGTTCGCGCTGATGCGCCGGATCGAGCAGATAGTGAAGCGGGGCCTCGAACAGGTCCGCGACCTCGCCCGGGTGCGGGGCGAGCGGAAGATCGGGGGCGACGATGCCGACCACCGGCGTGACCTCGAAGCCGGTCACGGTGCGGTAGACGTCGGCGAGGCCGATCACCTCGACCGCCTCCGGCGGCAGCCCGATCTCCTCCTGCGCCTCGCGCAAGGCGGCGCCGATCGGCCCCTCGTCCCCGGGATCGATTCGGCCGCCCGGGAAGCTGATCTGGCCGGGATGCTTGCGCATGGTCTCCGGGCGCAGCGTGAGGATCACGGTCGGCTCCGGCCGGTCGACCACCGCGACGAGCACCGCCGCGGGCGTGATTCCGGCGCCACGCTCCTCCTCGTCGAGCACATCCCCGGCGATCAGCTCGGGCGAGCCCCGGTGGCCGAGCTCGAGCGCGGTCCTCAGGCGCTCCGCGAGGCTCATACGGATGGCTCGAACGGGAAGAAGAGGCCGCCGCTCCAGAGCCCGGCCGGATCGGAGCCTTCCGCCAGGGCGATCTCGGCCAGTTCGTAATAGACCGGTCGCGCCACCAGAGCGTCGAGCCCCGAGCGCACCTCGAGATAGGGATGCGGCCCCTCGTCGAAGCGCAGCCGGTGATCGGGGCCGGCGACCACCAGATCGCCGGTGTTGAGGCGGAAAGCGAGATTGCGCGCCTGGCCTTCGCCCTCGCTTTTCAGCTCCACCGCCACGAACGGTGCGTCCTCGACCGCGATGTCGAGCTTCTCCGCCGGCGTGACGAGCACGAAGCGCCCGTCTTCCTCGCGCCTCAGGATCGTCGAGAACAGCCGCACCATTTCAGGCCGGCCGATCGGGCTGCCCTCGTGAAACCAGGTCCCGTCGCGGGCGATGCGCATGGCGCTGTCGCCGCAATGGCTCGGGTTCCACAGGTGGACCGGCGGAAGCTTGCGCTCCTCCGCCAGCCGGGCGATATCGCCGAGGCTGAGGCCGGCAAGATCGGCAGGGGCGGGAGCCATGGGCATGACCGGGGTTTAGCGGGCCGGCTGGCCATGCGCAAAGCGGAGCGCTAATCGCACCTTCATGGAATTCGAAGGCCCACGGACGGCGATCGTCACCGGCGGCGCGAAGCGGATCGGCGCCGAGATCGTCCGAGCGCTCGCCGCCGACGGCTGGCACGTGCTGATCCACTACAATCGCTCGGCCGCGGAGGCGGAGGCGCTCGCGCGGGAGGTCGGCAACGCTTCGCTGGTCGAAGCCGATCTCGCCGATCCCGGCGCCGCGGAAGCGATCCTCGCGGCCACACGAGCCTTGCCGCCGCTACGATTGCTGGTGAACAACGCCTCGCTCTTCGCTCATGACGACGTGCGCGATTTCACCGTGGAAAGCTGGGCGGCCCACCTCGACGTGAATCTGCGCGCCCCGGCCCTCTTGTCGCGCGCTTTCGCGGTGCGGACCAAGCGGGGCCTGATCGTCAACCTGCTCGACGCCAAGCTCGCCGCGCCCAATCCCGATTTCTTCAGCTACACGATCTCAAAAATGGGCCTCGCGGGGCTGACCGAGCTTTGCGCGCGCGCCTTCGCCCCCGGCATCCGGGTCAACGGCATCGCGCCGTCGGTGACCATGGTCTCCGGCCCGCAGAGCCGGGAAAATTTCGACAAGGTGCATGGATTGAACGCGCTTGGGCGCGGAGTCGACGTCGCCGAGATCATCGCCGCGCTGCGCTTCCTCGTCGCGACGCCGAGCATGACCGGGCAGACGATCCTGCTTGACGGGGGGCAGCGATTCCTCTCCCTGCCGCGCGACGTGCAGTTCCTGGAGCGGATATGAACGACCTCGCGGCCGGCCTCGACGGGCTCGTCCCCGACCGGCTCGCGCCGAAGACGCGCAAGATCGTGCTCGAGGGCTATGAGCTCCCGGTCGACATCGGCTTCCACGATTTCGAGATCGGCGCGCCGCAACGGCTGACTGTGACCGTCGAGGTGTGGGTGGACGAGGCGAGCTTCCCCGCCAGCGACGAGCGCACGGGCGCCTGGGATTATGATTTCCTGCGCACCGAGATCGGCGCTCTCGCCCGAAGCCGCCGGTTCAACCTCCAGGAGACGTTCGTGCGCGAGGTCTACGACGTGATCGCCGCCCGGCGCGGAGTCACCGCCCTTCGAGTCTCCTCGCGCAAGCCGGACATCTATCCCGACTGCGCCGGAGTCGGGGTCGAGCTTTCGTCCTTCTAGCGCCGCGCGCGGGCCCGCACGCAGCGGCCGAGGCCTTCGACGACGACCTGGTAATCCGCCTGGATCGCCCGGGCTTCCTCCGCGCCCGCCTCGCTCAGCGATTGCCTGGGCAGCCGCGCCGGCAGGGTGCAGGCCAGCCGGTACCACAGCAACGTGTCGGGCGCCGGCGGCGCGGCGGCTTCGTCGACGATCTCCGACAAGGCCACCGACCAGCGCGGCCGCTGGCCGGGACGGCGCAGGATGTTGAGCGAGATCGGCCGCTGATCCGCGGTCTGAAGGAAGATCTGCGTTTCCCCTTCGCCCCGAATCGAGCCTTCGACGTGAAAGGCGCGGCCGATGCCGGTGATTCGCGGCGGCGCGTTCGCCGCCGACGATTCGCGAAGGATGGCGCGCAACCGCTCGGCGGTTTCGGGCGCATAGGGAATTTGCGCGTCCGGAGCGGCGAGCCGCAATTCCCCCTCCCGATTCGGGACTCGGCTGGCGAACACCAGCACTTCGGAGCGCCGCTCGACGCGCGCCGGGCGCCCGCGCGAATCGTTCGGCAGATCGACGAGATAGCTGACTCGCGCCGGAAGGCCCCCCGAACCGCGAATCAGGGCGACGACGTCCGCCTCGATCAGGAAACGGCGATGGCCTTGGGGCACGTTCGGAGCCTGCTGCGCGTCGAGCAGGTCGGAGTCGCGAAGGCGAAGGTGAGCGGCGACCGGAGCGCCCAGCGCCAGATCGGCGAGATCGGCGTAGGCCGGCGCTTGCGAACCGGGTGAAAGCAGTTGCGAATCAACGGCTTGGGCGATCAACAGAGCGGCCGCGGCCGCGAATGTCCTGGCCTTCATAATCTTCCTTCGGCTTCGTTCCGCGGGCGGGCTAGGAGGCGGCGGATTAACCGGCGATTGCGGCCGAAATCCGCCGCGGGTGATATGGTAACCAGAAGGATTGCGTCCGCCCAAGTGTCACGATAGAGACCACGACCGCAATTATCCGTTACACGGATGAACCGATGCCTGCCCGCGGCGTTAACGCGGGGTCGGCCTCAGACCGGTTTTGAGAGAGGGAGCGTGGCTGGTTAATGTCATACGTTGATCAGGGAATGACCCAGGGGAGGATATATTCGATCATCGCGGTCGCGGTGTTGCATATCATTCTCGCCTATGTGGTGGTCACCGGTCTCGCCTACAATTTCGTCAAGAACGTAGCCGAGGATCTGAAGACGTTCGACGTTCAGGAAGAGCCGCCGCCCCCCGAGGAGCCGCCGCCCCCCGAGCAGCCGCAGGTTCAGCCGCCGCCCGTCGTGTCGCCGCCGCCGCTGGTGCGCATGCCCTCGCCGGCGCCGCCGATCCAGACCGTGCAGACCGCGCCGCCGCCGCAGATCACCTACACTGCGCCGCCCGCGCCGCCTCCGGCTCCGCCGGCTCCGCCCCGCACGGTCGAGCCGGCACGCGCCCGCGCCAACCTCGCCTCCTACGTTTCGGACGCCGACTATCCGGCCTCCGCGATCCGGGCCGAGGAGCAGGGGACGACCGGCTTCACCTTGAGCATCGGCACCGACGGGCGCGTGACCAATTGTTCGGTCACCTCCTCGAGCGGGTCGTCCGCGCTGGATCAGGCAACGTGCCGGATCATGCGCAGCCGCGCCCGCTTCACCCCGGCGCGCAACAATCTTGGCCAGCCGACCACCGATTCCGTGAGCAGCCGCATCCGCTGGGTGCTGCCGGCTGAATGATCTAAACTCGTTTTCACCGATTTCATTTTTTAGACTGAGAGGGAAATTACAATGGCAGCACCAGCAGCAGGCGGCAGCAACCCCTATGGCCTGATTCCTGCGCTTCAGCAGGGCGGTCTCGTCGCGCAGTTCACCTTCGGTGTCATGGTCATCATGTCCGTCGGATCCTGGTACATCTTCTTCGTCAAGCTGTTCGAGCAGCAGAAGATCATCAAGGAGGGCCGCCGCGCCCGCTCGGTCTTCTGGCAGTCCGCCAATCTGCGCGAGGGCGCCAACAAGCTCGACAAGAACGGCGCCTACCGCCAGATCGTCGACGACGGCCTCCTCGCCGAAGAGCAGCACAACAAGCTGACCGATCCGATCGACCAGCACGACTGGATGACCAACTCGCTGGCCCGCAGCCAGGGTGCGATCACCGCGAAGCTCTCCTCGGGCCTCGCCTTCCTCGCCACGGTCGGCTCGACCGCGCCGTTCGTCGGCCTGTTCGGAACCGTCGTCGGCATCATCCGCGCGCTGATCAAGATCGGCTCGGCCGGCCAGGCGTCGATCGACGCCGTCGCCGGCCCGGTCGGCGAGGCGCTGATCATGACCGCCATCGGCCTGGTCGTCGCCGTTCCGGCGGTGATGCAGTACAACTGGCTGATGCGCCGCAACAAGTCGATCAGCGAGGAGCTCGCCAAGTTCGCGAACGACGTGCACGGCTACATGATGTCGGGCGGCGCCGTTCGCCCGTCGGCCACCGCCGCGCGCCCGGCCGCGAGCCGCCCGGCGGCGACGTCCACCGGCGCAGCGACGACCGCGCCGAAGGCATAAGGAAGCAAGCGGCGGGACGGTTCGTCGTCCCGCCGCGCCCTTCCCGGGGCCGCCCGCAAAGACGGCGCCGAACCAGAATAGGAAGCTACGAACATGGCAATGCAGGTCGGCGAATCCGGAGACTCAGACTCCCCGATGTCCGACATCAACACGACGCCCCTCGTGGACGTCATGCTGGTGATGCTCATCATCTTCCTGATCACCGTGCCCGTCGTGCTGCAGTCGGTGCCGGTGCGTCTCCCGAAGGTCGAATACGAGCCGACGATCACCAAGCCGGAGAACGTCAACCTGACGGTCAAGGCCGGTCCGGGCGGCACGTGCGAGGTCTATTGGGATCTGACGCGGATGAACTCCCAGCAATTGCTGGACCGTGCCGTCTCCACGCTGGAGGAGCAGATCCGCAACGTCGGCGGCGTTCAGAACCTTAACGAGGACAATATGCCCGAGGCGCATATCCGCGCCGACATCGACACGCCCTACCGCTGTGTCGGGGGTGCCATCTTCACCATGCAGCGCGCCGGTTTCGCCCGGATTGGCTTCATTTCCGAGCCGGAGCCGCACGGCGGCACCCGCTTCTGATTGGGACGAGACAGGAGTAAACCCAGATGAGCGCAAGCGTTCTCAATCCCGAATCGTCCGAACCGATGATGGAGATCAACACGACGCCGTTGATCGACGTCATGCTGGTGCTGCTGATCATGATCATCATGACCATCCCGGTACAGTCGCACGCGGTGAAGCTGGACCTTCCGCAGGACCAGCAGAACCGTACGCCGCCTCCGGTCGATCCGGTCAAGAACAAGATCGTGATTACCCCGCAGGGCGCCGTCCTGTGGAACGGCTCGCCGGTCGATCTCGTCACTCTGCGCCAGTATCTCGATCTGACGACGACGATGAATCCGACCCCGGAGCTGCATTTGCAGCCCGACCCTCAGGCGCGCTACGAGCTGGTCGACGAGGTGCTCGCGGTCACCAAGCGCGCGCAGGTCACGGCGATGGGCTTCGTCGGTAACGAGGCGTACGGCAACTTCTAGACGGGTGCTGTCGGCAAGAGATCAGGGCGGTCCTTCGGGGCCGCCCTTTTCCTATCCGGTTCGCATCGTCGCGCGCGGCTTCCGACCTGGGGCTGGCCGCAGGAAGCCAAGGGGCGCCAGTCCAGGGAGTCACCTCGGCGAAAGCCGGGGCCCATGAACCGAAGCGGTCGAGGGTTGGCGGCGGCGATCTCGCTCCACCTCGAAGGCCGTGTTCATGGGTCCCGGCTTTCGCCGGGATGACTCTGTCATCAAACGAAAAACGACCTAGCCGAATCGAGTGGCGGCGGCGCCGGACCTTCTGACGACCTTCTTAATTGAGTGCGGACCCTAAGCCGCGATCCCTTCGAACTGGAGCCGGGCGAGGCGGGCGTAGAGGCCGCCCTCGGCGCTCAGCGTGTCGTGCGTGCCCTCGCCAACGATTCGGCCATGGTCCATGACGATGATCCGGTCGGCGGCGCGCACGGTCGCGAGCCGGTGGGCGATGACGATCGTGGTGCGGCCCTCGACGAGCCGCTCGAGCGAGCCCTGGACGAGCCGCTCGGATTCGGCGTCGAGCGCCGAGGTCGCCTCGTCGAGCAACAGCAGCGGCGCGTCCCTGAGCAGCGCTCGGGCGATGGCGATGCGCTGACGCTGGCCGCCCGAAAGGCGGGCGCCGCCCTCCCCGAGATAGGTGTCGAGCCCCTCCGGAAGACGGCGCAGGAATTCGGCGGCGTTCGCCGCCTCGGCCGTCGCCCAAAGCTCGTCGTCGCTCGCCTCCCATCGGCCGTAGCGCAAATTGTCGCGCGCCGAGGCGGCGAAGATGATCGTTTCCTGCGGCACGACGGCGATCCGGGCGCGGATCTCGGCCGGATCGGCGTCGCGAAGCTCGACTCCGTCCATCGTCACGGAACCCTCGTCCGGATCGTAGAAGCGCTGGGCGAGCTGAAAGATCGTGGTCTTCCCCGCGCCCGACGGGCCGACCAGCGCGAGGCGCTCCCCCCGCCGCACCGAGAGGCTGAACGCGTGTAGCGCGCTGACGTCGCGCCGGGTCGGATAGCGGAAGGTGACTGCGTCGAAGGCGATCAGTCCCTGTGCCGGGGAAGGCAACGGCTTCGGGTTTGCCGGCGCCCTGATCTCGGGAACCTGCCCCATCAGTTCGGCGATCCGCCCGGTCGCCCCGGCGCCGCGCAACAGGTCGCCATAAACTTCGGTCAACGCCCCGAACGCGCCGGCGACGATCGCCCCGGTGACGACGAAGGCGACAACGGTTCCGCCGCTGACCACGCCGTGGGCGACGTCGAGAGCCGCCTGCCGTACCAGCAGGGTGATCGATCCGAACAGCAGAGAGATGACGATCGCGGTCATGATCGCCCGGATCGAGACGCGCCGGCGCGCGGTGAGGAAGGTGCGGCGGACCGCCTCGCGGAAGCGGCTGCTTTCGCGCGCCTCCTGGCCGAAGCCCTGGACGATCTTCATCGCCCCGAGCGTCTCGGCGACGATCGAGCCGAGGTCGGCGATCCGGTCCTGGCTGCTGCGCGAGATGGTCCGCACCCGCCGGCCGAGGACGACGATCGGAATCATGATCGGCGGGATGAAGACGAGCAGCTTGGCGGTGAGCGCAGGCGCGAGGGTGAACAGATAGATGACACCGCCCACGCCCAGTACGATGTTGCGCAGCGCCACGGAAACGGTGGTGCCGACGACGATCTCGACCACCGCGGTGTCGGATGTCACGCGCGAAGCGATTTCCGACGGTCGATTCTCTTCGAAGAAGCGCGGCTCGAGCCGAAGCAGATTCTCGTGCACCGCGATTCGGATGTCGGCGATCACCTTCTCTCCGAGCATCGAGACGAAGTAGAAACGAGAGGCGGTGGCGACGGCGAGAAGGGCGACCATTCCAAGGAGATAGTTGAACTGCCGGTTGATATCGCCGCCCTGGGCAACGAAGCCCTGGTCGATCACCCGCCGGAAGCCGTCGGGGATGGCAAGCGTGGCTCCGGCCGCCAGCAGGAGGGAGGCGGCGGCTGCGGCGATCGTCCATTTGTAGCGGAGCGCGTAGCCCCAGATCAGCAGCAGACTGCCGATTTTTCCCTTGGGAAGATCTTCGCGAACGCGGGCCATGTCGATCGCGTAGCAGCGCACCCCCACCTGCTCAATGCGGAGCCTTTGACCGACCGGTCGGTTTATTCCTGTGGACCCGAGTCGCGGGCGCGCTAAGATGCTCTCCACAACGGGGGCGGAGATTTGATGCTTTACGACGCGTATGAAATGCAGCGCTCGCTGCTCGCCGGTGCCAGCACCCTTGCCAATATCGGCGCCGGCTGGATGACCAACCCCGTCAATCCCTTCGCTTATTCGCAAATGGGCCCGATCGTCGCCTCCGCGCTCGACGTCTTCGCTCATGCCTCGGCGCCGCGCGGCAAGCCCGATTTCGGAATCGAAAGCACGGTCGTCGAGGGGAAGAGGGTCGCCGTGCGCGAGGAAATCGCGCTGCGCAAGCCGTTCGGCCAACTCAAGCACTTCCGCCGCGTCGGCGTCAAGGGCGGACCGAAGCTGCTGATCGTCGCCCCGATGTCGGGCCACTACGCCACCTTGCTTCGCGGCACGGTCGAGCGAATGGTTCCCGGCCACGACGTCTACATCACCGACTGGCGCGACGCGAAGCTCGTCCCGCTTTCCGACGGCGGCTTCGATCTCGACGATTATGTCGACTATCTGATCGCCTTCCTCGAGCATATCGGCCCCGGCGCCCACATGCTCGCGGTCTGCCAGCCCTCGGTGCCCGCTTATGCCGCCGCGGCGCTGATGAGCGCGGACAAGCACCCCTGCCGGCCGAAGACGCTGACATTGATGGGTGGGCCGATCGATACCCGCAAGGCGCCGACGGCGGTCAACACGCTCGCCACCCAGCGCCCGTTCGCCTGGTTCGAGCACAATGTCGTCGCCACCGTGCCCTATCTCTATCCGGGCGCTGGGCGGAAGGTTTACCCCGGCTTCCTCCAGCTCGCCGGCTTCATGGCGATGAACCTCGGCGAGCACCTCACCAGCCATTGGGAGATGTTCAAGCACCTCGTCCAGGGCGACGGGGAGAGCGCCGAGAACAGCAAGGATTTCTATGACGAATATCGATCGGTCTGCGACATGACCGCGGAATTCTATCTTCAGACCGTCGACACCGTCTTCCAGCGGCATTTGCTGCCCAAGGGGCAGATGATGCACCGCGGCCGCCGGGTCGATCCGTCGGCGATCGAGGATGTCGCTTTGCTTGCGATCGAGGGCGAGCGCGACGACATTTCGGGCATCGGCCAGACCAAGGCCGCGCTGACCCTGGCGAGCGCCCTCCCGGCACCGATGAAGCATTATCACATGGCCAAGGGCGTCGGACATTACGGCATCTTCAACGGCTCCAAATGGCGCACGCGGATCGCGCCGGTAGTCGAGCAATGGATCGCCAGGTTCGATTGACGGCCGCTTAGGGCTGCGGCTCCAGCAGGCGCGCAAGCTTTTCCGCATTGGCCGGGTTGAACGGGTTGATCACCGTCATGCCGTCGATTGTCAGGCCGTCCTGGAGATCCTCGGAAACGAAGACTTCCGCGCCGGCGGACTCGGCGACTTGCCAAATCAAGCTGTCCCAGAATTGAAGGCGATACCGGGCGGCAAACGTTGCCGCCGCAGAAACATGGCTCCACTCCGTCGGGACGGAGGGCATGGACTGGGCCCAGCGATCGCCTTGAGCGCGCGCGGCATCGGAATGCGCCGGATATTTTCTCCCGATTACAGTCAAGAATTCCGCGAGCGCCTGAACGGCTAAGACGGCGTCAGCATAAGGGGCGCGCTCCATGAGATCGAGCGCGGTCGCGTGCTTTTGAGAGGTGGCAACGTCGATCGCATAGATGAGGATGTTCGAATCGAGCGTGAACCTCACCCGGCCAGATCGCCATATTTGTCCTCGGCCGTCACCTTGCCGATGCCGAGCGGCAGGCCCTTGCGCATGAACGCCACGCTCTCGTCATAGGCCTTTTGCCAAGCCGCATCGCGCACCGGCCGCTTGGGGCGCAGCTCGGCGATGACCTTGCCGTTGCGGCTGATGTCCAGCACCTCGCCGGCTTCGACGCGCGCGAGGGCCTTCGAAATGTTGGCGTTGAGCTCGCGGACCGAAAGGACGCCCATGGTGCGCTCCATTTGCTAATGTAGCAACAGTAGCAACAGTAGCACCAATGTCAATCCGCGACCGGCGGCGGGGCCGCGCCGCGGCTCTTCTTCAGCAGCAAAAGCAGCGGCGTGGCGAGGAGCGAGATGATCATCATCGCCTTGAAATCGTCGATATAGGCGATCATCAGCGCCTGCCGGTTGATCTCCATGTCGAGCATGGCGAGCACCGTCTGGGTCGCCGCGGGGGCGCCCTCGGTGATGGCCGGCGGCACCGGCGGAATCGAATAGCGGGTGATGTGGGACGCGAGGTCCGAATGGCTCACCTGGACGTTGCGGGCGAGCAGCAGAGTCATGATCGAGATTCCGATAGAGCCGCCGATGCTGCGCGAGAGGTTGAACAAAGCGGCGGCCGTGGTCCGGTATTTCGCGGCGAGCGTGCCGAAGGCGACCGTGTTCAAAGGCACGAAGATGAGGCCGAGGGCCAGGCCCTGAACCGCGCCGCTGACGATCACCGGGCGCGAATCCATCTGCAGGCTGAAGCCCGACATCAGCCACAGCGACAAAGACATGACGAGGATCCCGGTCAGCACCAGCAGGCGGGCGTCGACCTTGCCCACGAGACGGCCGACGACGACCATCGAAACGAGCGTGCCGACCCCGCGCGGCGCCGTCAGGAAACCCGATTGGAGCACCGAATAGCCGAGCAGGGTCTGGAGCAAGGGCGGCAGCAGGGCGAGGCCCGCGAACAGCATCAGCCCCATGATCGCCATGAACAGAAGGCCGGTCGTGAAATTGCTGTCGGCGAACATCTTCCGATCGAACAGCGGGTAGCGCGCGGTCGCCATGTGGACTGCGAACATCCAGATCCCGGCGACCGCCACGGCGAACTCGATCCTGATCTCCCAGCTCGCGAACCAGTCCGCCTGCTCGCCGCGATCGAGCATCAGCTGAAGGCCGGCCAGCGCGAGCGCGAGCATCGCGAAGCCGAACATGTCGAAGCGCCGCCGCGCCCTGGGGATGGCGGGCATGCATCGCGCCATGAGCAGCGCCGCCAGCGCGCCGATCGGAAGGTTGATCAGGAACACCCAGCGCCAATCGAAGCTGTCGGTCAGCCAGCCGCCGAGGACCGGCCCCGCGATGGGGCCGATCATCACTCCGGCGCCGAAGATCGCCATCGCCGTTCCGTGCTTCTCGCGCGGATTGATGTCGAACAACGTGGCTTGGGCGAGCGGGACGATGAACGCCCCGGCGACTCCCTGGACGGCCCGGAACAGCACCATCTCGGTCAGGTTCTGGGCGACGGCGCACAGCAAGGACGCGCCGGTGAAGACGATTACCGACCAGACGAACAACGGCTTGCGCCCGATCCTGTCGGCGAGCCAGCCGGTGATCGGAATGGCGATGGCGGAAGCGACGATATAGGAGGTCAGCACCCAGTTGATCGTCTCGCGCGTCGCGCCGAGGCTCGCCGTCATGTGCGGCAAGGCGACGTTGGCGATGGTCGTGTCGAGGACCTGCATCAGCATTCCGAGGATCACCCCGGCGGTGACCATCGCGTGCCGGCCCGGGCTCAGCTGGTAATGCTGCGCCGCTGCGGGGGCGGAGGCCACGGCCCTAGCGCCGCGAGGCTTGCTGCTGGCGCGGCCGCTCGCCGGTGTCGACGGTGACGCTGGTCGAAAGGCCGGCGATCATCGGCCGGCCGGGATCGCGGTCGATGGCGATCCGGACCGGCACGCGCTGGCGCACCTTGACCCAGTTGCCGCTCGCATTCTGCGCCGGAAGGACCGAGAATTGCGATCCCGTGCCCGCCCCGATGCTGGCGACGCGGCCCCTGACGTCCAGCCCCGGATATGCGTCGACCTCGATCTCGGCGGGCTGGCCGACATACATGTTGGCGAGGTCGGTTTCCTTGTAGTTGGCCTCGACATAGGTCGTGGCGCTTCGAACGAGGGTGACGACCGGAACGCCGATCACCACCGCCGCGCCGACCTGCAGCCGGTCGGTCTGGCTGACCACGCCGTCGGCGGGCGCCCGGACCTCGGTTCGCGACAGGTTGAGCAGGGCCTGCTCGCGGGCGACCCGGGCCGCCTCCACCGCCGGCTGGCTTGCATCCCCGCCGCCGCGCAGGGCGGCTCCGGCGGTCGCCGCCGCGGCGCGGGCATTGGCGAGGCGCTCGCGCGCTTCCTGGAGGTTGTGGAGCGCCTCGTCGTGGCGGCTGCGGGTGATCCAGCCCTGGCGCAGGAGAGCATGAATCCGCGAATATTCGGTTTGCTGATAGGCCAGATTGGCCTGCGCACCCGCGATGTCGGCGCCGGTCCCCGCCGAACGCGCTTCGAGCTGGTTGACCTGCACCTCGGCGGCGGCGATCTGCGCCTCGGCCTGGGCCAGCGCGATGCGGAACGGCCGCGGGTCGATCCGGAAAAGAAGCTGGCCGCGGCGAACCCGCTGATTCTCGTGGACCAGGACCTCCTGAATCACGCCGTTCACTTCAGGGGCGACCGAGACCATGTCCTGCTGGACATAGGCATTGTCGGTCGAGACGTAGCGGCCCGAGGTCAGCCACAGATAGCCGCCAATGGCGAGCAGGATCAGCGGGACCGAAAGCATCAGGATGAGCTTCCACGGCCTCTTCTTGCGCTCAGCCTCGGGCGCCGCTTCGACCGCGGTTTCGGCCTGCACCTTGGGGTCCGCTTCGCTCATGACGCTTCTTCAAGTCCCTGTTCGATCTGGTCGAGATTGCGGCGGATACGGGCGAGAACGCGCAGCGCCGCCTCCCGGTCCGACTCGGTGATGCCGGCGAGGATGTCGGCGTTGAAGCTGAGCCCCATCGCCTCGAGCTTCGCGAGAACCGGCGCGGCCTCTTCGGTGAGGTGGATTCGCCAGGCGCGCCGGTCCGCCTCGTCGCGCCGGCGCTCGACCAGCCCGGCCTCCTCGAGCCGGTCGATCATTCGGCAGAGCGTGATCGGCTCGACGTCGAGCGCCTCGGCCAGCTCCACCTGGCGAATTCCCCCGCCGCCGCGGTGAAGCCGTGCAAGCACTCGCCACTGCGCCTTCGTCGCGCCCAGCACGGCCGCGCGCTTGTTGGCCTCGCGGCGGATGAGCCGCGCCGTCTCGACAATCTCGAACGCGAAATTTTCCATGGCGGCCCGCATATAATAAGCAGGCTTATTAAATCAACCGGGGGGCTTCCGGCTTCCTTGATCAACTGGCGACGCCATCGCCCCGGTTGCCCGCCGGAGTCGCCGACGTGAGGTTGAAGATCCGGGCGATCAGCGCCTCGATCGCCTGGAAGACGGCTTCAACTCCGAAGCCGGCCACGAAGGAAATGGCGGACGCCGAAAGGGTGACCGGGCCGAGGATGTTGTCGCCGTCCCCCTCCCCGCCGGGCGCGGAGACGAACAGCCCGATGCAGGCGCCGATGACCGCGCCGAGCGCGAGCTGCTGGAACGACAGATGCAGGTCGCGCGGGCTCAGCAAGCTCGCCCTGATCTTGCGCGAGAGCGAGCGAATGATCGCCGCGCCGGCGCCGAGCAACCCGTAAAGGAAGGGCAGCACGGCGGTGCCCATGATCGTCGCCATCGCCGCAGCCCGCGAGGTCGCGTCGGCGACCTTGGCCGGGTTGGAGCAATCGCCGAACAGGTCCCAGCACAGCCAGTCGGCGAGGCGGCGCTCGATCCGCTGCTTGTCGGCCAAGGCGTTGTCCCTGGCGTTGCACAACCGGGACTGATCCGCGGTCTGGTAGGGCTTGGTTGCGCAATAGGCGACGAAGGGCCTGGTTGCGGCGGCGGGAGCGCTTGTCGCCGCCTGGCCGGTCGCCAGGCCGGCGGCGGCGCGGGTGGCGCGCTCCCCCCGCGGGGTGGCGGCAGGGGAAGGCGAGACGACGCCCGCTTCGGCTTCGTCCACCCGATCCTGAGCCGTTGCGACCGCGACGCGCGCAGTTTCCAGTTCGGCGAGCGCCGCATTGCCATAGGCGACGTACCAGGAAATGGCGCACGTCAGGAGCAAGGCGAAGACGAGGCTGAGGCTGATCCACAGCATCGCCCGGCGAAACCCGGCTGCCTTGCCGATCAGGTCGGGATAGGCGGTCTCGGCGAGGGACCGGCGGGTCGGGGGGCGATGCTGAGGGGCCTGGTCGCCCTCATGCTGACCCCAAAGGGAGGCCAGCCTGGATCGCTGCGGCGCCGCGTCGCCCTGGGTGACCAGCAGGGTGAAGGCAATGGTCGATCCGCTCGCCGGGGCGGACAAGCGATTGAGATAGTCCTTGGCGCGGATCAGCAGCGCGGCATCGTCGGCCTTTTCTTCGTTGGAGCCGTCCGGCGGCCAGCTGATTTCGCAAATCTTCTCGATCCAATCCGAGTCGAGCCCCTGTTGCTTCAGCTTCTCCTCGGTCGTCCGTTCGGAAACGGTGGTGTTGGGATTGCCCGAGACGTTGTCGAGCAGCAGGTGAACCTCGCTGAGCTCGCGCAACAGGACGAAGACCTTGGGATCGCGGCTGCCGCCCTTGCGGAAGCCTTGCGGGGCCGTCTTGCGGCCACCGGCCTCGTCCAGGCTGTCCCCGACGCCCGCCGCATCCTGGTCAGCCATTTGAGCCTCCCTCGCGCAAGACCCGGTGCAATGGTCGCCGGGTTCGGCCGCGTGAGGCGCAAGATGACACTCCCCACCCTTTGAGGCAAGTTCGGTCGTTACTCCACCGCAATGCCTGAATATTGCGCCGTCAGCCGACCGTTTCGAGCAAGCCTTCGAACAGCCGGCGTCCATCCTGGCCGCCGTGGGCGGCTTCCACCATTCGCTCGGGATGCGGCATCATGCCGAGCACGTTGCCGGCCTCATTGAGGATGCCGGCGATGCCGCGCGCCGATCCGTTGACGTCGGCGCGATAGCGGAAGGCGACTCTCCCTTCGCCCTCGAGCCGGTCGAGCGTCTCGGGATCGGCCTGGTAATTGCCGTCATGATGGGCGACGGGGATGACGATCTCCTCGCCCGCCTGATAGCGGGCGGTGAAGGCGGACTGGCTGTTCTCGACGGTCAGCGCCACGTCGCGGCAGACGAAGCGGATGCCGGCGTTGCGCATCAGCGCGCCGGGCAGAAGGCGCGCCTCGGCCAGCACCTGGAAGCCGTTGCAGACGCCGAGCACGGCGACTCCACGGTCGGCGGCTTCCTTCACCGCGCGCATCACCGGCGACTGCGCGGCCATCGCCCCCGATCGCAGATAGTCGCCATAGGAAAAGCCGCCCGGCACAGCGATCAAATCGAACCGGTCGGGCAGCGCGCTCTCGCGGTGCCAAACCATCGCCGGCTCGGCGCCGCTCACCAGCCGGATCGCCTCGGCCATGTCGCGATCGCAATTGGAGCCCGGGAAGACGATCACGGCGCTCCTCACGCCGCTTTCTCCCCCCGCTCGATCCGGTAATTTTCGATCACCGTGTTGGCGAGCAGCTTGCGGCACATCTCGTCGAGCGCGTCGTCGCCGGTGGAATCGTCGACCTCGAGCTCGATCAGCTTTCCGGCGCGAACGCCCTTCACGCCTTCGAAGCCGAGCCCTTCCAGCGCGTGATGAATCGCCTTGCCCTGCGGGTCGAGAACGCCGTTCTTCAGGGTCACGTAGATGCGGATTTTCATCGTCCGGCCTATGGCCTCAAGCGGGAACGGCCGCAAGCGTTCACCGCTCCTTTACCAGCCTGTGCGATCCTCCTTTGTGCCGGATCTAGGGAGGTCCTCATGCTTGGCGTCGGATTGGTCTGTTTCCTTGGGCTGTTCGCCTTCGGCGGTAAGATGCTCGGCTGGAGCGACCCCGCCGGGCAGGTGCAGATGGGGCTGTTCATGTCCTTCATCTTCGGCATCGTCTGCGGCTACCGCACCAGGAGCTGAGCCGCGGGGCTGGTTTCGCGGCCCCCGACGCCCTATTTTAACGCCATGAGCGAAATCGCCCTTTCCCCGTCCGCCGCCGCCCGGGTGGCGGCGATCGCCGAGCGCCAGAGCAAGCCGGCGATCCTGCGCCTTTCCGTCGACGGCGGCGGCTGCGCCGGCTTCCAGTACCGCTTCGGCCTCGCCGAGGAGATCGACGCGGAAGATGCGCGCGCCGTACAGGACGGCGTAACCCTGGTTGTCGACCCCATCTCGCTCGACCTCGTGCGCGGCTCGGTGGTCGATTTCGTCGAGAGCCTCGGCGGCGCCGCCTTCCAGGTCACCAACCCCAACGCCGCCTCCGGCTGCGGCTGCGGCACCAGCTTCGGAATCTAGGACCAAACGGAGTCACCCCGGCGAAGGCCGGGGCCCATGAACGCGGCCGATAAGAAAGAGGCGAGAACCTCGTCGAATCTTCCCAAGTGGTTCGGTTCATGGGTCCCGGCTTTCGCCGGGATGACTCTCGCTAAGGCCCGTCAGCGAGTCCCGTAGGTCCGGTCTCCGGCGTCGCCGAGGCCGGGGATGATGTAACCGTGATCGTTGAGCTGCTCGTCCATCCCCGCCGCCCAGATCGGAACGTCCGGATGGGCGGCGCGGACGGCCTCGGCGCCCGGCCGCGCGGCGAGCAGGCAGACGAAGCGCATGTCGCACACGCCCGCCTCCTTCAGCCGGTCGATCGCGGCGATCGCCGTGTGTCCGGTCGCGAGCATCGGATCGACGATGATCACCAGCCGCTCCGCGCAATCCTCCGGCGTCTTGAAATAATATTCAACCGCCCCGAGAGACACCGGGTCGCGGTAGAGGCCGACATGGGCGAGGCGAGCGGAGGGCAACAGATCCAGCATGCCCTCCGCCATCTGCAGGCCGGCGCGCAAGATCGGGGCTATGACCAGCTTCTTGCCGGAAATGGCCGGCGAACGGGTTGCCGCGATCGGCGTCTCGATGTCGATCAACTCGGTCGGCAGGTCCCGCGTCACTTCGTAGCAGAGCAGCGCCGCGGTCTCGCGCACAACCGAGCGGAACAATTGGATCGAGCTGTTCCTGTCGCGGAGCAGGGTGAGCTTGTGCTGCACCAAAGGGTGCGAAACGATCGTCAGTCCGTCCATCTAGAATACCGTCCCGTCGCTGATGATGGTGAAAGGGGGGCCCCCGCCCGGGCGTAGCTCGGCCGCGATTCGGCGGCCGGCGAGCCAGGAGCCGCCCTCGAGCATCCGGGCGAGAGGAAATTGGGTCGCCGTGACGCCGAGCCGCTCGCGCACCAGCGGCGCCATCCGGTCGAGCAGGGCGACGGTCATCGCTCGCCAGGCGACGATCAGCGGATCGGAGACGTTGTGCGCTCGCGTCGCCGCGTCCGGATCGGCCAATCGAAGCACGCCGGTGTCCACGAAGAGGCCGCCATTGCGATATTCGGCCAAGCCGGTGAGCCCGTCCACATCGACCACCTCGATGCCCGATTCCTCGAGCGGCTCGATCAGTGAGTAGGACAGCCATTGCGAAAGCTTGTGCAGGGGCACGAGTCCGTCGCTGGCATCGTCGCGGCGGATCGCCGGGTGGCGCCAGCAATCGCCGAGCGGAACGCCGCCGATCGTGAGCCTGTCCGCCCAGATCGGGCCGAGCGCCTCAAGCAGAGTCTCGAGAATGGCCGGTGCGGGGAGGCGGCCGCCCTGCGCGCGCCCCGCGAGCGTATCGTAGAGGCCGCCGGGACGGCCGTTCGGGAACAGGTCGGAGCGGGCGCGCACCTGCTCTCCCAGCCGGCGAAGCAAGGCGGCTCGGCCGTCGAGGCCGAGGAGGGGATTGTCCTCGCCGGCCTGAAAACCCTCGGCGAGAGTCCGGGCGTCGAGCGACGCGGGGTCGTCGAGCGCGCCGGCCTCGAACATGCGCTGGCTGGCGACGGCGAGGCCTTCGGAGCGGGTATAAGTGCCGCCGCCGACCGGATCCACGAAGCGCCAGCCGGGGCCGGTGCCGGCATCAAGCAGCACGGAGAGGATGACGAGATCGAAGGCGGCGCGCGCGCGGCTCGCCGGGTCGCCCTCGGGCAGCTTCGGCCGCCCGGCGACGAAATGGCGGGCGCGGGCGTGGAAGGGAATCTGGAGATCCGGATATTGGTCGCGCGTCGTCGCGGCCGTCAGGTCCGCCGCGGCCGGGAGGCGGTCGAGGTCGACCGCCCATCCCCCGACCCCCCCGACAAGCGCGATCTCCAGCATCTCGTGCGCCCGCTCGCGGACCGCGGCAGCACTCAGCAGAGAGCGCATTGCATCAGTCTGCATGCCTGTATCCGCCGTCACTCAGGCGACCCGTGCTCCGGCGAAGGCCGGAGCGGTGGATAGGGCGCAGTGACCTCCGGGGCTTTGCTCATGGCCAGCGCTCCGGCCTTCGCCGGAGCACGGAAGGCGCAAGAACATCAGAATTTCCCGAGGTCGCGGCCGACGGTGGAGCGCAGCTGGTCCTCGCTCGGCGCTCCTTCGGGCGTGAAATAGCCGGCCGCCTTCTTGGCCTCCATCTCGACGCTGGCGTCGGGCGGAATGAGGTCGTCGGGGATTGGCACACGCTCGCCGATCTCGACTCCGCCGCCGACGAGCGCGTCGTATTTCATGTTGGACATCGAGACGAAGCGGTCGATCCGCTCGATCCCCAGCCAGTGGATGACGTCGGGCATGAGCTGCTGGAAACGCGCGTCCTGCACCCCGGCGACGCACTCGGTCCGCTCGAAATAGGTCGCCGCCTGGTCGCCGCCCGGCTGGCGCTTGCGCGCGTTGTAGACGAGGAACTTGGTCACTTCGCCCAATGCGCGGCCTTCCTTGCGGTTGTAGACGATCAGGCCGACTCCGCCTTCCTGCGCCGCCCGCGTCGCCTCCTCGATGCCGTGGGTCAGGTAGGGCCGGCAGGTGCAGATGTCGGAGCCGAACACGTCCGATCCGTTGCATTCGTCGTGGACCCGGCAGGTCAGCTTCTTCTGCCCCAGCGCTTCGGGATCGCCGAAGATGTAGAGCGTCATGCCCCCGATCGGCGGCAGGAACACGCTGAGATCGGGCCGGGTGACGAGCTCGGGATACATGCCGCCGGTCTGCTCGAACAGGCAGCGGCGGAGCGCGCCCTCGCCGACCCCGAACCTTTCCGCGACGCCGGGCAGCCACCAGACGGGATCGACCGCAATCTTGGTCACCGAGACGTCGCCCGCCTCGTGGACGATCTCGCCGTCCACCGCGAGGCGGCCGTGGGCGATCGCCTCCTTGATCTCGTGCAGAGTCAGCCGCGCCTTTGTGATCGCGATCGAGGGGCGAAGATCGATCTCCTCGGTGATCAGGTCGGCGAAATCGTGAGCGACGCGGTGGCCCCATGGATCGAGCGAGACGATCTTCGTGGCGTCGCCCCATTGCTTGTGCGGCCCGATCTCGCAGACTGGCGACGTATCCTGCAGGTCCGGACGCGCCTGCGGGTCCATCGCCCCCGAGGAGATGGCGAGCGCGCGATAGATCGAATAGGAGCCGCCATGGGCCCCGATCGCGTTGCGCAGGCTGCCGGAATTGACGGTGGCGATCACCGGCCCGCGCTCGGCCGCGCTGGCCGCGCCCCAGTGGAGCGGAAAGCGAACCGGCCCGCGCGACCCGGGGTGGGATGTGAGGCGGATGTGCCCGCTCTTCGCCTCCGGCGTTGAATTCATTCCATTATCCTCCCCCGGGCTCATTGCCCGCTTGCGACCACGCTACGCCGGTAATGCGGCGCGTGCTAGGCTTTGCGTTTCCGCGCGGTTAGAGCGGCCCGATGAAGATCGTCAGCTACAACCTCAACGGCGTCCGCGCCCGCCTGCCGCGGCTGATCGAATATCTGGACGAGCAGAAGCCCGACGCGCTCTGCCTTCAGGAGATCAAGTGCGACGACGATTCCTTTCCGATCATGGATATCCGTGCCGCCGGCTATGACGGCGCATGGCACGGTCAGAAGGGCTTCAACGGAGTCGCCATCCTCGCGCCCGCGGGCAGCCCGGTGGCGCTCCGCCGCACGGGCCTGCCCGGCGACCCCGACGATACGCACAGCCGCTATATCGAGGCGGAGGTGGCGGGGGTGACGATCGGATCGATCTATCTTCCCAACGGTAATCCGGTGGGCACCGAGAAGTTCGCCTACAAGCTGGCCTGGATGGATCGCCTCCGCGCACACGCTTTGGAGCTGCTGGCCGAGGAGCGGCCGACGGTGCTGGCCGGCGATTGGAACGTGATTCCCACCGACGATCCCGACGACGTCTTCTCGGCCAAGGCGATGCGCCACGACGCATTGATGCAGCCTGAAAGCCGCGAGGCCTTCCGCCGGATACTCAACCTCGGCTTCACCGACGCCGTCCGCGCCCGCTATCCCGAAGGCGCGGTCTACACCTTCTGGGACTATACCGCGGGCTGCTGGCAGCGCGACGCGGGCTTCCGCATCGACCACCTGCTGCTCAGCGCCCAGGCCGCCGATCGCCTGCGCGACGCCGGCGTCGACAAGGAGTATCGCGGCCGCGAAAAGGCCAGCGATCACGCGCCGACCTGGGTGGATATCGACTGACTTCGTCCGGTTGACAGGCGCAGCGCCGAGGCTGACAATCCCGGATGGGGGAGACGCGGCCGATGTCGATTGCGCGCGTGCCTATCCTGTTGCTGGCATTGAGCCCGGGCTTGGCCGCCGAGGGCGTCGCTCAGTCGCCTCCACAGCCGCAGCAACAATCGCCCGTATCCCGCGGCGCGATCGTGCAATTGGGGACGGAGTTCGAGTGGACCGACACGCGTATCGATGTCGGCGAAGGCGACCAACTGACCATCACTGCAAGGGGGCTTGCTCGCGAAGCATCTCCGGCCCAGCAAGCGCCCGTCGATCCCGACGCGCTCCAACCCGACGTGCAGGAAGCCGATCCTTCTCCCGCCGATCCGTCTGCGATGGGCTCCGCTACGCCCGCGCCTCCGCCGCTCGACCCAGCGGGGCAACCGGGTTCCGACAATCTGAGCCGGCCGCTTCAAGGCGCTCCGCTTGGTGCCGTCATTGCCCGCATCGGCGGCGGCGAGCCGTTCGTGATCGGAAGATCCTATTCGGCAGTCTCGCGCGCCGCTGGCCGGCTCGAGCTCGGCATCAACATCAATCGCCAGCTGGGAGCGCGGCTCGGCTTCCGCCCGATATTCGAGGTGGTCGTGCAGGACGCCACGCCGCCGCTACCCTCGCCGCCGCCCCCACCTCCGCCTCCGCCGCCGCCACCCCCTCCACCGCCGCCGCCTCGGCCCGAGGAGCCGGACTGGCTCATCCCGCTCTTGCTCGGGGCGGGTGGGATGCTCGTGCTCATGACGGCGGGATGGTCGATCAAGCGCCTCCTCTGGCCTAAGCCGGTCCCGCCGCCCCTGCCGTTGCCGCACGTCACAGTGGATCCGTCGCTAGACCGCAACGCTGGCGCAATCAGGGGTCACGAAATCGGCCTCGCGGGTCCGGACGTCCGGCTCGGCGCGGTCCTGGCGCCCGGCGCCACGATGTTCGAAGGCGGCGAACCCATCGTCGAACGGGAGGAGCGGGAATGACTGAACGGAGGGCGATCAGAATTTCCGATCTCTTGCCGGAGGGGCTCTCGCTCGGGCCGGCGGTCGATCAGGAGATGCGCGACAATCCGAATTCGTGTCCGGCGGGCCTCGCCTGGGATTTCATCGCCGATGAAGCCTCCGGCGTGTTGCGTGGGCTGCTCGACTGCGACCTGATCGCCCTGCTCGCGCAGGGCTGGGCCAAGGCGAACGCGATCCGGGCCTATGCGGATCCGGCGAAGCATCCCCCCGGGGAAACCGCCATCGTCCATCTCGCCGAGCACGAGTTCGTGCGCGAGGTCCACCCGGTACTGAAGGTGAGCGTGGCCGGCTGCCCGCCCTTTTCGATGCGCTTCACGCTCGCGCTCACGGCGAAGGTGCGCGGCCTCGCTCTGTCGATCGAGAGCGGGCACATCCTCGCCGGGTCCGCGGGCGACGCGTCGGTCAGCGCACAGCTCAAATATGGCGCGTGCGATCTGACCGACGCGAAGGAATCCCGGAAGGTCGCCTTGCCCGGGCGCTTCGTGTTCACACCCAGCATTCCGATCCCGCCTCCGGCCAATGGAGCCTAAAAGTCGATCGAGGCGCGCGCGTAGAGGAAGCGGCCGTTGAAGCCGAAGGGCGAGAAGCCCGAATAGGGCAGATAATATTGGTTGATCGGGTAGACGCCGCCCACCGACGCCGGGCGCGCGCCGAACGGCGAGCGATCCGGGTAGACGTCGAAGATGTTGTCTGCGCCGATCGCGAGGTCGAGACGGCCCGCCGCGCGGTAGCGAAGCTCGAGGTCGGTGATCCACTTGGCCCCCAGGAGGATATCGTCGGGTCCGAGCAGGACGAGGCTGTTCGGATCGGCGATCGGCGCCGTAGCCCCCGGCGCGACCACGTCTCCGAACCGGGTCGTCCGAACCGTAAGGCCGAAATCGCCGAGTTCGCCGTCGGCGCTGAGCACGATCTTGTCGCTAGGCTGGCCGTCGGTGAAGCGGATGCCCTCGACCCGGCCAAACAGGACTATCCCGGGAATGGTCGCGAGCGGCCCGAGATTGTTGAGCCGGCGCTCGATCGTCGTGTGGTTGTAATTGTAGGCGGCGGTGAGCGTCCAGGAGCCGACGTCGGACGTGCGGAAGTGGTAGGAGGCGACCGCGTCGACTCCGCGGGTGCGGGTGTCGAGGCCGTTGACGAAGAAGCGCGCGGCGCCGACGCTCTGGAAGCCGTTGGCGTCGAGCACCGCCTTGACCGCCGCGTTGACCGCCGCCGTGCCGCTTCCGGCGGCGCCGAGATTTTCGGTCAGCACGATCCGGTTGTCGATGTCGATGCGGTAGAAATCGACCGTGAGGGTAAGGCCGGGGACCGGATTGGCGGTGCCTCCGAAGCTCAAGTTGAGCGACTTTTCGGGCTCGAGATCGCGCGAGCCGAGCGCGCGCGCCACCGGGCTGTTGACGGCCAGGGTCGAGATGTCGACCGGCAGGCCATTGATGAAGTTGGTCGAGGTCGTGGTGAAGAATTGCTGGTGCAGCGAGGGGGCGCGGAAGCCGTTGGAGATCGATCCGCGAAGCGCGTAGCCGCTGACCGGCTCGTAGCGCACGGCCAGCTTCCCGTTCACGGTGCTTCCGAAGTCGGAGAAATGCTCGAAGCGGCCGGCGAGGACGGCAGTGAAATTCTCGAACAGATCGGCATCGAGCTCGACATAGCCGGCAAAGCTGTGCCGGCCCTCGTCGGTCGTGCTGGCCGTCGGGATGCCGGGGAAGCCCTGGGCGCCGGCCGGGGCGGCGCGGCCGGGGAAGCTGCAAATGCCGGTGCCGGCATTGTAGACGCCCTGCTGGGTCGCGCAATTGGCGGCCGTGGTCGCGAACGAGGCGCGGAACAGCGGGCCGGTCGCGAAGGACTGCGTATCCCCGGGGCGGATCTGGAAATTCTCGCTTCGATATTCGGCGCCGACCGCGACCGAAAGCGGCGTTGCCAGGCCGACGTCGTACTGGCGCGAGAAATCGAGGTTGGCGACCGTCTGCCCGTAGCGAAGGCCGCCCGCGTCGAACACGTTCTGGCTGTTGGTGCCGAACGAGGTGTTGAGCGTGTTCCTGACCGTATAATCGAAGCTGTTATGCCCGTAGCCGATCGAAAAATCCGCGTTCCAGCCCGCCACCTCGCCGCGCACGCCGGCCGTGCCCGCATAATCTTGCAGGTCGGTGTCGATATAGGGGAGGAAGCCATCGGCCGTCAGAGGTACGAAATTGGCGGCATTGGGCGTCTGGTTGGGCAGTAGCGCGCCGAAGTCGCGATTGGCGGCGGCGTTCTGGTTGCGGTAGTTGGCGGCGCTGAGGCCGTCGCGCTCGCCGTAGGAGCCGAAGGCGTAGAGCTCCCAGCCGCCGCCCACTTCCAGGCCTGAATTGACGAACAGGTTGATGTCCTGAGTCTCCGCATCGCCATAGCGGAATTCGAGCCGGTTGAAGCTCAGCTCGCGCGGATCGAAGGCCGGGGGCGCCGGCCGGTTGTAGTTCGGCCTGAGATCGTATCCCGCGCGATTGGTGGGATTTCGGTCGCGATACTCGGCGGTCAGGTTGACGAACCCGTTCGGGCCGATCGGAAGGCCGATATTGGCGCCCAGAGTGTAGGTCTGCCCGTCCCGCGCGTGGCGCTCGCCGTCGGCGGTGGCGGCGAAGACCCGATTGTCGGCGGGGTCGAGCAAGGGCTGGCCGCCGCTGGTCTGCAGGCCGGTGACGTTGGCGACGTCGTTCAAGGTGGTGTGGTAGCGGCCGTAGGTCGCGGTCACGCGCCCACCATGATCGGCGCCGCGCAGCTGGATGTTGATCACCCCGGCAATGGCGTCGGAGCCGTATTGCGAGGAGGCCCCGTCACGAAGCACCTCGATTCGGCTGATCGCCATGCCCGGGATCATGTTGAGATCTACAGCCGCGCTTCCGCGGCCGACCGTGCCGTTGATGTTGAGGAGGGCAGAGACGTGGCGGCGCTTGCCGTTGACCAGCACCAGCGTCTGGTCCGGGCTCAGGCCGCGCAGGGTGGCCGGGCGGAGCGCGTCGGTGCCGTCGGCGATGGAGGGCTGCGGGAAATTGAACGAGGGCACGAGATTGTTGAGGATCTTGTTCGTTTCGGTCTGGCCGCTGTTCTGGATCGCCTCGGCGCCGATCACGTCGACGGGCACCGGGCTGTCGGCCACGGTGCGATCGGTGCGCCGGGTGCCGGTGACGATGATGGCGGCGTCGGGAGCGGGATCCTCGTTCGCGGCGGCCGGCGGCGCCGCGGGCTGCGGGTTCTGCGCAAGCGCCGGCGAAGCGGCCAGGGCGAATGAAGACAAGCTCGAAAAAAGCGCCACGCGCGTCGGATTGATCATGATTGCCCCCCTCGGAAACGAACGTTTCGAAGGTGAGCTTAGAGTGTTTTCGCGTTCTGCAAAGCAAGTTCTTGAGAAAGAGAAAAATTGAGGCTTACGCGCCTCTTGCGAAGCTTCTGCGACGGCAAGAAAATAGTCGCTGCTGAAAGAGTGGCGCGCGGTGGGACTTGCGTTCCCCACGATGCGTTCGGTCGGCCTGAGGGCCGGACCCGTGCTACGGCAGCAAGATTTACCGTGTCACGCGCGCCGCGACTCACATAGCACGGTCGCCGTGGGGCACGAATGCCCCACGGGGCGGTTTTGCGGTGAAGCGAGCCGCTTTGCGCTCAACCGCGTTTCTGGTCGCCGCGATCGCCCTGGCCCGAAGAAACCTTCGTCTTGGCCTTCTGCCGCCGGTCGGCGGCGAGGCTGCGGCCGACATCGTCCGATTCCTTGAATCGTCCCTTGCTGTCGCGGCGGACGTAGCGTTTGTCGGTGCCCGTATCGATCAGTTCGCGTGCGCTGCCCATTTGGTTGCTCCTTCAAAGCATTGGAGCAAGAACGGGCGGATTCCACGCCGGTTCCGGTCGGCGCCGCGGCCCTCGAGCCGCGGCGCCCGCGGGTCAGCAGCGCGTCGAGCGGCCGAGCGAGCCGTCGGCGTTGATGACCGTCATCGTATTCTGGTCGATCGGCGAGAGGCGGATCGTCGCCGTCGCCCGGCCGGTCATCGTCAGCCGGTCGCCGTCCAGGTTCCACAGGCCGCCTGCGCCGTTGGCGGTGATGAAGCGGCCGTCTTGGGTGAACTCGATCACGTCGCTGCAATCGCCGTCGTCCGACCAGCGGCCGACGACGAAGGCGCGGTCGAGAGTGACGGGGCCGGTGCCGGCCGGCGCCGCGCCGCCCGAATCCTTGCCCCCGGAGACGCCGGCGATTTCGTTTGAAGCCGCGCTGTTGCCGTTGGCCGAATCCTTGCCGCCGGACGCATTGCCCGCCGCCGCGTTCGCCGAACTGTCGTTCGCGCCGGCGCCGCGCTGATTGCAGCCCGCCAGAGTGATCAGCACCGCAGCAGAAGCCAGAGCCAAAACCTTCATCTCGATTGCCCCCTTAGTTGCAAAAAAGCGAATCATAATCCGGCGGAAAGAGGAGGGGAAGCTTCGAAAATGCGCCGCCTAGAGCGGCTTTTCGTAGATCCGGTAGCGCCGGTTGTTCCTGCTTTCGATCGCGTCGGCGATGGAGATCATCGGCGTGTTGTCGTCGAGGATCCAGCCGACCTCGGCGCGGACGATTCCGTAATGGCCGTAGCCCGCGCGCCGGATATATTCGATCATCATGAAGGCGAGCTGGCTGGCGAGCCGGGTCGCGTGCAGCTTGCTCACCACGCCCATCAGCGGCACGCGCCCGCCCTTGGGCCGCATCTTTCGAAGGCGCCACAATAGCTTGAACACACCGAACGGAAACAGCTCGCCCTTCAGGTCCTTGATGAACTCGTTGATGTCGGGAAGGCCCATCATGAAGGCGACCGGCTCGCCGTCATATTCGGCGATGAGGATCATGTCCTCGAGCACGATCGGCTTCAGCTTCTTGCCGGCATAGGCGATTTCGCTGTCGGTCAGCGGGATGAAGCCCCAATTGTCGGACCATGCCTCGTTGAGGATCGAGAGGATCAGCGCCGCCTCCTCGTCGAACTTCTTCTTGTTGACCTGGCGGACGCGGATTCGCGGGTTCTTCTCGCCCGAGGCGACGATCCGCTCGATCAGCGGCGGGAAGCCGTGCGAGGACGGCACGTCGTAGGTGAAAAGATCCTTGATGCCGCGATAGCCGGCGCCCTCGACCCAGGCTTCGTAAAGCGGCGAATTGTGGCCCATCATCACCATCGGCGGGTGATCGTGCCCCTCGACCAGCAGCCCCGGCTCGTCCCAGATGCCGAGCGAGAAGGGGCCCATGGAGCGGGTCATGCCCTTGGCGCGGAGCCAGTTCTCGGCCGCGGCGAACAAGGCCTTGGCGATCTCCTCGTCCTCGGCCTCGAACATGCCCCATTGGCCGATCCCGGCGCCCATATGCTCCTGGACGAGGCTGTCGACCTGGGCCGAAATCCGCCCGACGACCTTGCCGGAGCGCCTGGCGAGGAAGAAGGCGGCCTCGGCATGCTCGAACCAGGGATTCTTGCCCGGCGTGATCAGGCCGCGCACCTCGTCCTTGAGGGGCGGCACCCAATTGGGATCGGAAAGATTGAGCCTGTAGGCAAGCTCGACGAAGGCTTTTTTGTCGGCCTTGGACGCGACGGGGACGATGGTGATTTCGCTCATGAGTGGCTGATAGCCGCTCGCTTCGGGCGAGTCACCGCGCGGCGAGCAATGTCCCAAAAGCGCCATATTGCAGCTTTAGGCCGCGCTCCCATATGGAAACGGCAAAGCGCTCGCCCGCCGCGGCTGAGCGCGCTACGACGACAAATGGAAACACATGACGTGAAGACTGCACAGGAAGCCTCGGTCCTTTGGCGCCCCTCCTTCTGGAGACGCGAGCATCATCTCGACAAGATGACTCTGCGCGAGCTGGTGATCGCCTATTTCCAGTATCCGGCGATCATCGCCTATCTCGCCTTCGCGGCCCTTTCGCTCGGCCTCTACGCGTGGCGCCCCGCGCCGGCGGCGCCGACCTTGCTCGCGATTCTCGCGGCGAGCCTCGCCTACCCGCTCTTCTGGTACCTCATCCACCGCTACGTCCTTCACAGCCGCTGGATGTGGCGGCACAAATGGGCGGCGTCGACGTGGAAGCGGATCCACTACGATCATCACCAGGATCCCAACCATCTCGAGGTCCTGTTCGGAGCGCTCCACACCACGCTGCCGACGATCGCGCTGGGCGTCTTCCCGATGGGCTATGCGATCGGCTCCTTCTGGGGCGCCGGCCCCTCGGCTGCGCTCGGGACAGGCTTCATGGCGCTGGCGACGGGCATGGTCACGACCTGCGTCTACGAGTTCGTCCACTGCATCCAGCACCTCGCCTACAAGCCCAAATCGCCGCTGATCGCGGAAATGAAGAAGCGCCACATGGCCCACCATTTCCACGACGAGAACGGCAATTACGGGATCACCACCTTCTTCTGGGACAAGGTTTTCAAGACCTTCTACGACCGCCCCGAGCGGCCGAAGAAGAGCCCGACGGTGTTCAACCTCGGCTATGACGAGGAGGTGGCGCGGGAGTTTCCCTGGGTGGCGGAGCTGAGCGGGGGTGTGGCCACCGGGCATCCACGGCAGCGGGAGAAATCGGCCTGAAGTGGTACTTCAGGCCGAGCGGCGATCGTTAATCGCGCAAGAGCCTTCACTCATGGCGAGCTACCACCAAAGGGAGAACCTCTTTCAGCTCTGGGAGGCCAACGGCCGTCGCCTACCTTTTCGTGCCTGTAAGGAAACCTGGAACCCCTCGGTGTCGCAGGTTGAAGTGGAAACGATCGAGATCAAGAAGTGGCCCTATGGGACAGCGTGGGGCTGTTTCGTTCGAGCTGGCGAAAAGCAGCCCTACGGCAAAATCGCGAACGCTGGCACCTTACATGGTTCAAGGTGGATTGAGTCTCACGGACTTTTATCACCCGGCCAGGCGGTGGCGCGGGAGTTTCCCTGGGTGGCGGAGCTGAGCGGGGGCGTTGCGACGGGGCACCCGCGGCAGCGGGAGGGCATCGCCCGAAAGTAGTATTTTCGGCCGGGCCGATCAGGATTCGAGCGGAAAGCCGGCGGGATCGTCCAGCCACGGATTGAACAAGGCCGCCCCCGAGCGCGCCACATCCTTCGTGTTGCGCGTGGCGAGATAGAGGCCATGCTCGATCGCCGTCGCCGCGAGGAGCGTGTCGATGACCAGCGGAGGGTGGCCGGCCTCGGCCTTCACCCGGGCCGTAATTTCGCCCCAGCGGGCGGCGACCGCTCTCGAAACCGGCAATGTGCGGTCCTTTAACCGCTCTTCCAGCGCATCGCGAAGTCCGGTGAGGCGCGCATGTTTCGGATCGGCCGGATCGAGCAGAAAGAGTCCCTTGTCGAATTCGCCCAGGGTCAGGACGCTCAGAAAGAGCCGCTCTTCGGGCTGAACCCGAAACCATGCCTCCACCCGCGGTGCGCAATTGCGCTTGTTCAGCTCGCTGATGACGTTGGTGTCGAGCAGCCAGCCGATCAAAGATCGACGTCCCGGCCGTAATCGGGCTCGCGCGTGAGATCGAGGCCCTCGAGATCGACGCTGCGCAGGAGCTCGAGCAGGCTGGGCCGCTCCGCCGGGGCGGGGCGCAGCTTTTCGTATTGCTCGCTGCTCAGGACGACCGCCGCCTCGCGCCCGCGCACCGTGACGGTTTGCGGGCCCTCGCTGGCGGCGCGGCGCACGACCTCGCTGAACCGCGCCTTCGCATCCTCGAGCTTCCAGCGGCCCTTGCGTTCCGCGACCATCGCATCCTCATCTGACTAGCTGGTCAGATCATAGCTTCGCGAAGCGGCGTTAGCAAGTTGGATAGGTCGGCGCGCTAGTCTGCTCTGATGGGCAGACGCCGACGACAATTGCCCGCGGACTGGCAGATCTATGTCCGCCGGCGCTCGTGGAACGAGGCCCGGATGATGATCTGGGGCGGGCTCCTGCTCGGCTTGCTCGCCTTTCAGGCCACGCGCTTGTGGCCGCCACCCGAAATCGCCGTCGAGGCCCCGGCGCCGCCTGTTGCCCGTCCCGATCCCTACGCGGAAGCCGAACGCTCGCGCGCCATTCTAAGGGCGCAGGAACGGTCGCCGCAACGGGCGGAACCGGTGGGTCGCGGGCAGGCAGACACCGTGCGCGTCTCGGTTTCCGTGCGGGTGATCGACGGCGATACGTTCGACTATGGTGGTACGCGCGTCCGCGTCGCCGATATCGATACTCCTGAAGTCCATGGCCGCTGCGCCTACGAGAGCGAGCTCGCGGCCCGCGCCACCGTGCGCATGCGAACGCTCCTCGCCGCCGGTCCGTTCGAGCTGCATTGGCTTGCCAGCGGCCGCGACGAGGACAGCTATGGCCGCAAGCTCCGCATTGTCACCCGCGGCGGGCGGTCGCTCGGCGACGTGCTGGTGGGAGAGGGGCTGGCGCGGACCTGGACGGGGCGGCGGGAGCCTTGGTGCTAGGCGATCCCGCGGGGCGTCTGCAGCAGCGGGGATCGCGGCTGAGGATCAAGTCGTCAACAAGCGAACATCGCCGATAAAGCTTTCAAGCGTCTGCAAATGGGGTCTGACTGACTTGGGGAACGACTTCACTAAGCCAGTGGGGACGACCAACCGAACCCCGGCCCCAACCATTTCGGCAAATTGGTTTTCCGAAACTCCCTGCTGCAGCGTGAGGAGGTGCTTGATCGGGATCCGGTCGGCCTCGCTCACCACCTGCCTCCACCGGTCCTTGCAGGTCGTCTTCACCGCCAGCATGCGGAGCCTTCCCGTCGGAAAACTGGCGTCCTTGTATGCGGCTTCCGAGGGAAACAGGAAATCGGGCCATTTGTTTGGCTCGGACTCGGGCTGATGTGAGAAATGCTGGCCTTCCTTGAGCTGTTCCTCAATGAAGATTTGACGGGTATGCAACTCCAGCGACCTGCCTGACCGAGCTTTTCGTCGCTGCAAAATGCTTTGTGCGTGGGCCAGGAAATCATCCACGGTGGAAAATCCTGCCTTTATGGCTGGAAACTCGATCGCACGCTCGACACTCTGGAAAATCTCATATTCGCAGTCGCGTCGTCGCAGGAGGCGTTGATCGGGATCGAGGCTGGAATCAGGTCGCAGCTCAATAGCTTTTCGAACCAGCTCAAGCCCGGTGGGGAATTTCAGGAACCATGACGCGGGAATCTCGTGATCGTCGAGACGGCAGTGCGTGCGGGCCTGAAGCGGTCCCAAGAGCGGCAATTGTGCCGGCGGCCAGACAATGGCCTTGCCAGGCTCGACCGGGCCGATCCGGTCCTCAACAACGTCCTCCTCAGTCTCATGCCGGCAAACCCAGACGTGGCAGTCCCGAGCCAAACCTTGGGCGTCAAGGCCAAAGGCGAAAACGGTCAAAGCGCCGGTGCTTTCCGGGTCCAACAGAGCTGACGCCGAACCGCCCAAATTTGTGATGCGGGTTTCGTTTCGGCCGTTCTTTGGGTTCCCGTGAAATTTGTTGTTGTAGTAGATCACCCGTGCTTCTCGGTGATCCAGGTGCGAGTCCAGATAAAGGTTCAGGTGAGCATCCGGGTTCTTCACCTCTGTTCGATTGATCGATGGAAGAATTTCGAACAGAAATTCCTTCTTGAGATGCGGACCATACTGATGGGTGCCGTTAGCGAGCGTGTCATTGCCCGAGAGCCGTTTGACGTACCATACGAATCCGGCGCCGCCGAATTCATCTAGCCAATCAGTCAGCTCAATCGTCGGCATCGGTCCCCCTGATTTCCCCCGCCTGTTCGCCCGATTTAAGCCACTCGGCGGCTAATTCGACAACTTTCTCAGGTCCCAGTCGGGATCGTCCCTTTAGCGCGCACTCCCATATCTGGAGGATCCTCCATCCCTCGCTTCGAAGAGCAGCAAAATTTTCAATGTCCCGCTCGCGATTCCCGGAAATTTTCTCGCGCCAGAACAAGCCACGACTCTTCGGCCATCTGAATAGATGGCAATCATGAGCGTGCCAGAAACAGCCGTGGATCAGAATGACAGCCGAATGGCGCGGCAAGACCATATCAGGCCTGCCACGCAGCTTTCGGTCGTGAAGTCGGAAGCGATATCCCCGGGCATGCAGCCCGCGTCGGACGATCATTTCCGGCTTCGTATTAGCCCCCCTTATGCCGGACATCATCCGACTCCGGGTCGCAGAATCCACTATGTCATGCGACAAGGGCAAACTTCCGCTCAGGCGAGACCGACTTCGCATCCCGACTGATGAGCCAAGGCTTCATATGCGCCGCGATGGATTTGACGACCGGAACCACGACGGCATTGCCAAACTGCCGATAGGCTTGCGTGTCTGAAACAGGTATCGATATTTCTGTTTTCCCCGGTGCCTCGAAGCCCATCAGTCTCGCGCATTCCCTTGGCGTCAGTCGACGGGGATTTTTCCCAAGCTGTTGCACCAGTATCTCTGAGCCGTCCTTATAGTATCGAGCCGAAAGGGTGCGCGCGACATCATCGGGACCGACCAACCCAAAGCCGAACCCGTTTCCCCGCTCCTGATGCTTGACCGCGTATTTCTGAAGATAGCCCCACAAGTGGTCCGTGAGCGTATATTTTTCGAGAACTCGACCTCGGCTATCCGTGTACGACTTGTCTTCCGGTTCGCTGCCGTCTTCGGGGTGCAAGACGCTCGATAGGCGAGGTCCCGTCATGGGGTCTGGCACTACCAAACTCTCAAAATCGAAACCATCATCGTCCTTGAAGCCGGCAATGAAAATTCGCTCGCGATTTTGTGGCACGAAAGATTTGGCATTAATAACTCTGCAGTGGACCTTATATTTTAACTCGTCCTCAAGAGTTCTGCAAATTACGTCGAAAGTACGCCCTCCATCGTGATTTACCAAGTTCTTTACGTTTTCCAGAAGGAAGGCGCGCGGCTGATGATGCTCGATAATTTCTGCGACGTTGAAAAAGAGTGTGCCTTGGGCCTCGCAGCGAAACCCGTGCGGACGATTTAAGGCATTCTTCTTCGAGACGCCCGCAATCGAAAATGGCTGGCAGGGGAATCCGGCAAGAAGGACATCATGCTTGGGAATCTGAGCCAGAGGGACCTTGGTAATGTCCCCCGCTAGAGGGTGCTCAAAACCAAAGTTGGCTCGATATGTCTTTTGAGAATACCGATCCCACTCGCTGGTGAAAACGCATTCGCCACCGACCGGCTCAAAGCCCCGACGTAGCCCTCCTATTCCCGCGAACAGATCGATAAACGTGAAGCTTGGTTCGGATGCCTGCCCGGAATTCGGCTCCGTCCGCTCCACGGCCTCGTTCCATCGTGATGCGCCCAGCAGTTTTTCAAGCACGAGCGGGGAAGGATCACAGCCCGCCTCGCTAAAATCTTCGTAGCGTCGGGCTTGCCGCGCCGAGACGTACGCCAGCGTGGCAACTTCGTCGAACGAGAGCCCTGCCATCTGCCGCAATCTCTGGAATTCCAGTCGGGCCTGGATGTTCATGCGGCGTCTCCCTGGGTCTGTTTCTGTCATAATGTCATAACGAGTCCCGCCGGAAGAACAAGAAGGAAACAGAGCTGTGGCGGGCTAGTCCCGGCCGGTGTCGCGGTCGCGGGTCAGATCGAAGCCGGACAGATCAACGCTCCGCAGGAGTTCGAGCAGAGAGTCTTGCTTCTTATCGGTCCGATGCTCGCCAGTCTGTGGCGGCTCTTTTGGTTTCTTGGCCATCACATCTTCACCGGACCCCTCAATGGATCACAATCTGTCAGAACACTAGTCCCCGAGATACGTAAAACCAAACCGGTAAAAATATTTTCCCACCCCCTTGCAAAATTGGCTTTCGTTTGCGATCCTCCTTTGTTCCGATTCGCGGGCGAGGCAGGATAACGATGGACCAAAAAGGACAAAAACAGAACAGGAAGAAGCCCTCGGCGCGTCGAACAGGCCCCGGCCAAGGCTGGCGCAAGGGTTTGCGCCTCACTCTCGACGGCCGCCAGATGGCGGCGTTCGTTGCGGCGGTCGAGGGCGGCGCGCTGATTGCCGACGCGGCTCGGGCCGCGGGAGTGGCGCTTTCGACGCTCTATTACCGGCGCGACCGGGATCCGGCGTTCGCGGCGGCCTGGGCCGAGGCGGTGGTGAAGAGCGGCGGGCCGGTGCTGGTGCTGGGCCAGTGCGGGCGGCGTTACCAGAAGCAGCGCAGCCGCCGGATGCGGTTCACCCGCGAGCGCAAGCAAGCCTTTCTGGATCATTTCGCGGGAAGCTGCAACCTCGCGGCGGCGGCCGAGGCGGCGGGCGTCTCGGTGGACTCGGTCTACGATCACCTGATGAACGATCCGGCGTTCGCGCAAGGCTTCGAGGCGGCGCTGCAGACCGGCTACCGGCTGCTCGAGGCCGAGACCCTGCAACAGCAGCGCGCGGCGCAGGAAGCCTATCGGATCCGCCCCAAAAGCGGGGCGGGCTTTGCGCAAAGCTTCGAGCGAAGCCTGCAATTGCTTCGCGAATATAAAAGCGGCGGCGCGGACGGGCGGATCGGGCGGCGCGCGCCGAAGCGCGTGCGCGAGCGCTGGACATTCGAGGAGGCGATGGCGGCGCTGGAGAAGAAGCTGACGGCGTTCGAAAGGAATGAGCGGCGGCGGGGGAAGGCGGCAGCAGAAGAAGGCCCCGCTGCGCGGGGACCCACCCCCGGCCCCTCCCTTAAGGAAGGGAGGGGGGAGTGTGGAGAGTCCGGGGCGGAAGGGGCCCCTCCACCAGCCTGCGGCTGGTCCCCCTCCCCCGGAAATCCGGGGGAGGATTTGCGGTGAGGGAGGAGAAATGGCGCAACTTGTTGCGGCGGGCGATGCAGCTGCGGGCGCACGAGCGGCGGCGGCTGTTCGAACTGCTGCCGCCGCCGGCGATCCGGGCGATCGACGAGGAATGGGGCTGGCAGCGGCTCGACGGGCAGATCGAACCCGAAGGCGAGTGGCGGATCTGGCTGCTGATGGGCGGGCGCGGCTGCGGCAAGACAAGGTGCGGGGCCGAATGGGTGTGGAGCCTCGCGCGCGCGCATCCGGACGCGCGGATCGCGCTGGTCGCGGCGAGCCTGGACGAGGCGAGGCGGGTGATGGTCGAAGGCGAGAGCGGGCTGCTCGCCGCCGCGCGGTCGGACGAGGCGCCTCTCTGGCGGCCGAGCAGGGGGGAGCTTGCCTTCCCCTCCGGAGCGGTCGCTCAGGCTTATTCCGGCGCTCACCCGGCGATGCTGCGCGGGCCGCAGCACCATTTCGCCTGGTGCGACGAACTGGCCAAGTGGCGGCGGGCGGGCGAGGCCTTCATGAACCTTCGCATGGGGCTTCGGCTGGGGACCAGGCCGCGAATCCTCGTGACGACGACGCCGGCGCCGGTGCGGGCGCTCAAGGCGATCGTGGCGGCTCCCGACACGGCGATGACGGGCGGGCGGACGGCTGACAATCCGCACAATGCCGAGGATTATCTGATCGCGATGACCGCCGAATATGGCGGCACGCGGATCGGGCGGCAGGAGCTGGACGGCGTGCTGTTCGAAGACGTGGAAGGGGCCTTGTGGGAGAGAGAGATGGTGGAGAGGCTGAGGTCGCCTGAAATGGGGACAGTTGCCGGCAACTGTCCCCGGCTGATGCGGATCGTGATCGGGGTCGATCCGCCCGCATCGGCGGCGGGCACGTGCGGGATCGTCGCCTGCGGGATGGACGCGGACGGAATGGCCTACGTGCTCGGCGACCACAGCATCGAGGGGGCGACGCCGAACGGGTGGGCGCTGAAGGTCGCGGCGGCGGTGGAGCAGTGGGGCGCCGACCGGGTGATCGCCGAGAAGAACAATGGCGGCGACATGGTGGGGAGCACGCTCGCCGGGGCGGCGCCGCATCTGCCGGTGCGGCTGGTCAGCGCCAGCAGGGGGAAGGTCGCGAGGGCGGAGCCGATCGCCGCGCGCTTCGAGGCCGGGCAGGTGAAGATCGCCGGGCGCTTTCCCGAGCTGGAGGACCAATTGTGCGGGATGACGGCGGGCGGCGGCTATTTCGGGCCGCGGGATTCGCCCGACCGGGCGGACGCGATGGTCTGGGCGCTGACGGAGTTGTTCAGGCCGAAGCGGGAGCCGCGGATCCGGGTGCTTTAGGGATATCCATGCGAGCCTGTCATTGCGAGGAGCGGAGCGACGCGGCAATCCAGCGGGCCTCGAAGCGGCACTGGATTGCTTCGCTATGCTCGCAATGACGGGGTCGCGCTAGGCCGCCGTGCCCTCTCTTGCCTTCACTATTTTATTGGCCAGATCCCAGTCCACCTGGCGGTCGACGTCGATCGGCCCTTCGGCGAAGGGCATCAGCACCGGGGCGGTCCTGAGGCCGAGGGTCCGGGAGAGGGCCTTCATCACCGTTCGAAGCGTGAACAGGCGGCTCTTGTAGAGGAGGAAGGCGAACAGGCCGAAGGCGCCGATCAGGCGCTTCGGCTTCTTGCCGAACTGGCCGCCGGAGTTGAAGATCTTCGCGCCGTCGAGCGATTTGGGGGTGAGCAAAGCGTAGAGGTTGCAGCTCGAAAAGGCGCCGTCGCGAAAGCGGTGGAAGGCGCGGTTTCCTTCGGGATATTTTTCGAGCACGAAGCGCGCCGGCGTGAGGCCGATCGCTCCGTCCTCGTCGAGCCCGTCGAGCGAATCGCAGAAATAGCGGACCATCTCGCCGGTGTGCAGCGCGTTGTCGCCGGTGGTGACGACCAAAGGAAGCATATCGGGGCGAGCGACCGCGGCGACGCTGGCGCCGATATTTTCGCGGGTGGGGACATAGTCGATGGCCCCGGCGCCGGGGAGGCCGGCGAGGAGCGCCTTCGCCTCCGCGATACTCTCCGCCTCGATGCCGACGACGATCCGCCTGAAGCGGCCCGCCGCGATCACCGCCTCGACCACGCGCTCGAGCATCGGCCGGCCGGCGATGTCGATGAAGCATTTGTGGGAGACTCCGCCGGCCTGGGCCAGCGGATCGAGATTGCCGCGGCTCGCGGCGAGGACGAGGGCGGTGTAGCGCGTGTCGCTCATGACAGCGCCTCGTAGAGCGCGGCCGTGAGCGGTTCAATCGTGGGAAGATCGGCGAGGCGCTCGAGCGCGTCCCGCAGGGCGGCGGCGCGGGGCGCGGGGAGGAGACCGGCGGTGCAGCCTTCGAACTTCGCCCAGAGCTCGGCGTCGGTGAACGGGCGGGCGAGGCTTCCGGCGGGCCAGGGGATTGCGGTTTCGAGCGTTCGGCCGTCGGTCAGGCGGACCTCGACCTCGGTCGGGAACTCGCCCTCGGCCTTGTCGACGGGGACGCGGTGGATGCGCGGATAGAGCGCACGGATTTCGGGGCGCATCGCCGCCGCGTCGGTGAAGTCGGCGAGGGTGCAATTGCCGGTGATTGCGAGGCAGGCGAGGCCGTATTCGAGGCTGAACTTGGCCTGCAGAGCGTCTTTGGGATCGGCGTACATCAGATTGTTGAGGTGGGTGACGGGGGCGCGGACGTGGATTTCGGCGATGTCGGCGGGGCCGAAGCCGTGGGCCTGGATCAGCTCCGCGAGGCCGTCCATCGCGCGGTGGGCGCTGCCGCAATTGGGGAAGCGCTTGAGCTTGAGGCCGCTGGAGAGGAGGAGGAGCGGGTCACCGACTCTGGCGGTCTCGAAGCGGAGGTTCTGGCCGTGCTCGACGTGGCTCAGCGTGTCGCGCAGCTGCTCGTAGTCCGGGCCGACCATCAGCCGGTTCATGCCGGTGGGCCCGTCGAGCGTAAAAAGGCCGGCGTCGATCCCGGAGCGGGCGAGGCTCGCGGCGAGGATTCCGGATTTCGCGGCGAGGCCGGCGTGCAGCGGCTTGGCCATGGTTCCGAACTGGCTCATGAAGCCGGCGGCCATGCTGGTCGCGAGCGAGACGGCGTGGGCGGCGGAGCGCGCGTCGAGCCACAACAAACGCGCGCAGGAGGCGGCGGCGCCGATCGCGCCGACCGTTGCGGTGGCGTGCCAGCCGCGGTTGCGGTGCGCGGGGTTCACCCCCTGGCCGACCCGGCCGAGGATCTGGAGGCCCGCGACATAGGCGTCGAGGCATTGGCGGCCCGAGGCGCCTTCCTGCTCCGCGAGGGCGAGGATTGCGGGGACGAGCACGGCGCTGGCATGGGCCTTGGCCGGATCGAAATTGTCGTCGAAATCGAGCGCGTGGGCCGCGGTGCCGTTGACGAGGGCAGCCCACGGGGCGGGGAGTCGGGCGCCCTGGCCGATGGCGGTGGAGCTGCCCGAGCCCCAGCCGGAAACGGCGGCGAAGACCTTGCGGGCGACGGGCTCGACGGCGCCCGGGACGGCGACCGCGATCGTATCGACGAACGCGCGACGCGCCGCCTCCCACGCCTCGGCGGGCCAGTCGGCGGGCGTTTCGGCGAGCCAGGCGCCGTAGGCGAGGATTGGATTGTCGGTCATCGGGGGGCGATTAGCATTGCGGCCGCGGTCGGAACAGAGAGCAGCATCGTTGCCTGCCTCGGAGGGCCCATGCTCTTTCTGACTGAAAGTGGCCGGTTACGGACTGGCAGCTATGGGTAGCGCAAGTGCGAAAGCGGACATCGCCGAGGTCGATCGCCGGGGGCTTGCAACAGGCGGTCTGCAGAATGTCAGGCGTTCAGAATCTCCTGGGATAGCTGCCGTTCAGTGCTGCCCTCGTGATTGACAGGCCGCTATTGATGACTGCCGCTCGCAACCTCTCGCCAAAATCGCTTTGCTAAATCCTCTTGCAGCGTCGACTTCCCACACTAGGCTAATATGCAGGGGGACGAAGTATGGGCTTTCGACGCGCGTGGAAGGGAGATGAGTGGCAGGCGTTCGCGCTGCAACTCGTCCAGCGCCGCCACGGCCCAGAGAACGTCCAGATCGTCCCCGACTCCGTCGGCGGCGACGCCGGTCTGGAATTCTTCACCACCAATGGCTGCCTATACCAATGCTATGCGCCGGAAGAGGTTTCGGACGTCAAGAAGGCCGCCAGCGCGATGAAGGCGAAGGCGGGCCGGGACCTTCCCAAGCTCTCCAAGAACAAGGACAAGATCGAAGCGATCCTGTCGGGCATTTCGGTCAATCGATGGATTTTGCTGTGCCCTTTCCTCGACAACAAGGATGTGGTTGCCGACGTCCGCAATCGCGGAATTGCCCTTAAGGGCCAGAGTCTCAGCTTCCTGGCCGACGACTTCGAAGCTCTGTGCCATTCGCAGGAGGATTTTGCCGGCGAGATCGAACAGCTCAAAGCCTTGTCGCTCGGCCCGCCCTTGAGCATCGACATGCCGACGCCTGTGGATGTCTCGGCCGCGGGTGAGACGTCGATCGGAACGCGGATCGATGAGAAGCTCGGACGAGCTTATGGTTCGGCCGCCACGGCGCGGCAGATCGCCACTCGGCGAGATGCTTATGTGAAAGCGCATCTTTACCGCGAGAATGCGCTCGATCAGCTGCGCCAGAACCATGCGGTGCTTTGGGAGCGCGCCTATCAATCGATCGAGGCGGAAGAGACCCGGCTGATTGCCGTTGGCGCCAGTTCGACCCTCCCCGCCGAGCAATTGCAGAGCAGCACCCAGAAGATCGAGGAATCGCTGGCGAAGGCGCTGCCCACGCTTCAAGCCGGCGTCATCACGCAGATCGCTTTGGGGACCGTCAGCGACTGGCTGATCCGCTGCCCGCTCGATTTTCCGGAAGCGGGCTGATCGTGACGGAGATCGATCTTGCCAACCGGCGTTTCTCATTTCGGCGCCGTCCGGTCCCGGTTCCCGGCGATCTTCGCATTGCATGGCGCGTCGCACTCATCATGGCGATGCTGGGAAGCTCGCGCGCCAATCGCGCTTCCCTGGCCAAACTCCACATCATCAACGACGCCATTCGTTCGGGTCAGCAGGACAAATTGAAGACGATCCTGTCCGGCACACACGCCGCAGTGCCGTGGAATCTGAGGGTTGAACCGGCATTCGCCCGCGCTGTTGATTTTGTCGTTGGCGAGAAACTGGCCATCTGGACGAAGGCGACCGGCCGGGCCGCGCTACAGCTCACCAAGACCGGCGTCGATGCAGCGGCAGCCGTAGTAGGCGTCGAGGATGCGCTGGTCGAGGAGCGGGCCGCCGTCGCCGAGCTGGCCAAGCTGATAACCGAGACTGGGGTCGGCGCGCTCCTTGGCGAGAAGGTGCGGGCATGATCCAGCTACGGCATCTGCGCCTGCGCTCCTTCACGGCGACGCGTGCCTTCGGCGCCGACATACCGTTCGAAGCCGGCCTCAATGTCGTCCAGGCGCCGAATACATCCGGCAAGTCGACCTGCCTGCAGGCTATCATCTATGCGCTCGGTCTGGAGCGGTCGCTTGGCCCGCAGCTCACGGTTCCGCTTCCCTATGCGATGCGCGAGCAAATCCACCAGTTCAAGGAAGATCCTTACGATCTCGTCCTGCAATCCTATGTCGAGCTTGAGATCGCCAACGCGCAGGGCGAGATCGTCGTGCTCCATCGCGATGTGGTCGGCGACAAGAGCACGAAGCTGATCCAAACCTGGAACGGTCCGTCGCTGAGCTCCGAAATTCCGCGCGGCGAACAACGCGATTATTTCGTTCTGGATGGCGGCTCGGCGACGAACGAGAGCGGCTTTCACGCCTTTCTCGCGCAGTTCCTCGACTGGGATCTGCCCATCGTCGCCCGCTACGACGGAACGGAATGCCCTCTGTATCTCGAGGCGATCTTCCCGATGCTCTTCGTCGAGCAGAAGCGAGGATGGTCCTCAATCCAGGGTCCGTTCCCGACCTTCTTGCGCATCCAGGATGTTGCAAGGCGGGTCATGGAATTTCTGCTCGATCTGGAGACTGCGAAAAACCGCCGGCGGCGTGCGGAATTGCGGGCGGCGATCTCAGAGTTGCTGGGGCGCTGGTCGGACCGTCGCAAGGGCATGGAAGAAGCAGCAGCCCGCGTGGGCAGAATCAGGGGTCTTGCCCTCCAACCGAGCGCAGAGTTTGCGGCGGCGCCGACGCTTGACCTGCAGCTCTATTATCAGGGCGAATGGACCCGGCTTGCCGATGTGCTGCAGATCGCCACCGGCAGGGTGGCCGAGCTTGAGGCCAGTCAGGTCGAAACCGTCGAGCAGGCCGCGCCGGACATCCAGGCGCGCGTGACGGACCTTCGGTCACAGCTCGACGCGCTATCGGCGATCCTAGAGGCGGTCCGGGGCGAATATGGCGCCGAAACGCAGGACAATGCGGCGCTCGAAGAGCGGGTGGCCGCGCTTGAGACGGATTTGAAGCGCAATCAGGATGCACAAAAGCTGCAGCGTCTTGGCTCTGAACTTGGACGCGCGGCGTCGGAGCATGTTTGCCCGACGTGTCATCAGGGTGTCTCGAACGAACTGTTGCCGACCGTCGACAGCGTGGGAATGGCACTCGATGAGAACATCGCGTTCGTCAAATCCCAGCTCGAACTTTATCGCTCCGCTCTGCTCAACTCGCGCGAGCGATTGCAGGAGATCGCCGCGCGCTATCGGGGGTCCGAACGGGATCTTCAGGACAGGCAGCAGCAATTGCGGGTGCTTCGTCAGGAATTGACGCGGCCCAGCGCCTCGCCATCTCGCGCAGCGATCGAGGAGATTGTCCGGCTCCAGGCCTTCATCGACCGTTTGGAGAGCATCGACGAGCTTGCGAACTCGCTGTTGGACGAACTCAGGGAGATTGCGTCCGAGTGGGCGCTGGCGACCAGCAGTTTGCGACAGCTTCCGGCTGACGAACTCACCGCGGCCGACAAACGCAAAATCGAGCATCTGCAAACCGGCATCCGCCGTCATCTCGAGCGCTACGGCTTCCGGTCTTTTCAGCCCGGCGAGATTTCTCTGTCATACGATAATTTCCGCCCTCTCGTGCTCCGCAACGACAAGGGTGAGACGGTGGAGAAAGAGATCAATTTCGAGATGTCGGCGAGCGACGCGATCAGGCTCAAATGGGCCTATTACCTGTCCTGCCTGGAGTTGATGCGCGATTTAAGCGTGAACCATCCTGGGCTGGCGATCTTCGACGAACCCGGTCAGCAGGAAGTGGAATCGTCCAGTCTTTTCGAGTTTCTGCGTTCCGCGTCGCAGTCCGCGCAGAATGGACAACAGGTCATTGTCTCCACATCGGAGACCTATGAAGCTGTCAGCGCGACATTAGGCGACACTGCTAACATTGTAAGTTTCCCCGGCTTCATCCTGCAGCCGATCGAGACCGGCTCCCCGACCTGATACACAAACCTCGGGCGCGCGAGCCAGGCACGCTGGCTGGCTGCAATGACCAGCGAACAGGTAGGGTGCATACTGGTCACGCGGCTGCACCGATTAACCGGCGGCTTTCGGGGGAGCGGTCAGAGTGGCCGAAGGTCGGACATGGGCGCAAATCGGACCTTGGTTCCGTCCAACCTGCGGCCCCTCAGCCCATCCGCAGCAACAGGATCAGCAGCACGAGCAGGATCAGTGCCAGCAGGAGCAGGATGAGCCAGTGCCAGGCGTGCCAGCGGTGCCGCGCGGCCGTACCGTGCGCGCCGTCTCCCCCGGACCCGTCTCCCCAGGGCCCACCATCTCCGCCATGCCCCCCGTGGCCGTCTCCGTCGCCAGGCATCGGGAAGATGCCGTCGGGAGTCGCCGGGACGGCGTAAGGATCGCCGCCGAGCGCCCGGACCTTTTCGGCGAGGAGGGCGAGGTAGCGGTGGAAGGTCGCGTGCCAGCGCGCGTTCGGCTTCATCTTCTCGGCCCGCCAGCGCATTATCGAGAGAAGCTGCAGGTGATAGGGCAGCATCGCGCCCTTGACCGAGACCGGGATGCCGAGCTGGAAGGCGCCGACCGTCTCGCGCCAGACGCCGGACTGGGCCGCCGCGGCCGCCACCGCCTGGGCTTCCGGATGCTCGACGATCAGCGCATGATCGCCCTCGTCGTCGAACAGCCTGAGATCGGTGACCAAGGTGCGGTTGCCGCCCAGATCGAACGCGCCGCGCGGGGGCGCGGCCGCCGCCGTTGCGCCGGTCTGCGGCTGAAGGAGGGCAGCCGCCTCTTCCCGCGAAATCTTCGTCACCCTGGGCGGCGGCGGCTCGACCAGCCGCATGCGGTTGGTGATCTGGCGGACGGCGAGATCGAAGCGTTGCCCCCGCTTCACGCCGATCGGGAAATCGGCGATCAGAACGCCAGTCCCGCGCTGCTGGCTCGGCGGCAGCGGCACGTAGCGGGTGCCGCCGCCGGGCAGCGCGATCGTGTGGGCGTCGACCTCGCGGATGTCGTGGCGCGCGTAGAAACGGTCGGCGAGCGCGACCACGTCGGCGGCCTGCCAGCCGGAAACGTAGATGCGCACTTCGGTTCCGTCGGGCACGGACCCGAGCCAGTCGAGCAGCAGCTCGTCCGGCGGGAAGGCCTCGCTGACCGTGTTCGGCGCCGCCTCGATCTCGAACGTGTGGAGCGCCATGCGCGACGCATCGAGGCCGGGATTGGCGATCTCGCTGAAGGCGATGTTGCGCTGGGCGAGCTTGTCGGAGGCGAAGGGCGTGGCGCCGTCCGGAATGGGCGCGCCGGGATATTCGATCTGGGCGACGATGCACTGATGCTCGCCGACCATCAGCTCCGACAGGCTCTTCATCCCGCCGCTGCCGTCGGGATTGGCGCTGAGATAATCGTCGCCCAGATTGTTGTCGATCAGGGCGCCGAAGATGACCGACGCGCCGGCGCCGACGTCCTTCTCGTTATTGCCGTCGGTCTGGGAGGCGTAGGCCGGGTTGCGCGCTTCGGCGACGACCGGGAAGGAGACCCAGTCGGTGTGGGCGCCGTTCCTGCCCGGCGCCGCCCATCCGCCCGCGGTCTTCTCGTAGCTGCCGGTCGCGCCATGAAAGGTGAGCGCCGCCGTGGTTGGCGAGGGGACGATTCGGAAGAAGACGCGAACGTCGTTCGCATCGGCCCCGCCGGGGCTCAGCCGGACCCGGGCAAGCGCGAAATTGTAGACGTTCTTCTTCGGATTTTGGGTGGTCTGCGGGATGGGGCTGAGCGCGGACTGCTGCTGGCCCGAGGGAAGGTGGACGAAGTCGTTGATCGAGATATGGTCGACCACGTTCTTCAGGAAATCGAGCGCGACGGTGCGCGAGGCGTTGGCGGCCAGGCTGTAGCCGGCGATGGACTCGCCCCCGCCGGCGACGACCGGGAAGATCTTGAGATCCGAGCTCAGCCAAACCGTGTCGTTGGCGTTGTCGAGATCGAGGCTGAAGGGATTGGCCGACTTGACCAGCTGGATCCACGCCTTGTCGGTCAGCGGCGCGGGGACGTCGAGAGCGTTCAGCACGGCATCGAGCTCGATCGTGTTGAACATTTCGGCGAAGGCGAAGGCCGAGGCGGCGTTGATCGTGAGCCGGTAGCGGAAGGTGAAGCGCTGGAGCCGGTCCGGCAAGGCGGGGTCGTCGCTGTCGACGCCGATCGCCTCGATCGAAAGGCCTGCGGGCTCGGCGAAGGTCAGCTGCGGCGCCCAGTTGCCGAGGTCGGTCGCCGACGGCGTCAGGTCGTCGAGCGGACCGCCCGGGAACTGGCTCGGCTTCAGCCCGTCGACATAGACCAGGACCGCGCCGTCATATTGCGGCTGGGCATTGGCCTCGTCCTGGCTGAACGTGCTGCGCTCGAGGACGATCGTGATCGCCGGCCGGGGCCGCGCCAGCCAGTCGGCGATGTTCGCGTAGACCGCCTTGATGTCGGCGAAGGCGCCAGGGACGGAGGGCGGATCGTAGGCGAAGCCCTCGTCCTTCACCGAATCCGGGCCGGCCTTGGCCACCTTGTCGGCGTTGTCGACGCTGCTGTCGCCGGCAAGGTTGATGTCGATATAGTGGTGGAAGGTCGAGCCGGTGACGATCCGACCGACCCCCGCCTGCCGCCCGTCATAGACGCTGAACGTGCCGACCTCCTTCATCGCCGAAAGCTCGGTATTCATGTCGAGGATGCCGTCGGTGACAGACTTGTTCGTGTAGCCGGTGGTCTGGCCGCTGGCGACGATCCGGGGCATTTCGCGATTGCCCGCGACCAGCGGGAACTCCACGAAGGATTCGGCGCCGATCGGGATCGAAAGCGTGTAATCGTATTTGTTGCCGACGTCGTCGAGCACCTTGCCTTCGTGCATATGGTCCGGAAAGACCGCGATCACCGTGGCGTCGTCGCGGCGGAGGATCGGGTGGACGGGCGGCTTGGCGGTGATCGTCTGCGGGGTGGAATCGGACTGGTTCTCGAACCAGACGAGGCTCGCGTCCCCATTGTAGTTGCTCAGGCCGCTGCGCTGGGTGGTGTCGGCCCGCCCAGCGCTGCTCCGCGGATAGTTGCGCGGGAAGGTGGGGAAATCGGTTTCCATCGGCGAGGAGCCATCGCCCTCGCCATACCAGGCGCGCATCACCCTGACGCGCGGGATGTGGCCGCACATGATCGAGCCGATGCTGTCGTGGTCGCCGGTCGCGAACACGCCGCCGCCGGCCTGCATGAACCTGGCGATCGCGGCAAGCTGGCCGACCATCACGGGGTCGCCGGGGTCGCCAAGACCCTTGCCGCTGGGGGTAACGGAGTTGAAGCCGTTGCGGCCGTCCTTGCCGATCATCCACAGCACGTCGAAATCGAGCAGGTCGAGGTCGGTCTCGAAATTGAAGTCCTGGTGGGTGGCGCTGGTGTCCGACTGGCGATGCGCCTTGGTCACCTGGTGTCCGGCCTCCTCGAGCGCCGTGACCAGCGTGATATAGGTGAAATCGTCGATGCCGTCGTCTGCCGAAAAGCGGTAGCCGCCGTCGAGCACCATCAAAATCTTCGCCATAGCCCAGCTCCCGCCAATATGAATGCGCCGCCGCAGGCATGGCCGCGGCGCGGATTCCGAATGGAAATCCTGAGATGATCCCGATTGCGGCAAAGATACCGCGACTCGATATTACTACTTCGGGCGAATATTCACAATCGAAGCGATGTGAACTGACTCCGTAATGAAATCCGAACCATCAATTCTTCGATCGATTGACCTCAATGAAGCCCCACCTGGCCGCGCAGGCTCGCGTAGATCGCCTGGGAATCGTAGCCCAGCCCGTTCCTGAACACGATCAGAGGCCGGGTGATGGCGCGGACGTCGCGCGCGAGATCGCCATCCAGAAGAACGATGTCGGCGCGCTTGCCCGCTTCGAGGCTGCCGATCTCGCGCTCTCGGCGGAGATAGATTGCGCCGTTCAGCGTGGCGATTCGGATCGCCTCGGGCACGGTGAAGCCCGCCTCGACGAGCAACTCCACCCCGCGCTGGTCGCCGAGGCCGGCGATGACGTGGCCGTCGCCGGTGGGGTCGGCGCCGGCCATTAAGAGGCCGCCGGCGGCGGCGAAGGCGCGCTCGAACGCCATTTCCTTGCGCAGCATCATGGCGAAGAAGGCCGCGGCGGGACGCTGGGCCGAGTGGCGGCGGACCTGCACGCGCCAGGTGTCCGGCGAAAGCAGGGCCTGGAGGTGCGGCGTCGCCTCGAGATCGGGCCGGTCGCCGCCTTCGAGGACGGCGAGGGTGGAGGTGATCGCGACGCGGCGCTCGACGAGGGTGCGGATCATGCGCTGGACCTCGGGCGCGTCGGGGGCGACGTTCTGGATGATGTGGCGGATCACGGCGCCGGCGCCGAGCGGCGCGTCGGCGCCGGCGCGGCCGCAATGGCCGGCTGCCCGCTGCGGGTCGAGCTCGCCGTCGGGCGCTCCGAACGGTCCGTGCTCGAGATTGTCGATGCCGAGGCGCGCCGCCTCCTCGTAGCCGACCGAGCAGAGGTGGCCGGTGACCCTCATTCCGCGCCGGTGCGCCTCGGCGATCGCCGCGGAGAGCTCGGCGGCCGAGATGTTCATATAGGCCTTGACCGAGGTGAAGCCGAGCGCGGCCCAGTGGCGCACCGCCTCGCGCGCCTCGGCCGGGCCGCGCAGCGGGTAGAGCTGGGCGATCGCCGGCGGCGCGCCTTCGAGATAGGGCGTGGTGAGATCGAGATCCGGGCCGATCAGCCGCCCGGCCTCGATCTCCCGCTTGATGCCGAGATCGCCGTGCGGATCGACCGAGCCGGCGGTGCGCGCCGTGGTCACGCCGCTGGCGAGATAGAGCTGGGGAAAGGTGACCGGCGCCTGGATGACGTTGAACGCCCCGTCGCCGGCGGACGTGCGGAACATGTGCTCGTGCATTCCGACGAGGCCGGGGATGGCGGTCTTGCCGGTCCCGTCGATTCGCGAGGCGCCCGCCGGCAGAGCGAGGGAGCCGTCGGGGCCGATCGCGGCGATTCGGCCATGGTCGATGAGGATCGTCTGGCCCGCGCGCGGCGCGGCGCCGGTGCCGTCGATGACGAGAACGTGCTCGATGGCGACCAGCGGGGAGCGCTCGCGGATCAGGGACGGCGCGGCGGGCGCCGCCTGCGGCCGCGCGCTGCCGGGCAGCAAGGCGGCGAGGGCGGCAAGGACGAAGAGAAACGGACGCATGGGCCGGGCCATCGGATCACTCCCGCTGTTCTTGAGCCTTCATGAAAAACGGTCTGAGCGGCAAAGGCAAGGGTCAGGCGAGCCGAAGACTCCGCGACAGGCCCCCGAGCGCCAGCCTGTCCTCCCGGGTGAGGCCGTAGCGCAGCGTCAGCCAGGAGGTGGCGGCCCACAGGATCGTGCAGGCGGCGAAGCGGGCGGGGCCGTGCAGCGCCTGCTCCGCGCCCCACATCAAGGCGCAGCCGGCGAGCGCGAGGCCGAGGCCCTGGACCAGCTTGTAGTCGAACGGATTGAGGCCGTCGCTCAGCTGGAGCTCGACGGTCGCCGCGTAGGTCGAGACGATCGTCGCGGCGCCGATGGCCACCGCCATGCCGAGCGGCCCCGTCGCCGGCACCAGCCAGAAGGCGATAGCCGCGAAGAGCGCCACGGCGATGAAGGCGTTGAGCGTCGGCAGAACGCGGTGGCCGATCATCTCGACGATCGCCGAGGCAGGGCCGACGATCGCTTCCACCGCGCGCGCGCCGACGAGGATGAAGAGCAAAGGCAGCGCGCCCTGCGCCTCGGGGCGGTAGAGGCTGAGAACGTCGACTCCGGCGAAGACCAGCAGGCCGGAGAGCGGGACGACGAGCGCGGTCGAGACCCGGCTGGCGAAATGGTAGAGCGGCCCGATTTGGCCGCGGTCGACATGGGCCTGGGCCGAGGAGAGCGGGCCGAGCACATATTGGAAGGCCTGGCGGACGATCAGGGGCACGGTCGAGATCTTGCGCGCGATCTCGAACAGGGCCGCGGCCGAGGCGCCGCGAGCGCCGGGAAGCATCAGGTTGAGAACCACCGGCGGCGCGTCGATCAGGGCGCGCCGCGCGAGGTTCGAGGGGAGCAGGCCGAGGCCGGTCGCGACCAGCTTGCCGGCCTCGCCGCGCGGCAGTGGCGCGCGCAGGATCAGGCGCAGATCGTAATAGCGGCCGAGCAGGCGGACGCAGAGCAACGCGGTCACCCCCAGCGAGCAGAGATGGGCGGCGATCAGGCCGAGCGAGCCGGCGCCGGCGGCGAAGAAGCCGAGCGCGAACAGGATGCGCGCGATCTGCTCCCAGAAGATGCGCAGGCGAATCTCGGGCCCGAAGGCGCGCCGCGCCCGGGCGGCGGCGGTGGCGACCTCGATGAAGGTCCACAAAGGCAGCGACCAGGCGAACAGGGCGACGGCCAAAGGCAGGCGGGCGGAATCCTCGGGCGCGGCGGAGAAGATCGCCGCGACGGCGTGGGCGTTCAGAGTGACGGCGAGCGCGATCAGGCTGGAGGGGACGAGGGCGATCAGCAGCGCCAGCCGCACCGCGCCGTGCGCTCCTTCCTCGTCCTCGGCCGGAACCACCCGTTGAAGGGCGAGCGGCATCGACAGGTGAACGATGTTGGTGGCGAGGTTCACCGCGCCCCACAGGACGATGTAGATGCCGTAGGTGGAGAGGCCGAACAGCCAGGTGTAGAGCGGCTGCGCCAGCGCCTCGATCAGCGCCCCAAGCCGCGAGAGGCCCGCGAGGCCGGCGCCGCGCGCGACGTCGCCCCGGGTGACGGCGGGGGCCGGAGGGGCGGGCGGATCGTCCTGCATCGGCCCGCTTATGCCGGATTGGCCCCGGCGACCAACCAATATCCCGCGCCCAGCGCCGCGCACAGGGCGAGCACCGGCAACGCGCCGATCTTGAGCCGGAAGATGGCGATAATGGCGACGGCGGCGAGGACCAGAGCGGGGAGGTTGGCGCTGGCGAGCACCGGCAGGTCGAAATCGAGCGGGCCCGCGGCGAACTGGCGCTGCTGGCGGAACAGGGTGTGGAAGGCGAACCAGAAAGCGAGGTTCAGGATCACGCCGACGATCGCGGCGGTGATCGCGGCGAGCGCCGCGGACAGCGCCTTGTTGCCGCGGAGGCGCTCGACGAACGGGGCGCCGAGGAAGATCCACAGGAAGCAGGGGACGAAGGTGACCCAGGTGGTGAGGATTCCGCCGAGCGTCCCGGCGGCCATCGGCGAAAGGCCCGTCGCCTGGCGGAACGCGCCCATGAAGCCGACGAATTGCGTGACCATGATCAGCGGCCCAGGCGTGGTCTCGGCCATGCCCAGCCCGTCGAGCATCTCGCCCGGCTGGAGCCAGCCGAACCGCTCCACCGCCTCCTGCGCGACCCAGGCGAGCACCGCATAGGCGCCGCCGAAGGTCAGCACCGCGAGCTGCGAGAAGAAGAGCGCGATCCTGCTGAACACGTCGTCGGGGCCGAGCAGGAGCAGCAGCGTCGCCACCGGCCCCAGCCAGAGCAGCAGAAGAATGGCGGAGATGCGCAGCGACCAGCGCAGGTTCGGGCGGGCGTGGTCGGGCACATGGTCGCCGAGCAGGGTGTCCCCGGGCTCGACCGCGGACGAGCCGGCCGGCCCGTGCCCCCCGCCGCCGCCGGCGAAGGCGGACGAGCCGGCCCGGCTGGCGGCATAGCCGATCAGCGCGGCGCCGACGACGATCAGCGGGAAGGGAATTGCGAAAAAGAAAATGGCGAGGAAGGCGGCGGCGGCGAGGGCGCGCATGACGTTGTTCCTGAGCGCCCGCGATCCGATCCGCCGCACGGCGTCGAGGACGATGGCCAGCACCGCCGCCTTAAGGCCGAAAAAAAGCGCCTCGACGGCATCGACGCTGCCCAGCGCCGCGTAGAGCCAGGAGAGGATCATGATCGAGACGAAGCCGGGCAGGATGAACAGCCCGCCGGCGATCAGCCCGCCCTTCGTCCGGTGCATCAGCCAGCCGATATAGGTGGCGAGCTGCTGCGCCTCGGGGCCTGGGAGGAGCATGCAATAGTTGAGCGCGTGGAGGAAGCGCTCCTCCGAGATCCAGCGCTTCTCGTCGACCAGGATGCGGTGCATGACCGCGATCTGCCCGGCGGGCCCGCCGAAGCTGAGCGCCGCGATCCGCGTCCAGACGCGCACCGCCTCGGACAGGGGAAGCGGCGGCGCCGGCACTTCGTCCTTCAAAGCCGGATCCCGAGCCGCGGCCCGAGCAAGGTCATCGTGCCGTAGAGCGCGACGGTCACCAGGCACCCGACGGCGAGCGCGGCCCAGAACGAGGCGCCCTGGCGGAGCATCCAGGGCATCAGCAGGAACATCGGCAGGGTCGGCAGGACGAACCAGAAGGTCGCCTCGGCGTGGGCGGCCATTCGGACCGGATCGTGGGTGTCGCGCCAGAGCCAGATCATGCCGAGGATGGACACCAAAGGAAGCGAGACGATCAGCGCGCCCCAGCCGGGGCTGCGCCGAGCGACCTCGGAGACGATCGCGATGATGATGCCGGAGAGGAGCGCCTTGATCGCCAAATAGAGCATCTCACTCCTCCGTCCGGATCAGCACCGCCTCGCCGACCAGCAGAAACAAAAGGAACGGCCCCCAGGCGGCGAGGAAGGGCGGGTAGGCGCCGAGATTGCCCATCGCGATGGCGAAATTGTCGGCGACGAAATAGGCGAAGCCGAGCGCCATGCCGATCACCGCCCGGACCATCAGGGCGCCCGAGCGGGCGAGGCCGAAGGCGGCGACCGCGGCGAGCAGGGGCATGAGCATCGTCGACATCGGGCCCGCGATCTTGTGCCACATGCTGGAGGAGAGCGTAGCGGTCGGGCGGTTGGCGGCCCGCAGATCGGCGATCGAGCGCCTGAGGCGCCAGAAATCCTGCTCGTCGGGATTGACCCGGGCGAGGGTGAATTCGTCGGGCGTGATGTCGCTGCCGACACGGACCGCGCCCATATGCTCCGTCAGGCCCGTGTCGACCGTGAACAGGGTCGCGTCGCGAAGCACCCACCCGGCTCCGGGCGCCGCGGCTCCGGTTCGCGCGGTGAGGATCCGCCGCAGCGTCCCGCCTTCGCGGCCGTAGATGGTGATTCCGGCGAGACGGACGCCGGAGCCCCGCCCGCTCACCCGGCTGACGAAGATGAGGTCGTTGCCGTGGACCAGCGACAAATTGGTCTGCACGCCGCTTTCGGGCGGGACCGGGCCGAAATCGGCGTCGTCCCACGCGCTCAAGGTGGCCGTCGCGCGGGTGACGAAGCGCTCGTTGAAGCCGAAATGGACGAGAGCGATCATCGCGGAAACGAGGATCAAGGGCGCGACGATCTGGTGCGCCGAAATGCCCGCCGCCTTCATCGAGATGATCTCGCTGTTCTGGTTGAGCCCGGCGAAGGTGATGAGGGTGCCGAGCAATACGGCGAAGGGGAGGAAGCGGGCGAGCAATTGGGGGAGCCTGAGGCCGACATAGCGCCACAGCTCCGCGTCGCCGTTGCCCGGATGGGCGAGGATGTCGCCCGATTTGCCGAGCAGATCGAGCATCATCAGGATTCCGACCAGAGCGACCAGCACCGCCGCGCTGCGCATCAGGAACAGACGCGAGAGGTAGAGCGCGATCCGGCGCGACGGGAAGAAGGACAGGTTGATCACGAGGCCGCCGCGCTCCGCCGCCGGCCGCGCCGGAACAGGCGCGCGACCGCCTTGGTCAGCCTGGCGAACAGCCGCTCGAGAGCGCCGATCGGCTGGCCGCCCGGAATGTGGGCGAGAGTCCAGTACATCCAGACCATCAGGCCGGCGAAGATGAGGAAGGGGGCCCACAGGGCGAAGAAGGGATCGATCCGCCCCTGCGCCCCCATCTGCTCGGCGTACTGGTTGACCTTGTGGTAGGTGACGACGAACACGATCGAGATGAAGATTCCGAGACCCGACGTGCTTCGCTTGGGCGGCACTGCCAGAGCCACCGCGAGCAAAGGCACGAGCAGCATCATCGCCACCTCGACCATCCGGAAGTGGAAATTGGCGCGGATCGCGTTGCGGCGCTCCCGCGGGAGGCTGGCATCGCCGCCGAGCCGCCACAGCTCGGGCACGGTCAGCTCCTTGGTGCCGTCGCCGCGGCCGCGGAAATTGCCGATCGCCGGAAGGTTGATCGGCAAATCGTGCTGGACGAAGCTCAGCACGCGCGGGACCCGATAGCCGGGCTGATCGTGAACCAGCCGGCCGTTGGAGAGGCGGAAGAGGATCGTCTCCGGATCGTCGGTGGCGAGGAAGCGGCCGCGATCGGCGCTGACCGCGACGGTCCGCCCGCCGCGCTCGGCGATGCGCAGGAAGACTCCGTGAAGATCGGTGCCGTGATTCTCGCTGCGCTCGATGCGCAGCGTCATCCGGCGCCCGAGACTGGTGAACTCGCCGACCTTGATCGACGCGCCGAGCGCGCCCGAGCTCAGCTCGTAACGCAAATTCTGGTAGGAATATTGGGCGTAGGGCTGAAGGAAGCCGACGATCCCGAAATTGAGCACGAGCAGGACCAGCGCGTAGCAATAGGGAATCCAGAGCAGGCGCCCGTAGCCGAGCCCCACGGCGCGCAGCGTATCGAGCTCCGAGGACAAAGCGAGCTTCCTGAAGGCGAGCAGGATCCCGAGCGCGAGGCCGACCGGGATCGCGAGGCCCAGATATTCGGGGATCAGATTGGCGAGCATCCGCCACACGACGGTGACGGGCCCTCCCTCGCTGACGACGAAATCGAACAGGCGAAGCATCCGGTCCATCAGCAGCAGCATCGCCGCGAGGCAGAGCGTGCCGACCAGCGGAATGAGGATCAGCCGGGTCAGATAGCGGTCGATTTGGTTCGGAAACTTCAAGCCTCAACGGTCCCCACGCGGCGCCTTGCCCGGCGGCTATAGAGGCAGGTGGGGGCGCGGTCATCGCCTTTTGGCCGGTTCGGACGCTCGGGGTGCGCGGATTTCCAACCTTTCGACGCCCCTTCGCCACTATTTCGCCGCAAGCGGAGACGATCTGGGCGGCCATGGGGGAAAGGCAGACGGCCTTGCCCGCGGCCCTTCATGCGCGCGCGGGCGTTCGGCCCTACCCTGGGAGTTTGGGAAATGAAGTTGAAGATTTTGCGGGCGGGACTTCTGGCGGCGGCGCTCGGCGCGCTGCCCGCGGCCGCCCAGGCCCAGCTCGGCGCGGACGCCGCGGCCTGCCGCTCCGGCCGGCCGTCGATCCTCGTCAATTTGAGCCATTTCAACCAGCGCACCGGCAACATCCGGGTCGCGATCTACAACAGCGCGAACACGTTTCTGCAAAGGGGCCAGACCCTTCGCAAGATCAACGTGCCGGTGACCCCGGGCGGGCCGATGCGGGTGTGCATCGCGGTTCCGCAGCCGGGGACCTATGCGGTCGCGGTGCGCCACGACGTCGACGGCGACAATGCCCGCGGCGACTGGAGCGACGGCGGCGGCTTCTCGCGCAACCCGAGCCTGTCGCTGATGCACCTTCGCCCGCGCTTCGGCGACGTCGCGGTCAATGTCGGCCAGGGCACGCTCGGCGTGAACGTCGTCCTCAACTATCGCTCGGGCCTCTCGATCCGGCCCGGAAACGGATGAGATGAAATCGATCGCGCTCCTTTCCAACCCGCATTCCACCGGCAACCAGTCGCTTCTGCCGGAGGTGAGGAGCTATTGCGCCCAGCACGCCGACATCTTCCACTACGAGGTGGAGCGGGTCGACCAGATCGCCGAGGCGCTGCGCTCGATCGCCCGGGTGAAGCCCAAGGTGCTGGTCATCAACGGCGGCGACGGGACGGTGCAGGCGGCTTTGACGGAGCTCTACCAGGGCGGCCATTTCGGCGACACTCCGCCGCCGGTGGCGGTGCTTCCCAACGGCAAGACCAACCTCATCGCCCACGATCTCGGCGCCGCCGGCGACCCGATCGAGGCGCTCGAGCGGATCCTCGCCGTGGTGCGTACCGACATGGTGCCGCACATCGTCTCGCGCGAGCTGATCGCGCTGACCGGCGGCCGGCTCGACGGCGAGCGCCCGGTGCTCGGCATGTTCCTCGGCGGCGCGGCGCTCGCCGACACGATCCTCTTCTGCCGCCACAAAATCTATCCGCTCGGCCTGCCCAATTGGGCGGCGCACGGGCTGACCTTCCTGATGGGCATCCTTTCGGTGCTGATCGGCCGGCGCTCGCGCCTGCTCCCCGGCAAATGGGCGCCGATCACGGTTTCGGTGACGAAAAGCGGCGAGATGCAGGGGCGCTTCGCTTTGGTCATGGTGACCACGCTCGAGCGGCTTCTGCTCAACGGAACGATGACCGGGACGGGCCCGCGCGCCGGGGCGATGCAGCTGCTGGTGATCGAGCGCAACCTGATCTCGATCCTCGGCGCGCTCTTCGCCGCGATCCGCGGCCGGCTCGGCCTTCACGCCATCCGCGGAGTCCATCTCGAGCGCGGCGACGAGATCCGGATCGCCGGGACGCGCTCGAACATTATCCTCGACGGCGAGATGTTCGAGGCCAATGACGACCGGCCGATCGTGCTGAGGCCGACGGCGCCGGTGCATTTCCTGCGGCTGGCGGCTTAGCGGATCAAAGTGGTACTTTGATCCGGGCGCGCGCGGTTGCGTCGGCTGAGTGAATCACATATATTTGCGTCGTGATCGAATTCGATTCGGCGAAGGATGAAGCCAACCGGATCAAGCACGGCGTGGCGCTCGCCTTCGGTCTGCGCGTGTTCGAGGACGGCGCGCATATCGTCCTGCCTTCCTCCCGGCCGATCGACGGCGAGGATCGCTACAAGGCGGTCGGGACGGTGGAGGGGCGGCTGTGGACCGTCGTCCATGTCTGGCGCGGCGAAACGCTGCGGCTGATTTCGGTGCGAAGGAGCAATGCCGGTGAACAAAGAGACTATGATCGCGATCCCGAAGGATCCGAATGACCCGGAGGATTTCGACGTCAGCGTGGCCGGCGTGGAGCGGGGGCAGATGGGGCGGCGGATCCGGATGCTTCGGAACCGGCTCGGCCTCAGCCAGGAGGCGTTCGCTCGGACCTACGGAATCCCGCTCGCCAACATCCGCCAGTACGAGATTGGCCGCCACATGCCCCCGCCCGCCGTGCGCGCCTATCTGAAGGTGATCGACAAAGAGCCGGAGCTGGTGGCGAGGGCGGTAGCGGACGAGGCGGCCTGAGGCTGGAAAAGGGGGGCTGTCCTGTTTGCGGCGGGAACCGCCCTCTCCCCGGATCGGCCGGGCGCGGCTAAAGGGGGGGCATGACTTCGCTTCACGATCTCGTCGCCGCCGAGCTTTCGCAGGCGGTCGATCCGCGCGTGGCGGCGATGGCGGGGGCGATTGCCGCCGAATATCCGGACGCCGCGCGGGCGGTGTTGTTCTATGGGTCGTGCCTTCGCGAGAAGCAGCTCGACGGGCTGATGCTCGATTTCTACCTGATCGTCTCCGATTACCGCTCGGCTTATGGGCGCGGGTGGCTGGCCTTCGCCAACCGGGTGCTTCCGCCCAACGTCTTTCCGTTCGAGCATGACGGGCTGGCGGCCAAATATGCGGTGCTGAGCGAAGCGGATTTCCGGCGCGAAATCGGCTTCAAGGCCGGGAGCACCTCGGTTTGGGCGAGATTTGCGCAGCCCTCCCGGCTGGTCTGGATTTCGAATGAGGCCATGCGGGAACGCGTAATAGATATCGTCGCCGATGCGGCTCCTACTCTGTTTCAATACACGATCCCGATGATGGAGCCGCACAAGGACGTGACCGTGATCGACCTATGGCGGCGGGGCTTTGAACTGACCTATTCCGCGGAACTTCGGGCCGAGCGCGGGCAGCGGCCGTCGAGCATCATCGAAGCGGATCATGAACGCTATGTTCGGATCGGCGATGCGACCCTCGCGCGCATCGCGGAGCTGACCGGAACCGGCCCAAATGGAGAGGTAGGCTTGGTCGCTTCGTCCGAGGCCATGCGACGCTGGTGGCGCCGAGCGCGGCGCAAGGGCAAGGCGCTGACTCTCCTTCGCCTGGCCAAGGCGACCACCACCTATGCCGGCGGCGCCGACTATCTCGCCTGGAAGATCAACCGCCACGCGGGGACGAGGATCGAGGTCAAGCCGTGGCAGCGGCGCTGGCCGATCCTTGGCGCGCTTACGCTGCTTCCTCGTCTGCTTTGGCGCGGCGCGATCCGCTGACCGGCGAGCGCGCCGAGAGCGCCGCGGCGACGGCGCGGGCGAGGGCGTCGAGAGTGAACGGCTTGCGTAAGAGGTCGCGCCCGGCGAGGTCTCCGGCGTCGCCCGCCTCGCCGACATAGCCGGTGACGAACAGGATCGCGATCCGCGGGTAGAGGCGCTGGACCTGGGCGGCGAGCTGGGTCCCGGTCATCTCCGGCATCATCACGTCGGTGACGACCAGCTCGATATCGCTGTCGCGCTCGAGGATCTCGAGCGCCTCGCGGCCGCTCGCGCATGGGGTGGGGCGGTAGCCGAGCTCCTCCAGAGCGGCGACGGTGGAGCGGCTGACCCTCGGATCGTCCTCGACGACGAGGACCGCGGCCCCGGGATAGGAAGGCGGCGGCTCGGACGAGCGCCGCGCCGCCTTGGCCGGGCGGGCGCTCGCTTCCTCGGCCGCGGCGGCCGAGCGCGGCAGGTAAACCGAGACGCTGGTACCGCGCCCGACCTGCGATTCGATCGTCACCTCGCCGCCCGACTGGCGGGCGAAGGCGAAGATCTGGGAAAGGCCGAGGCCAGTGCCCTTGCCGACCTCCTTGGTGGTGAAGAAGGGCTCGAACACGCGGTCGAGATGCTCGGGCGCGATGCCCTTGCCGGTGTCCGAGACCCGAAGGCGGACATAGTCGCCGGCGGGAAGCTCGGCGATTTCGGCCTCGGCGAGGGCGACATTGTCGACCTGGATGGTGAGGTCGCCGGCCCCCTCCATCGCGTCGCGGGCGTTGACCGCGAGGTTGAGGACGGCGTTTTCGAGCTGGGTGGGGTCGGCCCAGACGTGCCACGGCTCGGAGGCGAAGCCGGTGCGCACGCTGATCCGCTCGCCGATCGCCCGGTCGACCAATTCGAGCATGCCTTCGACCAGCTGCGCCGGGGCGACCGCCTCGGGAAGCAAAGGCTCGGCGCGGGCGAAGGCCAGCAGCCGGCGGGTCAGGGCGGCGGCGCGGGTGGCGCCTTCCATCGCATTGTCGAGGTGGAACTCGACCTCGCGGCGCGACCCGTGGAGCTTGCGCCGCGCGAGATCGAGGCCGCCGACGACGACCGCCAGCATGTTGTTGAAATCGTGGGCGATGCCGCCGGTGAGCTGGCCGACCGCCTCCATCTTCTGCACCTGGCGGAGCTGCGCCTCGGCGGCGGCGCGCTCGCGCGCTTCCTCCTTGAGCGCGGCGTTGGCGTCGGAAAGCTCGCGGGTGCGCGAGCGGACCGCCTCTTCGAGATCGAGCGCGCGCCACGCCTGGGCCTCGGCCTCGCGGCGCGCCGCCACGCCTTCGGCGTAGGAGCGCCAGGCGAGAAGCGCGAGTCCGAGCGCTCCGAAGCCGATCAGGATTGCGAGCCAGCCGAGCCATTCGGTGAAGGTGTCGGCGCGGGTGACGAGCCCCTGGGTCTCGGCCATTCGCCGCTCGAGATTGACGCGCTCGGCCCGGGCGATCTCCTCCAGCTTGCTCCGCAGCTGCCCGAGCGTGTCTCCGCGCGAGGCCTGATAGAGGAAGCGCAGGCCGTCCATCCCCTCCCGGCGCGAGGCGGCGCTCGCAGCGGGCGCGAGCTCGGCGCCGCGCCGCTCGTAGAGGGCGCGCAGCTCGACCGCGCGGGAGAGCTGGTCCGGATCCTCCCTGGCAAGCCTGGTCAGCTGACGGATCTGCCAGCCGGCGGTGCGCCACTCGTTGTAATAGGCGGTAAAGGTGACCGGCTTTTCGTCGAGCACGTAGCGGCCGAGCGCGGCTTCCGAGCGGGCGATGGTCGCGTCGATCGTGCGGGTGAGCAACGTGATCTCGGCGCTTCGCCGCTCCCAGCCGATCGCCTCGTCGCGGGCGCGGTTCGACCAGGTGATCGAGAGGATGAGGACGATCAGCGCCAGCGTGGCGGCGAGCGCTCCCGCGCTGATCCACAGCGCGCGCCACGGCGACGCGCCGCTCTCCGCGCTTCCAGTCTCCGGTCCCACCTCCGCCATGCGGGGAATCTACGGGATGCCGGAACGGATTGTGAAGCGCGCAACAGGCGTTCCGCCCCCCGCGAAGGCTCGGTTCACCGCAGTTTGGCTCTATTCGCAAGCAGGAGCGGCGAGGCGCCAGCGGACCGGGCCTCTGGAAGTCCCGGCATCACTTGACCCAATCCTCCGGCGATCAACCGGGCCCAACCCGTGTCGAGGGCGGATTCGGCGCGGCGACCGCGGCAGGCTCGCCGGCTGGCGCCGGCGGCGCGGCGGCCGCGGCGGCCGGCTCGGGCACGATGGCCGGCGCGCCGGCCAGCTTCCAGGCGGCGGCGACCACCGGCGCGATGAGCAAGACCTGCGAAAGGATCAGCAACAGGCTGATGATGGCCAAGCTCGACGCGCGCTGCTCCTCCATCAGCTGCGCCAGCGTCTCCCGCTGGGTCGACATGCGCAACGCCTCTTCATAGTCGCCACCGAACGGGCGGACGCGGTCGAGGATCGCCTGCGAGGGATTGAGCGGAACGATGAAGTAGCGTTCCGCCTCCGGATTCTCCTCGATCTTGACCGTGTGGCTGTTGGCGAACTGAAAGTAGGTGGTCAGGCTGATCGCGCCGATCGCCACCGCCACCGCGGCAAGCAGCGCGGCGCGCCCGTTGCTCAGATTCAGAATCCACGACCGCAATAGGAAAACGCCCAAGAGGACGATCAGGCTGACTGAAAAGGAGATGATCTTGACCAGATCAATCAGGGTCGGCGGAATGTCGACCAGCCCGAACACGACGGCGACGGCCGGGAAGATGGCGATCAGCGCGCCGAGGCCGCGAAGCAGGTTGGTAACCGAGGTTAGTCCGTCCATCAGTTGCACTCCACATTAACATTTGTGTTGGCCGCGGGGTTGACCGCCGCCTCGACCAGCTGCCACCTTTCGGACTTGATTTCCCGGTTGGGCCCGCAGGCCGGAAATGCCACGTAAGTGGCGCCGGGCTTGGCGCGTCTCGGCGTCCCGATCGGCCAGGGGCCGTAGGGCGAATTCCCACCGATCAGCCGGCGCTGGTCAGCAGCGGTTCGCGCCGTATTGATCATGATGTCCTGCCGGATGATCCAGAATTCCAGCGCGGTGCTCGACTTCACCGTGATCGTGGCAAGCAGCGGCCCTGGCGCCAATAGCGCAAGAAGAATCGCGCAGCAGATCAGTCGGCGCCGATTCATCCAGCCCCCCATGGACAGACGACCTGAATGGACCCGGAAGCATTCCGTTCCAAGAGCCGAAGATATACGCTCCGGCTTTGGGAGTCTCGAAAAAAAGAGCGGCAGCCGCCCCTGTCATGACTCTGCCAGTTGACAAATCATTCGACATCGAACTGGAATTCTTGCGGGAAGAGAATATGAATGGATGATCTCGAGGGCGGGAAGAATTGGCCGGGAGGGGGACAATCATGGCGCGCAGGATCACGGCCATTTTGCTTTGTGCAGGGGCATTGCTGGCGCTGGCAACCGCGGCTCCGGGGAACCAGCCCGTCAGTGGGCAGCCGGCTCCGCAGCCGGCTCCGTCGCCGCCGCTCGCTACGTGCCAGGCTCGTCCCGAGCCGTCGGCTCAAGCGTCGCGCACAATTGCGGTCGGCGAATGCATCCGATCGACGCTCGGGGAAAACGACCCGACAATGGAAGACATGGTCCATTACGAGGACTATCGGCTGACGCTTCGAGCCGGCCAAGGGGTTCGGATCGACATGGACGCAATTCCAGCGAGCGCCGACTCATTCGGCTTCGACACCTATCTCGAACTCAGAGCGCCCGATCAGGACGAGCCGTTGAGGGCCAATGACGACCGGACCGACGGTCAGGGCTCGCTCAATTCGACCGTGACCTTCACCTCAGCCAGCGCCGGCACCTACGTCGTGCGGGCTCGGGGTCTCGGTTCCGGCGTCGGCGATTTCACGCTAAGAGTGACAGAATTGCCGCCGATAAGGGACCTCGCCCTGGGCGGCGAAGCGATCGTCTCCACAATCGGGATCGACGATCCCGAAGCCAACGGCCGGCATTATGAGGAGTTCAATCTGCGCCTGGCTGCTGGCGACACCGTCCAGGTCGATATGGAGAGCACGTCCGGTACGCGACCCGGCGCCGGCGGACTTGATCCGTATCTCGCGATTTCCAGGAGCGAAGGGGAGGAGCCGTTCGTCACCAACGACGATCGCGGCGATTCCTTTGACGCGCGGCTCAGCTTCGTCACACCGGCGGAGGGCGTCTATCGCGTCCGCGCCGAGGGCCTTGCCGGAACGAGGGGAGAGTACCGCCTGAGCGCCACCCGGCTCACGACGCTGCCTGAGATAGAGATGCTGACAGGGGATCATGTCGAAGGGAGATGGGAGGACGGCAGCCCGGCGACCCTGCGCGACGGCACGTCCATCCGCTACCGGGAGTTCCGTTTCAGTGGGACCAGAGGCGAGCGGATTCAAGTCGACTCCGATTCAAACCTGCCATCCCGGCTGATGATCGGCAGGCTCGACCGCTCGTGGCTGGCCGAGCGCGATGAGTCAGGTTCAGGTTCCGAAATCCCTCCCTCGGCCAGCTTCAGCGACCCGCGCGACAAGCATGTGACCGTACTTGCGGTGTTGCCGGAAACCGGGACCTATGTCGTTCGGACCGAAGTTCCGGCGCCCCACCACGGCAGCTTCCAGCTGCGGCTGACGCGGGGCGGTTCGGCGTCGATCAACCCGGAACCGTTCGACCGCGCGCGGCCACTTTCCGGGCGGCTGGGGCCGGATTCCGGTCTCGTCCTCGATCATGACAGTTGGGGCGCCGTCCGCGCCTTCTATCGCCTCTATTCCCTTGAGGTTCACGCCGGTGAGCGAATCGTGATCACGCTCGAGAGCGAGGATTTCGACCCGGTGCTGGAAGCGGGCGGGATGACTGTGATCGGCTTCGCGCAGGCCGCCTATAGCGACGATGCGGACGGGCGTAATTCGCGGCTCGAGCTGGATATCGCGACGGACGGGTTGCTCTATCTTCGCGCGCGATCCTTCGACTCCACAGTCGGGGAGGGGCGTTTCACGATCCGCGTGGCCCCCGCCCCGGCGGCACGGCCTTCGTCCAACTGACGCTGGCCACGCGCATGACGGGCCGATCAGACATACGGGAGTCGCTCTAGCCGATCACCCCGGTCGTCCGGCCCGCCCGCTCGAACATGGCGAGGATCTCCCCCACTTCCGCCTCGCTGTGCTCGGCGCAGAGCGAGCAGCGCAGCAGGGTCATGTTGGCCGGAGTCGCGGGGGGGCGGGCGAGGTTGACGTAGAGGCCCTCGGCGAGCAGCGCCTCCCACATCGCGGCGCCCTGCTCGAGATCGGGCATGATCACCGCGATGATCGCCGATTGCGGCGCCTCGGTGCCGAGCTGGAAGCCGAGCGCCTTCAGGCCCGCGTGCAGGCGGCGGGAATTTTCCCACAAATGCGCGCGCTTGTGCGGGGCCTGCATCAGCTTGCGGATCGAGGTCGCGGCGGTGGCCACGACCGAGGGCGGAAGCGAGGCGGTGAAGACGTAGGGGCGGCAGACCAGCCGCAAGATCTCGAACTTGGGATGGTTGGAGACGCAAAAGCCGCCGACCGTGCCGACGCTCTTGGAGAAGGTGCCGATGACGAAATCGACGTCGCCCAGCACGCCCTGCGCCTCGGCGACTCCGCGCCCGTTCTCGCCGATGAAGCCCATCGAATGCGCCTCATCGACCAGCACCATCGCTCCGGCGGCCCTGGAGACGGCGACCATCTCCTTCAGCGGAGCGACGTCGCCGAGCATCGAATAGACGCCTTCCAGCACGACCAGCTTGCCCGCGTCGGCCGGGATCCGGGCGAGGCGCTTCTCCAGCGCGGAGACGTCGTTGTGGCGGAACGGCACGACCTCGGCATTGCCCATCGCGCAGCCGTCATAGATCGAGGCGTGGCTGTCGATGTCGAGGACGATGTAATCGCCCTTGCCGGCGATGGTCGAGATGATTCCGAGATTGGCCTGGTAGCCGGTCGAGAAGACCATCGCATGGTCCATGGCGTAGAAGGCCTTGAGCGCCTCCTCGCATTCCTTGTGCCCCTGGTAGGTGCCGTTGAGCACCCGGCTTCCGGTCGTGCCCGAGCCATATTCGTCGAGCGCCCGCTTGCCGGCGGCGATCACGTCCTCGTCGAACGTCATGCCCATATAATTGTAGGTGCCGAGGAGAATGGTTTCCTTGCCGTTGCAGACCGCGCGGGTGGGCGAGAGCACCTTTTCCATGACCAGGCTGAAGGGGTCCTTGACGCCGGTCGCGAGCAGCGCCTCGCGCTGGGCGATCAGGGCGTCGAACTTGGAAAAGAGGTCGCGGCCCGAAGGGGCGAGCGGCGCCTCGTCGGCCGGGTTCATTGCGTTGGCGACGGATTCTGTCACCAAATCCTCCCCGGAACGGGGAGGTGGCAGCGCGGAGCGCTGACGGAGGGGTCGACGGGCGCATGACCGGGGCTCGGCCCCACCACCATCCGGCTGCACCGGATGGTCCCCCTCCCCGTTCGGGGGAGGATTTTCATCCTTCCGTCCTCAAGGTCTCGACCGCGTCGACCAGCTGGCCGACGGTCTCGATCTCGGCCTGCATGTTCATCGTGATCAATATGTCGAACTCGTCCTCGACGTTCGCGACGAAGTCCATCACCACCAAGCTGTCCCATTCGAGATCGCCGGCGAAGGTGGTCGTCTCGGCCAGAGCCACGCCCTTCTTGTTGAACGGCGCGATCAGCCTCGCGACCTTGTCGAACGTCTCGTCTCTGTCGGTCATGCCCCGCCCTTTAGGAGTGCAGCAACCGGGTGCCAAGGAAATAGGGCCGGAAGAGGGCGCTTTGGGGGTGGGGCGCCGGCCGCGGCTAGAGGACGAAATCGGCCGCCTGCAGGACGGGGGTCACGGCCATGATCTGGAAGTCCGCGAAGCCGTCCCCGTCCAGATCGCCGCCGATGCGCGCGATGCCGTCCGCGATCTCGAAACGCAGCTCGCCGGCGTGGCCGGAGAAGGCGGCGCTGCCGATGAAGGTGAAAGCGTCGTTGGGCGCCGTATTCCGGACGGCGTCGATCGCGGAAAGATCGATCCGGTCCTCGCCCGAGGTGAAATCCTGAAGGACATCCGGAAGCGTCTTCTTCCCGTCGGAGCGAAGAGCGGAAAAGCTGTCCGACGAGTCGCCGTAGACGAAGACATCGCCGCCCGCGCCTCCGCTCAGGCGATCGCCGCCGGCGCCGCCGACGATGCGGTCGTCGCCCCCCTGGCCGCCGACCGTGTCGTCGCCGGCGCGCGCGAGGATTTCATCGGGCGCGCCGGTGCCGAGCAGGCGATCCGCGCCGGCCGAGCCGTCGACCAGGATCAGGCCGGCCGGCGCGAAGCCGAGATTGGCCTGGGTCAGCCTGCCCGCATCGACGCCGACGAGCTGGCCGAAAAGATGAGCCGCGTCGCTCTCCCCGGGGAGGCGGTAGAGCAGCAGCGTATCGGCGCCGCTTTGCTGCAGCCGAAGAGCATGTTCCGCGAAGGGGTTGGAGCCCGGCTGCCAACTGCCCAGGCTGAAAAGGACGGAGATGAAATCGATCCTGTCGCCGCCGTCGCCCGGCTGGAAATCGAGCACCTTGAAGGCATTGGGCCCGAACGGCACGCCCGACAAAAACACGGAGTCGGCGCCGCTGCCCAAAGCGAGCGTCGTGCTCCGGGCGCTGAAATCGAGCCTGACGAAATCGTCGCCGGCTCCGGCGTCGATGCTGGCCGAACGCGACGTCCGGACGTAGATATCGTCGTTCCCGTCGCCGCCGATCATGACGACGTCGTCGTACAGGGATCGGCCGATGAAGTTCAGGGCGTCGGCGCCCGCGCCGCCGTCGAGCAGAGTCGTCGTCGGACCCGTGAAGAACCATTGCCGGTCGACCGTCAACTGGTCCGAGCCGTCCTCTCCGTAGAGCCGGTCGCTGCCGGTCGCCGCGTCGTGGAGGACGTCGTCGCCGGCGCCGCCGATGAGCAGATCGTCGCCGAACTCGCCGTCGATCAGATCGTCCCCGTCTCCGCCTTCGATCCGGTCGTTGCCCGCGCCGCCGTAAAGGACGTCGGCCCCCGCCAGGCCGCGCACCAGATCATCGCCGCTGGTGGCGCTGAAATTGTCGGCGGCGGCAGTCCCTTCGATCGTTATTCCGGCCGTCGCGGCGCCGGACGGAGCGTAGCCGCCGAGGTTGCGGGCCGTCAGCGCCGCGGCGTCGACATTCTCCAGGACGAGCAAAGCGGTGAACCCCTCGAGGGTCCGAGTGCCGTCGCGGTCGAACTGCACCACGGTGTCCGCGCCTTGCTGGACGAGACGAAGGAAGCCGGTGGCGAAGGGATTGGTGTCCAGATCCCACAGCAGGGCCTGCCAGGACAGATAGGAGATCAGGCTCAGCGAATCGCCATTATCCCCGGCGGCAAAGTCCCGGATTCGCGCGAAGGTGTTCGACGGATGGCCTTGATTGCTTTCGACGACGAGCAGATCGCTGCCGGAGCCCAGGGTGATGTCGTAGCCCGTCTGATAGAGGCGGATATGGACCAGGTCCGAATCGGCGCCCGAGTCGATCTGGACATGGCCGCCCCCCTCGACGAAGATCCGGTCATGCCCGGCGCCGCCGAGCAGGACCGCGATGCTCGCGGCGCCCGGCGACCAATAGTCGATCCGGTCGTCGCCCGATCCGCCGTCCAGCCGCGCGCTGAGCGCAAGGGCGGACATCATCCCCTGGTAGACCAGCCGGTCGTTGCCCTCGTCTCCGAACAGGCTGTCATTTTCGCCGTCCGAGCCTTCGCTCAGATAGTCGTTGCCGGCGCCGCCGTGGACGATGTCGTCGCCGGCGCCGCCGAACAGGGTGTCGTCGTCGTCCCCGCCATCGATATCGTCATTGCCGCCGGCGCCGGAAATGAAATCCCTGCCGGCCAGACCGCGGATGACGTCGGCCTCGGCGGTTCCGATCAGCGAGTCGCTTCCGGCCGTGCCCATGATGGTCGGCAATGCAATTCCCCCCGGTTGCGCCCCAGTGCCGGCGCTGGGCGTATTCACTCCTTTAAGTCGCTGACAATATTAAACAATGGAATTCGCGGCTACAGGAAATTGCTCAAATCGTAGGTCGGCACTCGCGCGACAAGGATGTGCCGGGGCCGTGTCGGGGGGGAAGCGGCGGCGGCTTGGCAAGGCGCGGACCGCCGTGGCATGGCCGAATGGAACGCGGGGAAAAGGATTTTCCATGGCCGATGAAGAGACAAAGCCCGCCGCCTATTCGCCCAACGCCGTCCACATGATGCGCACGACGCAGCACGCGCAGATGCAGCTTTCCGGGATCGCCGACGCCAAGGCCAATATCCTGATGGGCGCGACCTTCGTCATCTTCACCATCACCGTGGGCCAGTCGCGGGGCGGCGTCATCCCGCTGCCGCTTCTGATCCTCGGCGGCGCGGCCTTCCTGTCGGCGATCCTCGCCGTGCTCGCGGTGATTCCGAAGGTTCGCGCGCCCGGCAGGGGCGGCCGGGGGAGCAATCTGCTCTTCTTCGGGCAGTTCACGGCGATGGAGGAGGAAGAGTTCATCGAGGAGGTGCTTACCCGCCTCAGGGACGACGAAACGCTCTACCGGACCATGGCCCGCGATATCTACCAGAACGGCCGCGTGCTCCAGCGCAAGAAATACCGGCTGCTGGGCATGGCCTACCAGGTGTTCATCGCCGGCCTCGTCGCCAGCTGCGCCGCCTTCGTGATCGAGCGCTTCCTAAGCTAGCGCAGCCAGCCTTGGGCGCGGTACCATTCGGCGGTGGCCTTGAGGCCCGTCGGGGTGCGAACGCTTGGGGTCCACAGCTTGGCGGGCGGGCGGGCCTCGGCGGCGACGACCCAGTCGGGGTGGCAATAATAGCGCACCCGGTCGGGCGTCAGCTTGGCCTTTCCGCGGCGGACCAGGCGGTCGACCCGGGCGGCGCCGTGCATCACCGCTTTGGGCATGGCGACCGTCGCGGCGCGCTTGCCGAAGATCCGGCTCAGCGTCCGGGCGAAATGGCGGTGGTCCCAGCCATTTTCGGTGCCGTCGTCGGGCTCGTAGGTCTCGCCGAGCGTGTCGGGCTGGTCGAGCAAGGCGAGGATCAGGCGGCAGAGATCGGCGACGTGGATCACCGAGAAGCGGCCCGATGGGGGCAGCAGGGCGATTCCGCGCCGGGCCATCTTGAACAATTCGAACGTCTCGCGGTCGCCGGGCCCGTAGACCGCGGGCGGGCGGACGATCGTCCAGTCGAGCCCCGAGGCGGCGACGAGCCGCTCCGAGCGGGCCTTGGACCAGCCGTAATCGGACAGGTCCGGCTCGCGCGCGGCGAGCGAGGAGATATGGACGAAGCGGCGAACGCCTTGGGCGCGAGCGGCGTCGATCATCGCCGCGCTGCCGCCGACATTGACCGCCTCGAAGCCGGCGCGCGTGGCGGCGTTGATCAGCCCGGCGACGTGGATCACCGCGTCGGCGCCGTCGCAGAGCTTCTCCAGGCTCGCCGGGCGGTCGAGCGCGCCCTCGATCCAGTCGATCCCCTCCTCGTGAGGCCGCCAGCCGCGGGTGAGCGCGCGAAGCTCGTAGCCGGCGTCGCGTGCGGCGCGGATCAGATGGCCGCCGACGAAGCCGGTCCCGCCGGTGATGGCGAGGGTGCGGATCCGAGGAGCCACGTCAGCATCCCCAACCCGTTCGTGTCGAGCGAAGTCGAGACACCCGTTCGAGCATAGTCGAGAATAGGGCCTCGGCTGCGCTCGGCGGGGTCCCTCGACTTCGCTCGGGACGAACGGTGGAGGAAATCGGGTTTGGCATCACAGCGGGGACCAGTCGGCCTCCTCGGACGCGTCTTTCGCACGCCCGATCCGCTCGACCAGAGCGTCGAGCACCGGATCGACCCCGGCGCCGGTCGCCCCCGAGACGGCGAAAACCGGGGCGCCCGAGGCGGCGCGGAGCTCGCCGGCGAGCGCCTCGGCGAGCTCGGCGTCGATCAGGTCGCACTTGTTGAGCGCGATCACCTCGTCCTTGTCCTCGAGGCCTTCGCCATAGGCTTCGAGCTCGGTGCGGACGGTGCGCCAGGCTTCGGCGACGTCCTCGACATTGGCGTCGACGAGGTGGAGCAGCACCCGGGTGCGCTCGACGTGCCCGAGGAAGCGGTCGCCGATTCCGGCGCCCTCGGCCGCGCCCTCGATCAGGCCGGGAATATCGGCGAGGACGAAATCGACCTGCTTGTGGCGGACGACGCCGAGCTTGGGGTGGAGCGTGGTGAAGGGATAGTCGCCGACCTTGGCCTTGGCATTGGAGACGGCGTTGAGGAAGGTCGACTTGCCGGCATTGGGCAGGCCGACGATGCCGACGTCGGCGATCAGCTTGAGCCGGAGCCAAACCCACAATTCCTCGCCCGGCCAGCCGGTGCCGTGCTGGCGCGGGGCGCGGTTGGTCGAGGTCTTGTAGGAGGCGTTGCCGCGCCCGCCCTCGCCGCCCTTCAGAAGCACGACGCGCTGGCCGACCTCGGTGAAATCGGCGAGGACATGCTCCTTGTCGTCGGAAAGGACCTGGGTGCCGACGGGAACCTTGACCACCAGGTCCTTGCCTCCGGCGCCGGTCTGGTTGCGCCCGGCGCCGCCCTTGCCGCGGGGCGCCTTGAAATGCTGGGTGTAGCGAAAGTCGATCAGCGTATTGAGGCCCTCGACCGCCTCGAAGACGATGTCGCCGCCCTTGCCGCCCTCGCCGCCGTCCGGACCGCCATATTCGATATATTTCTCGCGCCGGAAGCTGACCGCGCCCGGCCCTCCGCTGCCCGAGCGGATGAAGATCTTGGCCTGGTCGAGGAAATGCATGGCGGGGCATGTAGGGGATAACGCCCCTCTCTGAAAGATCAGTCCCCGCGGACCATGCCCCGCATGGTCCTTTGGATCCGGGCTGATGGGAGGGGGCGGGTGCGCGAAGCGCGGCGGGCGATGAAATCGGGGCGGGCTGCGCTCGCCACCCGCCCCTAGCCCCTCCCTTGCAGGGAGGGGAAAGTTCTCAGCCCGTTTCCCCGAGCCTGGTCGTAGCGAGCAGCTGGCGAAGGACGATCTCCCGCGCCTTCCCCCGGTCGAGGCCGAGCGCTTCGGCCATCTCCGCGCCGAGCAGCGAATCGCCCATCGCGACGAGGACGATCCACAAGGTGGTCTCCTGCACCGGCCGGTCCTCGTGGCCGGCGCGCAGGCGGTCGACCAGTTGGTGGATGGCGTCGAGGATCGGATCGAGCGCGTCGCGGTTGCCGGAGAGGATCATCCAGGCGGCGAGCGCCCCGGCGCCCTCGCGGCCGAAGGCGTCGAAGGTGAGGTCGACGATCGAGCGCGGGTCGGCCTCGTGGGCGCGGGCGCGCTCGACGGCGTCGGCGATTCCGGCGCAGACGCGCTCGCCGATCATCTGCGCCAGCGCCGCCTGAAGCCCGGCGGCCGAGCCGAAATGGTGGAGCAGGTTGGCATGGGTCTTTCCGATCGCCGCCGCGACGGCCTTGAGGGTCACCGCCTGCGGCCCGTGCTCGATCAGCAGCGTGCGCGCCGCCTCCAAAGCGGCGGCGCGCGATTCTTCGGGGGACAGGCGTTCGCGAGTTATTGACATAAGTGTAAGTATGTGCTCATGGGAGTCATGCCGGGCGTGATCCGGCACCGATGAACTCGGACGCTGGCGGGAAAAACTCAAGCACCGTGTTCATGGGTCCCGACTTTCGTCGGGATGACTCATGTGAATTGAAGGGTTGGCGAATGAATCGGACACCCCAGGACCTCACGATCACCCCGCGCGACCGCCGCTTCGGGCGCGGTATGGATCAGGCACGCTGGTGGAATGGCGGCGATCCGGTCGCGACCGCCTTCTACAACGCGCTCTCCGCCACCTTCCCCAAGGGCGAGGCCTATTTCGTCGAGAGCGTCCGCGCCTTTCGCGACGGCACGCCGCCGAAGCTCGCCGAGGAGATCAAGGGCTTCGTCACGCAAGAGGTGATGCACAGCCGCGAGCATGTCCAGTTCAACAAGCGCGCTCTGGAGGCCGGCTACGACCTGACCAAGCTCGAGGAGCGGGTGGAGTGGCGCCTGTCGATCACCCGCGCGCGGCCGCCGATCGTCAACCTCGCCGCGACCATGTGCCTCGAGCATTTCACCGCCATCCTCGCCCACCAATTGCTCAAGAATCCGCGCCATCTCGACAGGGCGGATGGCGAATGCGCGGCGCTCTGGCGCTGGCACGCGATCGAGGAGATCGAGCACAAGGCGGTCGCCTACGACACCTGGCTTCACGCGACTCGCGGCATCTCCCGCTGGAAGCGCTGGAAGATCAAGGCCAAGGTGATGCTGTTCGTCACCCGCAACTTCGTCGTCGACCGCACCTTCGGGACGCTCGAGCTGCTGCGCCAGGACGGGATCACCGGGGCGAAGGCCTGGGCGCGGATGTTCTGGTTCGCCTGGGTGCGGCCGGGGATGATGCGCAAGATCCTCGGCGCCTGGGCAGCGATGTTCATGCCCGGCTTCCATCCCTGGAACCAGGACGACCGAGCGCTGATCGCCGGGGCCGAGCGCAACTTCGCGGCGCCCGGGGCCGAAGCCTACGCCTGATCGCCCTCCAGGTCCCGGGTGGGATGAAGCTCGACGAAGACCACCGCCGCGAGCCAAATGCCCAGGGTGACCATCATCCGGGCCGCGTCGGCCGGCGCCAGGCCGGCCGGCCGCTGGTAATATAGGACGTAGGCGATCACGCCCGCGTACGTTGCGAGCAGCGTATAGGCATAGCCCCGCCGTTCGGATGTAGAGAACATCCGAAGCGCGATCACGGTGCATGCGAGGACGAAGATCACGACGCCGTAATCGTAGAGACTGAGTCCTCCGAGCGTCCCCAGGTTCGCTCCGAGCAAGGCGCCGAAGAAGAGGCCGATTCCATCCGCCATCGCGACCTTCTCGCGCGGCGTCTGCGACATCAGGCCTGTCCACCGTCTTGCCATGGCCCGACCCTAAGCAGACGCCCGCACCGCCGCAAGCGGCTCAGGCGGCGATCGCGCGCGGCCCGAACGCCTCCGGCTCCTCGCGCAGGTCGAGCGCGAACTCGCGGCAGGCCACTTCCTCGCCGCGCCCGGCGCTGTAGCGTCGTATCGTCTTGCCGAGCGAACGGAAGCCGAGCTTGCGCAGAACCGCGCCCGAGGCCGGGTTGTCGGTGAAATGGCCGGCGACGAGCCGGTTCAGCCGCAGCGATTCGCGTGCGTTGGCGATCAGCGCCCTGGCCGCCTCGGTGGCGATGCCGTGGCCCCAGAACGGCCGCGCGATCCAATAGCCGAGCTCGGTCTCCCGTTCCCCCGGCTTGCGGGCGAGGCCGACCGCGCCGGCCAGGAGGGGAGCGCCCGCGGTGCGCAGGAAGACGAGGCAGGTCGGCTCGTGCGGCGCGCGCTCGCGCATGAGGAAGCTCTCGGCGTCGGCGAAGCTGTAGGGCCAGGGCGCCTGGGCGAGGTTGCGGACGATCCCCTCGTCGCAGATCGCGCGGAAGAGCGCCGGCGCGTCCTCCCTCCAGCCGGGCCTCAGAAGCAGTCTTGGCGTGATCGCGAACATCTGTCTTCCCCTTCACGAGCCGGCCCCTGGCCCTTTCGGGCTACGGACCGGCGACTCTTCGTGAGGGAGACAAAAGAAAAGGGAGGGGTCTGGCGACCCTCTCCCTCACTTGGTTCTCTACCGAGATCCTTGGGCCGCCCCTCCCGGGACAACCCTTCCTCGGCTGTCCCTATGTGTCCGCGCTAATCGGCATCTCGACGCACACGAACTTGCGGCCGAGCTTGCCGTCGCGAAACGCGACGGTGCCGGCCGTAAGTGCGAACAGGGTATGGTCCTTGCCGATTCCGACATTGGCGCCCGGATAATATTTGGTGCCGCGCTGGCGCACGATGATGTTGCCGCCGACGACATTCTCGCCGCCGAACTTCTTCACGCCGAGGCGCTTGGACTGGGAATCGCGGCCGTTACGCGACGAGCCGCCTGCTTTCTTATGTGCCATGGTGCTTCTCTAACCGTCTTTTCGTTTACTCGGCCTTACCAGCCGCGGGCTTCTTCGTCGAGGCCTTCTTCGCAGGTGCAGCATCGTCGGCCTTCTTGGTGGCGGCGGCCTTCTTAGGCGCCTCCGCCTTCGCCTCGGGGGCCGCTTCGGCGCCGCCCTTGGCTGGAGCCTCCGCCTTCGCCTTAGCGGCCTTGGCCGGCTTCTCGGCGGCGGCCGGAGCGGCCTCGGCCTTCGGTGCCGCTTCCGCCTTCGGGGCGGCCTTCTTCTCGGCCCCCTCGGCCTTGCTCGGGCCAGGCTTCTTGTCGCCGATCGCCGTGATCTTGAGGATCGTCAGCTGCTGGCGGTGGCCCTTCTTGCGGCGGTAATTGTGGCGGCGGCGCTTCTTGAAGACGGTGACCTTGTCGGCCTTCGCCTGGGCGACGATCTCGGCCGAGACCGTGAGGCCGTCGGTGGACTTCGACTCGCCGCCGTCGCCGGCGAAGAGGACGTCGCTCAGGGTGATCGCGTCGCCCGCCTCTCCGGCGAGCTTCTCGACCACGATCTTGTCTCCGGCGGCGACGCGATACTGCTTGCCGCCCGTGCGCACGATAGCGAACATGGGCCTACTTTCATTCAACTCGAAATTGCTTGACGCGCAAAGCCAGGCTCCGCGCGGGACGTGGGCTGCTACAAAGAGAGGGAGCCGCTGTCAACCGAAGCGGGGCGATTAATGACCTAGTGACGCCGCTCCGGGCGTAGCCGATAGCGCCCTTCCGCGAAGCCTTCGAACATGTCGGGGATCGCGGGATGCTCGACCGGGCCGCCGGATTCGTCGCCGAGCAGGTTCTGCTGGCTGACATAGGCGATGTAGCTGCTCTCCGCATTCTCGGCGAGCAGGTGGTAATAAGGCTGGTCCTTGGGCGGGCGCAGGTCCTCGGGAATCGCCTGATACCATTCCTCGCTGTTGGCGAAGACCGGATCGACGTCGAACACCACGCCGCGGAAATCGAACAGCCGGTGGCGCACGACCTCGCCGATCGCGAAGCGGGCGGTGGCGACGGACGGAGCCTTGGGATTGGCGAGGATGTTTTCGCTGTGAGTCACGCCACCATATGTAGTGGAGGAGCGCCGGGCCCACAAGCAAGGGGCGGGGGCCTCGCCGCGATTTCCGCGCCTCCGGGCGATTGCGCTCATGCAAATTTGCCATTAGAGCGCGCGGCTCATCGACCGGGCCGAGTGATCGCGAGGCCAGAAATACCCCATGCGGAGAGGTGCCGGAGTGGTCGATCGGGGCGGTCTCGAAAACCGTTGAGCGCGCAAGCGTTCCGAGGGTTCGAATCCCTCCCTCTCCGCCATTTCAATCTCGATGTGCGGGGAAGCCCGATGATGCGGTTGCGGGAGTCCTGGACGAGCCGGCGGCCGTCGCTCATGCGACCTTTCGTTCGCTAACAGGCGTCGAGACCCGCCGCCGAGAAGGTGCCGATCGCCCGATCGACCGACTCCCTGTCCGGCGGCTCGGCCCCGGCAAGGCTGTAATCAAGCCCGAGGCGCCCCCATTTATGCGCGCCGAGTTGATGGAAAGGCAGGATCTCCGCGCGCTCGACCACGCCGAGCGAAGCGCCGTAGGCCGCGACCTTCGCCATTTCGTCGGGATCGTCGGTCAGGCCGGGCACGAGCACGTAGCGCAGCCACATCGGCCGGCCAAGCGCGGCGAGGCGCCGGCCGAAGGCGAGCACGGGCGAATTGTCGCGGATGCCGCAGACGCGCTCGTGCTGCTCGGGCTCGAACGCCTTCATGTCGAGGATGACGAGGTCGATCAGCTTCAGCTCCTCGTCGCTGAGCCGCTCGGCATAGAAGCCGTTGGTCTCGATCGCGGTGTGGACTCCCATCGCCTTGACCGCGCCGAGCAGCTTGACCGCGAAGCGGTCCTGCATCAGCGCCTCTCCGCCGGACAGGGTGAAGCCGCCCTTCATCACCTTCAGGCCGTTGGCATATTTGCGCACGCCCTCGATCGCCCGGTCGATCGACACCGGAATGCCGTTGGCGAGCGTCCAGGTGTCCGGGTTGTGGCAGTAGCGGCAGCGGAACATGCAGGCCGTCGTCCACGCGACGAGGCGGATTCCGGGGCCGTCGACCGCCGATCCGGTGGTGTAGCTATGGAGGAATCCCATGTCCCCCGTCTTCAGCGCCGAGCGCACGTCGGTCTCGGGCACATCCTTGCCGAGATTGACGCGCATCTCGTAGGGGCTTTTGGCCTCCAGCGGGGGGCGCGGCTGGGCCTGCTCCATCACTCGCCGTGGAAGGTGCGGTTGATGACGTCCATCTGCTGCTCGCGAGTCAGCCGAACGAAGTTCACGGCATAGCCCGAGACGCGGATGGTGAGGCTCGGATATTTCTCCGGATGGTCCATCGCGTCGAGCAGGGTCTCGCGATTGAGGACGTTGATGTTCATGTGATAGCCGGTCGAGCCGAAAAAGGCGTCGAGGATCGAGGTGAGGTTTTCGATCTGGTCGTCCTTGGTGCGCCCGAGCCCGCTCGGAACCAGAGTCTCGGTCAGCGAAATGCCGTCCTCCGCGTCGCGATAGGGGATTTTGGCGACCGATGCCGCGGAGGCGTGGATCCCGTGGCTGTCGCGGCCGTGCATCGGGTTGGCGCCGGGCGCGAAGGGCTCGCCGTGGCGGCGCCCGTCCGGCGTGTTGCCGGTGGCCTTGCCGTAGACGACGTTGGAGGTGATCGTCAGCACCGACTGGGTATGCTGGGCGTGCCGGTAGGTCGGGCATTTGCGAAGCTTGCCCATGAAGGTCGAAACCAGCCAGCTGGCGAGATGATCGACCCGGTTGTCGTTGTTGCCGAACTCGGGATAGTCGCCGCTCGTCTCGTAATCGACGACCAGCCCGGTCTCGTCGCGGACCACCTTCACCTTGCCGTATTTGATCGCCGAGAGGCTGTCGGCGACCACCGAGAGGCCGGCGATTCCGAACGCCATGGTGCGGAACGGCGCGTAATCGTGGAGCGCCATCTCCAGCCGCTCATAGGCATATTTGTCGTGCATATAGTGGATGACGTTCATCGCGCTGACATAGACTCCGGCGAGCCAGTCCATCATCAGCTCGAGCCGTTCGAGCACGTCCTCGAACTCGAGAGTGTCGCCTTCGACCGCGCCGAAATGCGGGCCGACCTGCTTGCCGCTGATCTCGTCGCGCCCGCCGTTGATGGCGTAGAGCAGGCACTTGGCGAGGTTGGCGCGAGCGCCGAAGAACTGCATCTGCTTGCCCATCAGCATCGGCGAGACGCAGCAGGCGATGGCCCCGTCGTCGCCCCAGGCGGAGCGCATGATCTCGTCGCTCTCGAACTGTATAGAGCTGGTGTCGATCGCGACCTTGGCCGAGAAGCGGCGGAACGGATCGGGCAGCCGCGGCGAATACCAGATGGTGAGATTGGGCTCGGGCGCCGGCCCCAGATTGTAGAGGGTCTGGAGGAAGCGGAAGCTGTTCTTGCTCACCAGCGTGCGGCCGTCGTCGCCCATGCCGGCTATCGATTCCGTCACCCAGGTGGGATCGCCCGAGAACAGATCGTCATATTCGGGCGTGCGCAGGAAGCGCACGATCCGGAGCTTGATGACGAACTGGTCGACCAGCTCCTGCGCCTCCTCCTCGGTGATCAGGCCCGCGTCCAGGTCGCGCTCGAAATAGATGTCGAGGAAGGTCGAGACCCGCCCGAGCGACATGGCCGCGCCGTTCTGCTCCTTCACGCCCGCGAGGTAGCCGAAATAGAGCCACTGCACGGCCTCGCGGGCGGTGCGCGCCGGCCCCGAAATGTCGAAGCCGTATTTCGCCGCCATCTCCTTGAGCTCGCCGAGCGCCCGGATCTGCTCGGCCAGCTCCTCGCGGTCGCGGATCGTGCCGTCGCTGCTCCACTTGGCGTCGAGGCCTTTCTTCTCCTTCTGCTTCTGCTCGATCAGGCGGTCGACGCCGTAAAGCGCGACCCGGCGATAGTCGCCGATGATCCGGCCGCGGCCATAGGCGTCGGGAAGGCCGGTCAGGATGTGCGAGCTTCGGCAGCGCTTCACCTCCTCCGTATAGGCGTCGAACACCCCGTCATTGTGGCTCTTGCGGTATTTGGTGAAGGTCTCGACCACCGCCGGGTCGGGCTCGTAGCCGTAGGTCTTGAGCGCGGTCTCGACGAGGCGGAAGCCGCCGTTTGGCATGATCGCGCGCTTCAGCGGCGATTCGGTCTGCAGGCCGAAGATGACCTCGTTGTCGCGGTCGATATAGCCGGCGGCGTGGGCGGTGATCGAGCTGGGGATCTGGGAGACGTCGAGCACGCCCTTCTTGCGCTCCTCGACGAACAAGGCGGTGAGCCTGGCCCAGACCGCCCCGGTCCGCTCGGTGGGGCCGGCGAGGAACTTCTCGTCGCCATAATAAGGCGTGACGTTGCTCTGGATGAAGTCGCGGACGTCGATCTCCTTGTTCCACAGGCCCGAGCGGAAGCCGAACCAGGGCTCGCTGCCGTCGTGGACCGGTGGAATTGCCTGAGTCGCCATGTTCGTCTCCCTTGTTTCAGTCCCTCGCGGTGCCGGTTTCGCGGAGCAGGAACGTGAGCAGGATCGCGAGGGCCACGCCGTAGGCGAGCGGCTCGAACGCCGCCTGATAATGGGTGAGGTCGCGCTGCCCGCCGGCGCTGACCCGAACCAGCAGATTGGCGAAGACCGGGCCGAGCAGGGCCGAAAGCGAGAAGTTGATGAAGTTGATGACGCCTGTCGCCGTGCCGCTGTGCTCGGGGCGATTGGCTTCCTTGATGACCGTATAGGGAATCATCGCCCCGCCCGACGCGATTCCGGTGACGAGGCCGAGGACGAATGGCGGAAAGAGATGGGCAGGGCCGTAGAGAATCATCAGGAAGCAGCCCAGCAGGAGGGCCGCGCTTCCGGCGATGACCGGCTTGCGGCGGCCGATCCGGTCCGAAAGCATGCCGAGCAGCGGACAGCCGATGATCCAGCCGAAAGGAACGGTGGCCGAGCGCATGACGGCCATCGAATAGGGAAGGTCGTGCGCCTCCTGCAGGAAGCGAACCCCCCAGACCATGTCGAAGATCGTCGTCGGCAGGAACATCAGGCCGGCGATCAGGCCGCACAGGAGCGATTGCGGGTTGCGGAAGACGGCAACGATCGCCTTGCCCGCGCGGCCGGCCCAGCCGCCTTTCGCTGCGGCTTGCCTGGGCTCCGGAGCAGGAATGAAGCGCCAGAGGAGGAAGGCGATCGGCAGGCCGGCCGCGCCCATGAGCAGCCAGAACTTGTCCCAGGCGAGCCCGGCCCCGATCGCGGGGCCGACGAGGAACTGGCCCGCGGAGCCGCCGGCCATGCCGAACATCTGTGTCGCCCCGATCAGGGTCGCGGCGCGCGAGGCCGGGAAATGGGTGGTGGCGATATAGACCGCGCCGATCAGGGCGAAGACGCCCGCCGCGCCCTGGAGGAAGCGCCCGGCGCTGGCGATCGTCGGGTCCCCGCTCGCGAAGAGGAGCGCGCCGACTCCGAGCAGCGCCGCGCCGACGGGGACGACCCGGCGCGGCCCGAGCTGGTCCATCGCAACACCGGCGACGAGGCTGAAGGGCGCGTAGCCGAAGTAGAACAGGCCGACCAACGAGGCGAGGCCAACGGCGCTGAGGCCGAAGGCCTGCGTCAGCTCCGGAACCATCACCGCCGGCGCCGACCTCAGCACATATTGGTAGAAATAATAGACCGACGTCAGCAGCCAGGCGATCGCCACCAGGCGGAGCGCTCCATTGCCGCCGCGCTCCTGCGCCGAAGCCGCCATCGCCGGCTCAGCAGAGCACCACCGAGACGGCAAGGCCGCCTTCGGAGGTTTCCTTATATTTGGAGTTCATCTCGCGCGCGGTCAGCGCCATGGCGTTCATCGTCGTGTCGAAATCGAGCCGGCGGTTGGCCGGGATCTCGTTGCTGGCGATGAGATAGCCGGTCCAGGCCTTGACCGCGCCATAGGCGCAGCGCTCGATGCACGGCACCTGGACGAAGCCGGCGACCGGATCGCAGGTCATTCCGAGATGGTGCTCGAGCGCGGATTCGGCGGCGTTGGCGACCACCTGCGGATCGGAATCATAGGCCTGGGCGATCATCGCCGCGCCCATCGAGGAGGCGACTCCGATCTCCGCCTGGCAGCCGCCCTCCGCGCCCGAAAGCGTGGCGTTGTGCTTGCCGAGATAGCCGATCGCCGCCGCGGCGATCAGGCCGGCGCGGATCTTGTCGTCCGGGAGGCGCGCGCCCTGCTCGCCGAGCGAGTAGGCGATCGCCGGGATGACGCCGGCCGAGCCGCCGGTCGGCGCGGTGACGACGAGGTGGCCGCGGGCATTTTCCTCGGAGCCGGCGAGGGCGTAGGCCGTGACCAGCCCGATGGCCTTCTGCGCCTCGGAGCGCCCCTGCTGGGCGCGGCGATAGACGTCGCTGGCCTTGGTCTTCAGCCGGATCGGCCCGGGCAGAACGCCCTGCGGCGCCTCCAGCCCGGTGCGGACGATCGCCCGCATCGCGCCCAGCGTCGTATCGAGGAAGCGGTTGATGTCCGCCTCGCTCTTGCCCGAGACCGCGACCTCGTTGGCCATGGCGACCTGGGCGACCGACAAATTGTTCTGCCGCGCGTGCTGAAGCAGCTCGGCCATCGTCTGGTAGGGATAACGCGGCGCGCCCTTTTGCGGGGGCGTGTAATTCTCCCATTCGATGAAGCCGCCGCCGACGGAATAATATTCCTTCTCCAGCAGCACGCGCTCGCCGGCCATCAGCTTGGCCTTCATCGTGTTCGGATGATGGAAATCGCCCTGCGGCGCGTCGTAGATGATGTCCGCGAGGCTGGCGTTGAAGCGCGCCGGGCCGAGCGTCACCGGGAAGGTCTGGTCGGGATTGGCGGCGAGCCCGTCGAGGAAGGCCGGATCGGTCGTCGCCGGCTCCATGCCGATGATCCCGGCGAGGGCGGCGCGCTCCGTGCCGTGGCCCCGCCCGGTCGAGCTCAGGCTGCCGAACAGGTGGACCTTGAAACCCGTCGCCTGGGCGAGCTGGGCGGCCGGCAACTGGCTCGCGAGCTGGAAGAAATTGTGGGTGATCCGCATCGGCCCGATCGTATGCGACGAGGAAGGGCCGGGGCCGATCTTGTAGAATTCGTCGAGCGTGGTCTGGATCGGACCGCGCGAGCGGCGAACCACGTCCAGCTCCGGAGAGAGCGGCGGCGCGGCGGGCGTCGCGGGCGGCGTCTGGGCGAAGGCGGTCATCGGCCGCCCGGTCAGCACGACCATCGCGCTCGCCAAGGCGCTGCGCATCATGAAGGCCCGCCGGTCCCAGCCCTCGGGCGCTTCCTGATAGTCGATTTCGGTCAGGAACGGCGCGGAATCGCTCTCGTCTTCGGCCCTCATCGGACGTCTCCAGCTTCGGGGAACCCGCTCCCCCGTCGGCGACTATCCGCGCGCCGGGGCGTCCGGCCCATTGGGGGAGATACTCAATAAGGCCGAGGCGAATCCCTAGGGGACGGCCGTATGGGAGCAGCTCGGGGCGCCGGGCATTTCGCGGTGGCCGGATTTCTGCATGCCTCTCTAGAAAGTTGGCTGCCAGCGCCAATCAAAGGGAGTCACCCCGGCGAAGGCCGGGGCCCATGAACCGAAGCGGTTGGGGACCGGCGCCGGCGATCCCGCTTCACCTCAAAGACCGTGTTCATGGGTCCCGGCTTTCGCCGGGATGACTCCGAACTAGATCAGGAGCCTAGCGGGAGAAAAGGGCCCGTCCGTCCGCCTTCTTGAGATCGTGTAAAAGGACGAAGAAGGTGAATGCCGGGTCGGGTCCGCACGACGAAAAAGATGGATCAGACCGCGATCGGCTGCGGCGCCGCCGGATTGCCGAGGGCGAGCAGCGCCGTGGTATGCCGAGCGATCATCTTCTCCTCGTCGGTGGGGACGACCCAGGCCGCCAGGCGGGACTCGCCGGCGCTGATCCGGCCTTCGCCCTCCTCGTTGCGCGCGGCGTCGAGGGTGAGGCCGAGCCAGGCGCAGCCTTTGGCGATTTCTTGCCGGGTGAGCGTGTCGTGCTCGCCGATGCCGCCGGTGAAGACCAGGGCATCGAGGCCGCCCAAGGCGGCGGCGAGCGAGCCGATCTCGCGGACGATGCGGTAGACGAACAGGGCGATCGCCTCGCCGGCTGCGGGGTCTTCCGACGCGCGAAGGGCGCGCATGTCCGACGAGATTCCGGAGACTCCGAGCAGGCCCGACTGGCGGTAGACCAGGTTCTCGATGCCGCGCGCGTCCAGCCCCTCTTCGTCCATCAGGTAGATGAGCACGCCGGGATCGAGCGCTCCGCAGCGCGTGCCCATCATCAGCCCGTCGACGGCGGTGAAGCCCATCGTCGTGGCGACGCTTGCGCCGCCCCGCAGAGCGCAGAGGCTGGCGCCGTTGCCGAGATGGCAGACGATGACCCGCCCCGAATGCAGATCGGGCGCGACTTCCGCGAGGCGCTGGGCGACATATTCGTAGGACAGGCCGTGAAAGCCGTAGCGCCGCACCCCGGCCTCGGTCAGCCGCCGCGGAATGGCGAACATCTGCGCGAGGTCCGGCTGGCGGCGGTGGAAGGCGGTGTCGAAGCAGGCGACCTGGGCGATGTGCGGCGCCGCCTCGGCGATCGCCGCGATGGGCGCGAGATTGTGCGGCTGGTGGAGGGGAGCGAGCGGCTCGAGCTTCCGCAGCGCCGCGAGCACATCGGCGTCGATCCGAACCGGTTCGGCGAAGTCCGTGCCGCCATGGACGACGCGGTGGCCGACGCCGCGGACCTGGGCGCCGGCAAGCAGGTCGCGCGCGGTCTCGAGCACGACCTGCGTCGCCGAGCGATGATCGAAGCCCTTGGCTGGCCAGCTCGCCTCGGCGACCGGATTGCCCGCGGAGTCCTTTGCGCTGAGGTGCGGCGCGATCCCGATCTGCTCCATCTGGCCGCGAAACAGAACGGGCAGATCGGGCGCGTCGGCATAGAGCGCGAACTTGATGCTCGACGAGCCGGCGTTGAGGACCGCGATCGCCGCCTTCGTCATAGGAGGGCCGCGGCCGCATCGCGCCGCCTCGCCGCCGCGACGAGCAAGGCGACCGCGCAGGAGGCCAGGCGGGCGATCAGCGAATCCGCCCTGCTGGTGAGGATGATCGGAACGCGGGCGCCGAGCACGATTCCGGCGGCGTCCGCGCCGGCGAGGAAGGACAGGCTCTTGGCGAGCATGTTGCCGGCCTCCAGATCGGGCACGATCAGCACGTTGGCGCGGCCCGCGACCGGCGAGACGATCTTCTTGATCGACGCCGCCTCGGGGCTGATCGCATTATCGAGAGCGAGCGGCCCGTCGAGCAGGCCGCCAATGATCTGCCCGCGGTCGGCCATCTTGCAGAGCGCCGCAGCCTCGAGCGTCGAGGCGACCTTCGGGTTGACCGTCTCCATCGCGCTGAGGATCGCCACCCGCGCCTCGGGCGCGCCGAGCCAGTGGGCGAGGTCGATCGCGTTCTGGACGATGTGGACCTTGTCCTCGAGGCTGGGGGCGATGTTCACCGCGGCGTCGCTTATGATCAGGGCGTCCTCGTGGCCCGGAACGTCCAGAACGAAGCAATGGCTGATCCGCCGCGCTGTGCGCAGGCCAGTGTCGCGGGCGACCACCGCTCCCATCAGCTCGTCGGTATGGAGGCTGCCCTTCATCAGCGCCTCGGCCCGGCCGGCGCGGACGAGCTCGACGGCCTTGGCGGCGGCCGCGTGGCTGTGCTCCGCGTCGACGATCTCGAACGCGGCGATGTCGAAGCCGCTCTTATCCGCGGCGGCCTGAATGCGGTCTCTGGGGCCGACCAGGATCGGCTCTATCAGCTTCAGCCGCGAGGCCTCGACGGCGCTCTCCAGCGCCGCCTCGTCGCACGGATGGGCGATCGCCGTCGCCGCCGGCGCCTCGCGCTGCGCGCGCTCCACGAGGCGGCGGAACTTGTCGTGGCCTTGCTCCTGCGCGGCGAGATCGACGTCAGCCACCCTATCCTCCTCAGCCCGTCGGCCTCACCCAATTGTCCTGAAGCTGCCAGCCGCCGCCGAGCGCCTTGTAGAGGTTGACGGTCTCGGCGAGCTGGGCTTGCTGGACCTGGGCCAGCTCATCCTCGGCCGGGAACAGCTGCTGCTCGGCCTCGATCACCTCGAAATAGGTGGCGCGGCCGTCGCGGTAGCGTAGGTTGGCGAGCTCGACCGCGGCGCGGCGCGCCGCCACTTCGGCCTCCAGCGCCCGCCGCCGCTCGGCGAGCCGCTGCTGCGCGACCAGAGCATCGGAGGTCTCGCGGAAGGCGACGAGGATCGTCTGGCGATATTGCGCCACCGTCTCGTCCCAGAAGGCGCGTCGCTCGTCGTAGATGGATTCGAGCCGCCCGCCGGTGAACAGCGGCCCGGCGAGATTGCCGAGGATGTTCCACACGCCGAAGCTGCCGCCGATATTGCCGTCGCCGTCGACATGGAACCCGCCGAGCAGGCTCGACAGGCCGATATGCGGGTAGAAATTGGCGACCGCGACCCCGACCTCGGCATTGGCTCGGATCATCTCCTGCTCGGCGCGGCGAATGTCCGGCCGGCGGCGGAGCAGATCGCTGGTCAGGCCGACGGGCGTCTGGGGCAGGTTCTGGGCGGTCAGCGGATTGCCGCGCTGGATGTCGTGCGGGTAGCCGCCGGTGAGCGTGCTCAGCGCGTTTTCCTGCTGGGCGATCTGCTGGTGGACGTCGGCGACTCGCGCGGTGCTCGATTCGTAGGAGGCGCGGGCGCGTTCCGACGGCAGCCGGCTGTCGCGGCCGCCCTGGAAGCGAAGCACGAACAGATCGAGCGTGCGCTTGTGGGTCGCCGAGCTTTCCTCGGCGATGGCCAGCTCGCGGTCGAGCCGGAGAAGGCGGAAATAGCCGGCGGCGACGTCGCTCACCAGGCTCAGCATGATTCCGCGGCGAACCTCCTCCTGGGCGAAGATGTTGGCCTGCGCGGCCTCGTTCCGCCGCCTCACCCGGCCCCAGATGTCGAGCTCCCAGGCGGCGTTGAAGAAGCTTCCGATCGAGGCGTAGCCCACCGTGTCGACGTCGCCCGGCGTAGGGGCGAGGGTCTGCTGGACGCCGCCGTCGGCGCCGTAGCCGATCTGCGGGTAGAGCTCGGAGCGCGAGACTCCGAGCTGGGCGCGCGCCTGCTCGATCCGCGCGGCGGCGATGGCGAGATCGTTGTTGTTGGTCAGCGCCTCGGTGATCAGCGCCTGAAGCGCCGGATCGTTGAACACGTCCCACCAGGGAAGATCGGCGAAAGAGCTCGCCTCCGCGGGCGTGATCTGGGCGCGGAATGCGTCCGGCTGGCTGATCTGCGGCCGCGCGTAATCGGGCCCCATCGTGCAGGCCCCGACGGAAAGGGCCGCGAGCGTGACCGCCATGAGCTTCGTCTTCACCTTCGGGCTCCTCATTGAATGGCCGCCAGCATCTTGCGGAAGCGGGTAAGCGAATAGAGGACGTAGACCATGCCGATCGCGAGCATCTTGAGCATCGCGGGGAGGACCATCGTCACGCTCGCGTTTCGGAACAGCACCGCCTGCGAGAAGGCGACGAAATGCGTCGAGGGGACGAACTGCATCGCCTTCTGGAGGAAGATCGGCATGCTCTCGAGCGGGGTCTGGCCGCCGGACAATAGGCTCATGACGATGAACACCGGGAAGGCGAGCAGGCCGAACTGGGGCATCGAGCGGACGATCGTCGCCAGCATGATTCCGAGCGCGGTGACCGAGAAGAGGTAGATTGCAAGACCCGCGGCGAACAGGGCGATCGAGCCCGAGACCGGAACGCCGATCGCGCCCTTCACCACCAGGAAGAGCGAGGCCATCGCGGCGACCATCACCACCAGCCCGTTGGCCCAGACCTTGGCGAACATCAGCTCGAACGGGCGCAGCGGCATGACGAGGAGGTGCTCGATATTGCCGTGCTCGCGCTCGCGAAGGACGGCCGCGCCGCACAGGAAGATGGCGAGAACCGAGATGTTGTTGATCACCTGGTTGATCGCCACGAACCAGCTTTGCAGCATGTTGGGGTTGAAGCGCGCGCGGGTCTGCATGCCGACGACCGGCCGGTCCTGCGGGCGGGCGCCGACCGACCAGTAAGGCGCCGCGCTGGCGTTGACGATCGTCTGGATATAGCCGGGGCCCCGGCCCGCCTGGCTCATCGCCGTGGCGTCGGTGACGACCTGGACCTCGGGGCGCGCGTCCTCCTCGAGGTCGGCCTGGAAGCGCGGCGGGATCAGCACGACGAAGGTGTAGCGGCCGCGGTCCATCGCCCGGTTGATCTCGCTGAAAGGGATCATCTGGGCGGGCAGGAAGAGCGGGGGGAGCATCGCGTCCTGGACCGAGCGGGATGCCTCGGACCGGTCCTCGTCGACGATCGCGATCGAGGCGTTGACGACGTCCATCACCGCGCTCTTGGCCGGCGTGTAGACCGAGAAGGTGAAGGTGTAGGCGATCAGGAACAGCAGCACCGGATCGCGCCACAGGCTGACCAGCTCCTTTATGCCGAGGTGGAAGATGTGCCAGAAGCCGCGCATCTACTTCTCCTGCTTCTTGAGGAGAGCGGCGGAGACGGTGAAGTAGATCGCGGCGATGATCGCCAGGCCGAGCAGGTTCGGCCAGACCGCGGCGAAGCCGAGATCCTTGGTGAAGGTGCCGACGGCGACCGCCTGGAAATAGGTGCTGGGGAAGATCTGCGAGGCGAACCAGGCGCCGCCGGAGAGCGACGAGGTGGGCACGAACATGCCCGAGAATTGCACCGCGGGCAGGATGGTGATGATCGCCGCGGCGAAGATCGCCGCGGTCTGGGTGCTGGCGAAGACCGAGATCAGCAGGCCGAAGCCGGTGCTCGCGAGGACGTAGATCAGGCCTCCGACGGCGAGCGCGAGAAGGCTGCCCTTGACCGGCACGCCGAACAGGAAGACGGCGAGCGCGACGAGCGTGACGAACTGGATCAGTGCGACGGTGATGTAGGGGAGCTGCTTGCCGAGCAGGAATTCCGACCGGGTCGCCGGCGCCGCGTAGAAATTGGCGATCGATCCCAGCTCCTTCTCGCGCACGACGCTGAGCGCGGTGAGCATCGAGGGGATCAGCATCAGCAGAAGCATGATGTCGCCCGGGACCATCGCGTAAACGCTCTCGAACGACTGGTTGTAGAGAGCGCGGGGCTGCATGACGATCGCCTGGCGGGGCGGCGCGAGCCCGTTGGTCCGGCGAAGCTGCGCCTCGTAGGCGCCGTGCGTGCCTTCGACATAGCCGCGCGCCGTCTCCGCCCGGAAGGGCACGGCGGCGTCGAAATAGGAGGCGATTTCGGGCTGGCGCCCCTGGCGAAGCTCGCGCTCGAAGCCGTTCGGGATCTCGAGCACGAAGCGCAGCTCGCCGTTTCTGAGGCGCCGGTCGAGCTCGGCATCGTTGGTCACCGGATCGTGCTCGTCATAATAGATCGAGCCGCGATAGGCGTCGGCATAGGTGCGGCTCGCGGCGGAGTTGTCGTAGTCGAGCACGGCGTAGGTCAGGTGCTGGACGTCGAGCGAGATGCCGTAGCCGAACACGACCATCAGCAACAGCGGCCCGAACACGGCGAAGGCGAGCCGCACCGAATCGTGCCGAAGCTCGATCGCCTCGCGCCGGGCGAAGGCCCAGACGCGGCTGAAGCTGAACTTGCCGGCCTTGTCGCCGGCGTGGGATTCGACCTCGGCTGCCGGCGGCGGCTCGACCGCTTCGAGCACCGGCGGGGCGTCCTTGGCGAGCTCGTCCTCCAGATAGCCGATGAACGCGGCCTCCAGGTTCGGCGCCCCGCGCGCCTTGACCAGCTCCGCCGGCGGCCCCTGGGCGAGGACCTTGCCGCGGTGCATCATCGACATCCGGTCGCAGCGCGCCGCCTCGTTCATGAAGTGGGTGGAGAGGAAGATCGTCACCCCCTCCTCGCGCGACAGGTTGATCATCAACTCCCAGAAGCCGTCCCGAGCGACCGGATCGACGCCCGAGGTCGGCTCGTCGAGGATCAGCACCTCCGGCTCGTGCAGCACGGCGACGGCGAGCGACAGGCGCTGGCGGATGCCGAGCGGAATGGCCTCGGCGAGCGTGTCGGCGACCGTCTCCAGCTGGAACTTGGTGATCAGCTCCTCGACCCGCTTCTCGCCTGCTTCGGGGGTGAGATCGAACAGGCGGGCGTGCAGGATCAGGTTCTGCCGAACGGTGAGCTCGGTGTAGAGCGAGAAGGCTTGGCTCATGAAGCCGACCCGGCGGCGGGTCTCGATGTCGCCGCCTTTGACCGCCTGGCCGAACAGGAGAGCCGTGCCCTCGGTCGGCGGCAGCAGGCCGGTCAGCATCTTCATCGTCGTCGTCTTGCCGCAGCCGTTGGAGCCTAAGAATCCGAAGATCTCGCCGCGCTCGATCTTGAACTCGACATGGTCGACGGCGGTGAAGGCGCCGAACTTCTGGGTCAGCCCGTGGGCCTCGATCGCCGGCGGCCCGCCGGAGGCCTTGAACGGACCGATGACCGGCTCGTGATGGCCCTCGCGCGCCTCCGGCGGCAAAAGCTTGATGAACGCCTGCTCGAGCGTCTCCGAATCGGTCTTCTCGCGCATCTCGGCGGGCTTGCCGGTGTCGAGCACCTTGCCGGCGTTCATCGCCACCAGCCAGTCGAACCGCTCGGCCTCGTCCATGTAAGCAGTGGCGACGATCACGCTCATCTGCGGGCGGCGCTCGCGGATTCGGTCGATCAGGTCCCAGAACTGGCGCCGGGCGAGCGGATCGACGCCGGTGGTCGGCTCGTCGAGGATGAGCAGATCGGGATCGTGGATCAGCGAGCAGCACAAGCCGAGCTTCTGTTTCATGCCCCCCGAAAGCTTGCCCGCCGGCCGGTCGCGGAAGGGCTGGAGATCGGTGCTGGTGAGGAGGTCGTCGATCCGGTATTCGCGCTCCGCCTTCGATTGGCCGAACAGCCTGCCGAAGAAATCGACATTCTCGAAGATCGAAAGTGTCGGATAGAGATTCTTGCCGAGCCCCTGCGGCAAATAGGCGATGCGCGCAGCGACCGCCGTGCGGAACTTGGGGTCGTCGATATTGCCGCCGAGCGAGGTCGCCTCGCCGCTTTGCAGCTTGCGCACGCCGGCGAGGATTCCGAGCAGCGTGGACTTGCCCACCCCGTCCGGCCCGATCATCCCGATCATCTTGCCGCCCGGAATGTCCAGGCTGATGTCGTCGAGCGCTACCGTCTCACCATAGACCTGGGTGATGTTTCGGACGCTCGCGCAGAATTCATCTGCGGCGAACGCCATCATCGTCCGCCTTGGCGACCGGCGGGTGCGAAGAGGTTCGGCGGAATGCGGGCCGGCGGCTGGAGGTTTGCCGGCCACTGGGCGCTGTTGTCGAAGCGGACATAGCCCATCGCCGGCGCGCCGACGCGCACGAGCTGCTCATATTGGGCGAGCCGGTCGCGCGGGATCTGGAGCTTCACGCGGAAGGTGAGGTTGTGCCGCTCCTCTTCGGTCTCGACCGCCTTGGGCGTGAATTGCGCAGTCGGCGAGATGAAGGAGACGAAGGCGCGGATGGGGTATTGCGGCGCCGCGTCGAGCACGATCCGAGCCTCGGAGCCGTTGGCGATCCGCCCGGTCACCTCCTCGGGCAGGAAGACGTACATATAGACGTCGCGAAGATCGACGATCGAGAAGACCCGGCCGCCGGCGGCGAGCACCTCGCCGACCTCGGCGAGACGGTTCTCCACCCGGCCGCGCATCGGCGCGACGAGCACGGAGTCGCGGATCTGGGCGCGGATTCGATCGGCCTCGGCGCGCGCGGCGGCGATCGTCGACTGGGCACGGATCGCCTGCGCCTGGGCGCCGACCAGATCGTTCTGAGCGGCGGCCATCTGGGCTCGGGTGCCCGCCGCCGTGGCGCGGGTCGAAAGCATGCGGGCGTTGTCGGTCTCGGCTTCCTGCTGGCTGACCGCGCCGGAAGGCACCAGGTTCTGCGAGCGCCTGTGCTGCTGGCCGGCGAAATTGGCTTCGGCCAGGCGAGCGCTCACCTCCGCCCGGCGCGCGCCGACCTGGGAGCCGCGGGCGGCAACTTCGGCATAGGCGATGCGCTGCGCGTCCTCGGCCTCGCGAACCTGCGCCTCGGCCTGGCGAAGCCGCGCCTCGAGCTCGTCGACGTCCATCCGCGCGACGACCTGGCCGCGCTGGACGATGTCGCCTTCGTTGACGAGCACCTCGCGGATCCGCCCCGGATATTTGGCGGCGATATAGACTTCGTTCGCTTCGAGCCGGCCGTTGCCGGAGGCGAAGCCGGCCGGAAGGCTCGATCCCGAGAGTAACCACCAGGCCAGGGCGCCAATGACGACGACGGCCGCGATGACGATGATCATGCGACGGCGGCCTGATCCCGCGACGGCTTCGCCGCCCTTGATGCGCTCGAACTTCATGCCGCCCTCCGCTGATCAGGGGCGAATCTATCGAGCGGCGCCGGGCAACGTCATTGGGGCGAATCCCTAAACGGCTATGCGCAACTCCCTAGTCCGAGGCGCTCAGGCCCCGGAGGGGTGATTAGATCGCGCGCGTAGGCGATAGGTTGTGTAAGCGCGCGGACGCTTTAGACTCGAACGCGGACGTCAGCTGCGCGACGGTGGCGGGGGCGGCAATGGCGATCACCGTCGGCGTGAGGAGTTTGCGATGGATTGGGGGGGACATCTGCCTGAATGAATCTGCGCCACATCGAGATTTTCCACGCCGTCTACGTCAACGGTTCCGTAAGCGCGGCCGCGCGCGCGCTCAACGTGTCGCAGCCGTCGGTGTCGAAGATGCTTCGCCACGCGGAGAGCCTGCTCGGATTCCAGCTCTTCCAGCGCACCAATGGCGGGCTGGTGCCGACCCAGGACGCGCATTTGCTGTTCGTCGAGGTCCGCGAGATCCAGGACCGGGTCCACGCGCTGCGCGAGGCAGGTCGGAACCTTCGCCGCGGGGCCGGCGGAACCTTGCGCATCTCTGCGCTTCCGTCGCTCGCGCTCGACGCCATTCCCACCGCCGTCGCGCGTTTTCTGCGGACGCATGAGAATGTGAAGTTCGATCTGCAGACCGTCCACCACGACGATCTGCTGCGAAAGCTCCACGAACGCGAGACGGACATCGCGATCGCCTATCAGGTGCCGCCGGCAGCCCCGATCGCCCAGCGCTGGGTCGGCGAAGGCGAGCTCGTGGTGCTCTATCGTGAGGAGGACATGCCGGATGCCCCGCCCTGCATCGAGCTGACCAGGCTCCAGGGCAAGCGCTTCATCAGCCTCGCCGCGAGCGGACCGACGGGGCGGCTCTTCACCGAGGAGCTGGAGCGGCTGAACATCGAACTGGACGACGTGATCTCCGCGCGCACCTTCTACATCGCCGGCGCCCTGGTCCGCCACGGCGTGGGAATGACGGTGATCGACAGCTTCACGGCCCAGGCCTGCCTCGCGCCCGGCCTCGCAATGCGGCCGCTGAAGCCGCGGATCACCTTCGACATTCACGCCATGTTCCTGAACAATCGGCCGCTCGGCGCGCTGGCGACCGAGTTCCTCAAGACGCTCAAGCAGGTCCTGGATATTCCATAGCGCGCGGCTATGGCGCGCCGCCGCATGGATATGCGCGGACGCCGGGGGTGCGGGCTAGCCTTGGGGCGATGATCCCGGCGCCATACCTTCTCTATCTGGGGCACACCAGCGATCCGCTCGCGATCAAGACGTCGCGGGGCGTGGCGATGTTTCGCGGCGAGGATTGCGTCGGTGAGTTTCGCCACGACGATTGCCCGCTGACTCTGGATCTGCCGCGGATGGGCATGGAGGAGGCCGTCGCCGCGGGGGCGAGAACACTGGTCCTCGGCATAGCGGGGGCCGGCGGCGAGCTCGGGGCCGATCTCGTCGCCGATGCGGCGGCGGCGCTGAACGCCGGACTGAACGTGGCGTCGGGCCTGCACCAGCGGTTGCGCGACGTGCCGTCTCTCGCCGCGCTCGCGCAGGAGCGGAATCTGCGGCTGTTCGACGTTCGCGATCCGCCTTCGGGCCTGACAGTCGGCAAGGGTCATGAGCGGCTCGGCAACCGCCTTCTGACCGTCGGAACGGATTGCTCGGTCGGCAAGATGGTGACGACGATCGCGCTGACCCGAGCGCTGCGCGCACGCGGCGTAAGAGCGGATTTCAGGGCGACGGGGCAGACCGGGATCCTGATCGCCGGCCAGGGCGTGGCGGTCGATGCCGTCGTGGCGGACTTCATTTCCGGCGCGATCGAGCAGCTGGTACCCGCGCGCGGCGACAACGGATGGGATCTGATCGAGGGGCAGGGCTCTCTCTTCCACCCTTCTTTCGCCGGCGTGTCTCTGGGGCTCCTCCACGGTGCTCAGCCAAAGGCCCTCGTCCTGTGCGACGAGCCCGGCCGGGCCCATATTCGCGGCGTTCCCGGCCGCGCCGTCCCGGATCTTGCGGACTGCCTTGAGGCCAACCTCGCCGCGGCGCGGCTGACCAGCCGCGACGTGCGGGGGGTAGGCATTTGCCTCAACACCTCCGGCATGGAACCCGAAGCCGCCCGCCGGCTGTGCGCATCGTCCGCGGACAAGATGGGCCTTCCCTGTACCGATCCGGTCGCCTTCGGCGTCGATCCCATCATCGAATATCTATGTCCCGTACCCTCCAGGCCCAGCACGATCGCTTCCCTCTGATCCGTCCGTTCCGCATTGCGCGCGGAACGAAGACGGCGGCCGACGTGGTCACGGTGACCATCGGCGAGGGCAGCGCGATCGGGCGCGGCGAGGCCGTGCCCTACCCGCGCTATGGCGAGACGATCGAGGGCGCGCTGGCGGCGATCGACGAGGTCCGCCCGATGATCGAGCAGGGGGGAGGGCGCGCCGCGCTCCTCGACGCTTTGCCCGCCGGGGCCGCGCGCAACGCGATCGATTGCGCCCTGTGGGATCTGGAGGCCAGGCTTTCGCGCCGCGACGTGGCGGCGATGATCGGCGGACCGGCTCTGCGGCCCGTGGCCAGCGCGATGACGGTGGTGATCGACACGCCCGGCGCTATGGCCCGGGCGGCGATGCTGGAGGAGGCGCCGCTGCTGAAGATCAAGGTCGACGCGAACGACCCCGAGGCGCAGATCCGCGCGGTGCGGGCGGCGGCGCCGGGGGCGGAGCTGATCGTCGACCCCAATGAGAGCTGGGACCGGGCGTTGCTGGACAGGATGCAGCCGGTGCTCGTCGAAACGCGGGTCGCCCTGATCGAGCAGCCGGTGCCCGCCGGTTCGGACGACTGGCTGGAAGGCTTCACCCCGGCGGTTCCGATCTGCGCCGACGAATCCGTCCACGTCGCCGCCGATCTGGAGGTCGTCGCGCGACGCTACCAGGCAGTGAACGTGAAGCTCGACAAGGCCGGCGGGCTCACCGCCGCGCTCGCGCTTGCGAAGGCCGCACGGGCGCGGGGGCTCGGGTTGATGACCGGCTGTATGGTGAGCTCGTCACTGTCGATCGCGCCGGCGCTGCATCTCGCGATGATGTCGGATTTCGTCGACCTTGACGGTCCCGTCTGGCTCCTTGAGGATCGCCCCGGCGGCATCGGGATGGACGGCGGCTTCATCCATCCGCCGGAAGCCGGATTTTGGGGGAGCTCGCGGACATGAAATTGTTGGGGCTTCTATTCGCCACGGCGCTCCTCGGCGCGGCCGCGCCGCCGGAGAATGTCGATCTGATCATCCGCGGCGGCACCATTTATACCGGATCGGACGCAGCCTTCGTCGGCGACGTCGCGATTTCCGGCGGGCGCGTCCGCGCCGTTGGCCCGCATCTATCCCTTTCGGCCGCGCGGGTGATCGACGCGCACGGCATGATCGTCGCGCCCGGATTCATCGATCCCCACACCCATGTCGGCGATCAGCTGGCCGATGCCGACGCCCGGACCCGGCTGGTCCCCGCTTTCCTCATGCAGGGGGTGACGACCGCCTTCATCGGCAATGACGGCGGGGGCGATCTGGACGTCGCGGCAGTGCTCGGCAGCGCCCAGGGCCGGCCCGTGGGGATCAACTATGCCGCCTATGTGGGCTTCGGCACGGTCCGCCGCGCGGTGATCGGCGACGCGGACCGGGCGCCCACCGCCGACGAGCTGGCGCGGATGCGGCAGATGGTCGCGGCGGGGATGTGCCAGGGCGCGCTCGGCCTTTCGACCGGCCTGTTCTACGCGCCGCAAAGCTTCGCGACGACCGGGGAAGTGGCCGCGCTGGCGCAGGAAGCGGGTGTGCGGGGCGGCGTTTACGACAGTCACCTGCGCGACGAATCTTCCTATTCGATCGGGCTCGCGGCGGCGGTGGACGAGGCGATCACCATCGGCCGCGAGGGACGGCTGCCGGTCCACATCTCCCATATCAAGGCGCTCGGAGTCGACGTCCAGGGCCAGGCCCCGGCGATCATCGCCCGGATCGAGGCGGCGCGGGCGGCCGGGCAGCGGGTCACCGCCGATCAATATCCTTGGTCGGCGTCGGGAACGAGCCTCGCCGCCGCGCTGGTGCCGCGCTGGGCGCACGACGGCGGCCGGCCGGCGCTGCTCCGCCGCTTCGACGATTCCAGCGTGGCGGAGCGCCTGCGCGCCGACATGACGGAAAATCTTCGCCGGCGGGGCGGCGCGGACTCGCTGCTGATCAGCGAAGGCCAATATCGGGGGCAGCGGCTTTCCCAGGCGGCGCGGACGCTCGGGCTCGATCCGGTTGCCGCAGCGATCGCCGTGATCCGCGTCGACGATACGAGCGTCGCATCGTTCAACCAGACCGAGGAGGATATCGCCGCCTTCATGCGCCGGCCCTGGGTGATGACCGGCTCGGACGCCTCCGGCGGGCATCCGCGCGCGTTCGGCAGCTTCGCGCGCAAATATGCGGAATATGTGCGCAGGCTCCACGTGATCGGCCTGCGCGCGTTCATCGAGCGAAGCACATCGCTGACCGCCGACACGTTCGGGCTCGTTGACCGCGGGCGGCTGCGGGCGGGCGCCTTTGCCGACATCGTCGTCTTCGACCCCGAAACCTATGCGGCACGATCGACCTATGAGGAGCCGACCCTGCTCGCGGCGGGCGTTCGAACGGTGCTCGTCAACGGCGCGCTGGCGGTCGACGATGGCGCGCTGACCGGAGCCGCCGCCGGGCGCGGGCTGGCGCACACGCCGACCGCCGGAACCTGCCCGTGACCCTGCTGCGCCGCTGGTTCGCGATTCCCTTGTGGAAGCGGGTGTTGGCCGCATTGGCGCTCGGCCTCCTCCTCGGCGCCTTCTGGCCCGCGGCGGCGCCCTGGGTGCAGTTTCTCGGCGACCTTTTCGTGCGCGCTATCCGGATGCTGGTCGTGCCGATCGTGCTGGTGACGATCGCCGCGGGGATCACCACGCTCGGCGACCCGAAGCGGCTTGGCGGGATCGGCGGGCGGACGATCGCCCTGTTCGCCTTCACCACCGCCGTCGCCGTGTCCGTCGGGATGGCGGTGGCGAGCCTGATCCGGCCCGGCGAAGGGGCGCCGCTCGGAACCGCCGCGCCGCACGCCATCGGCGCGCCGCCGACGCCCTACGAGCAGCTGATCGGCATCGTCCCCGTCAACATCTTCGACGCGTTGGCGAAGGGCGACATGCTGGCGATCATCTTCGTCGCCATCCTGCTCGGAATCGGCCCCCTGGTGGCGGGGGAGGCGGGCAAGCCGTTCGCGGACCTGCTCCAGTCGGCAACGGCGGTCCTGCTCAAGATCGTCGCCATCGTCATGGAAGCGACTCCGTTCGGCGTGTTCGCGCTGATCGCCGGAGCGGTCGCAGCGAACGGCGCGACCGTCTTCGTCAATGTCGGCTGGCTGGCGCTGGCGGTAGCGCTCGGCTCCCTGATCCAGATCCTGCTGGTTCACACGCTGCTGCTGCGCTTCGCCGCGCGGGTTCCGCTGCGCCCCTTCTTCCGCGGCATCATCGACGCTCTGGCGGTGGCCTTCTCGACCGCTTCCAGCTCGGCGACCCTGCCGGTCGCGATGCGTGTCGCCGAGCGCAACCTCGGCCTCGGCCGGCCGATCTATTCCACCGTGCTTCCGCTCGGGGCAAGCATCGGCAAGGACGGCACGGCCATGTATGTCGGCCTGCTCAGCATGTTCAGCCTGCAGGCGCTGGGAGTGGAGCCGACGCCGGTCGTCTACGGGCTCGTTCTGCTGACGGGCGCGCTGGCGGCATTCGGAACGGCGCCCGTGCCGTCGGCCTCCTTGTTCATGCTGGCGGCGGTTCTCTCCTCGGTCGGCATCGCTCCGGAACAGACCGCTCTGGTGGTCGGTTTCGTCCTCCCGTTCGACCGGCTGCTCGACATGACCCGCACGGTGCCGAGCGCGAGCGCCAATCTCACCGTCGCGACCACCATCGCGCGGTGGGAGGGGGAACTGGACGACGCCGTCCTTCGCTCTTCGGACGATGATTGAACCAGTCGATCCGGCCACCTGGCATCGCGACGGCTACGCGATCGTCCGCGGTTTCTTCAGCTCCCGGGAGATCACCGCGATCGGCGCGGAGATCGACGCCGTCCATGCCGAGGGGGTCGCGCACGGCCGCAGCTTCCGCCACGGCAATCTCTTCTACAAAATCGCGCAAGGGCCCGGCGGACCGCTGGTGCAGATGGTGCAATGGCCCTCCTACCACCGCCCCGCGCTCGACGCGGTGCGCCTCGATCCCCGCTTCGCCGCCTTGCTCGAGCCGCTGATCGGGCGCGACGTCAAGCAGATCATCAACCAGATCCACTGGAAGGCGCCGGGGGCCGTAGGCGACTTCGCCTGGCACCAGGATTCGCGCTTCCGAGTGCCCGCCGACTGCTACCGCAACCTCGGCACCGCCTACGTCCAGACCGGGCTCGCGATCGATCCGCACCGGCCGGAATCCGGGGGCATGTCCTTCGTTCCGCGAAGCCATTTGCAGGGCGACCTCGATCTGGACACGGACAGCGACGTGCTGGGCAATGCGATGTCCGACTCGGCGCTGGAGCGCGTGGGCCTCTCGGCCGCGGAGGCGATCCGGCTCGTGCTCGATCCCGGCGACCTCGTTCTGTGGAACCCCTATCTGGTCCATGGCTCGGGCCCGAACCGCTCGGACCATCTGCGCCGCTTCTACATCAACGGCTACGTCCGCGCCGGCGATTGCGACCGCGGCGAATGGGCCTTCCGCGACGGCCGGCCCGTGCCGCTGGGCCCGGAGCCGGCGCTGGTTCACTATGAGGACCTGCGCGAGCGGGGCGGGCCGCACTACCTGTAGAACGCAATCGTTTTGACCGAACCGTCATTGCGAGGAGCGAAGCGACGCGGCAATCCATCGGCCTCCGAGGCTGCTCTGGATTGCTTCGCTTCGCTCGCAATGACGAGATGAATCGGTCTTGGACGATCATGCTTCAGGGCAGCGGTTGCCGGCGCATCACCGTAAGATCGAGGAACTCCTCCGCGGCGCGCAGCGCGCGGAGCCAGTTGTCGTGGCGGAAGAAGCTGTGGCGCTCGTTGGGGAAGACAAGCTCGCGATAGGGGATGTGCCGGGCGGCCAGCTCGCGCGCCAGGAGCAGCGATTGGGAGAAGTCGACGTTCCGGTCGTCGTCGCCGTGGATCAGCAGCACCGGCGAGCGCCAGCGATCGATCGCGCCGAGCGGCGAGGAGTCCCACTGGACCTGGCGCGCGCGTTCCTGCGCCTGGGGCGACAATGAGTTGGGCACCGGGCGAAGCATGGTGTGGACACCATGAAGATCGACGCCGGCCGCGAACAGGCCGCTGTCGCGCGCCAAAGCGAGCGCGGTGAGATAGCCGCCCCAGCTCCCGCCCCACACGCCGATGCGGGCCGGGTCGACATCGCCCCGCGCCGCAAGCCAGCGCCCGGCGGCGAGGATGTCGCGATATTCCGACGCGCCCTCGCGGCCGGTCTCCGCCGCCTCGCGGAAGGCGAGCCCATAGCCGGTGCCGCTGCGATAATTCACCGACAGCACGTCATAGCCGAGCGCGGCGAGGTGCTGGTTCATGATATACGTCTTCGAATAATAGCCGGATGTGTGGAAGCCGGGCAGCATCTGCCGGCGCGGGCCGCCGTGGACGTAGACCAGCGCCGGATGGCGGCCCGGGCCGCGGGCGCGGAAATATTGGCCGTGAACCTCGACTCCGTCCTCGGCGCGAAACGTCACCACCTCGGGCGCGGCGAAGCCCGAAGCGGTGGGGACGGGCGCGAGCGGCGTCTCGCGCGCGCCGAGGAGGACGGGATGGGCCGGGCTGGACACGCTCGTCGCGATTGCGGCGACCGAATCGCCCGCGATCGTCGGAGCGAACTGCATCGTATCGCCGCCGCCCAATCGCAGCGGCGCGCCGTCGCCCAGCGGCCGGCGCCAGATGTGGCGGCTGTCGATATCGCCGGCATTGGCAGCGTAGAGGAGATCGTCGCGTGCCGGATCGATCAGGAAGGTCTCGACCTCGAAGGCGCCGGCGGTCAGGGCGCGCGGCGTGCCGCCCCGCTGCGCGTCGAGCGCGTAGACGTGAAGCCAGCCGGTCCGCTCCCAGGGAAAGAGGATCAGCCCGCTTCGGCTCCAGAACAGGTTGCGGCTTCGGGTCCCGTAATAGCGCCCACCCGGGCCGGCCGGCGCTGTCCAGAGCGTGCGCGCCTCGCCGGTGGCGAGGTCGACCAGCCGGATCGACCAATAAGGCCCACTGTCGGCCGCCGCTCCGGCGGGCGGCGATACATAGCGGATGAAGGCGATTTGGCGGCCGTCCGGAGAGAAGACAGGCTCGATCGACTGGCCGAGGCCGGGATCGAGATAGCGCAGGCGCTCGCCATCCGCGTCCAGAACGGCGACGAGGCTGTGCTCGCCGCGATCCTCCGAGAACAGCAATCGGGTGCCGTCCGGCGACCAGGTGAGACGGCCGATGCTTCCGCCGACCTTGGCGATGCGCCGCGCCTCGCTCCCGCGCGTCCACAGCCAGATTTCGCCCCGGCGGGTGAAGGCCAGTCGCCCGCCGTCGGGCGAGAAGCTGGGCGAATGGCCCTGGCCGACGGCCAACGCGTCGCCGCCACTGGCGGAGACCACGAACACCTGCTGGGGCGGCGTGAAGGGCGCGGCGCCGGTGTTGGGCAGGTCCTCCTGGTCCGGAAACTCCTCGTCGCCGCCGCGAACGAAAGCGAGGCTCGCGCCGTTGTTGCTAAGGGCGATTTCGGACAGTTCCTGCCCGTCATCCTCGGTGAAGGCGGTCAGGCGCCGCGCCGGCACGCCGCGCGTCGCCACCCAGATGTTGCGAACGCCGGCCTCGTTCACGATCCAGGCGAAGCGCGGCACGTCGCGAGCGCCGGCAAGGCCGCTCGCGACGGGGAGGGCGAGGGCTTCGGCCAACGGGTCGCGCTGGGCGGCGGCGGCCGAGGGCAGGAGCGCAAGGCCGATCGCCATGAGCCACAGTCGTACGAGGAGGTGCTTCTTCATCGCCCTGGATTGAGGCCGGCGCGCCCGCCTGGCAAGTGCCGCCTGGGCTAAATGCCCCGCCGTTATAGCGGCGCGAACGCTCGGAATGAGCGATGCCGTATTGCCCCGGGCCGGATGTGCCCTAGGCTGCCCCGATGCCGGCTCCCCATTCCCCACTGCGCATCGCCTTGCTGGCGGTCGCCATCTCCGCGGTTTCGCCCGCTCACGCTTTGCAGGCGCCGCTGCAGCAACGGGTCGAGGCCGGCCTGGCCGCCGCTCCGGCGGGCACGCGCTTCGGCCTGGTGGTGACGACCGAGGACGGGCGTGAGCTGGTCGCGGTCAATCCGGACGCCCGCTTCATCCCGGCCTCCAACACCAAGATGCTGACCACCGCCGCGGCCTTCGCCAACATGACCGCGCTCGACCGGCCGGACGCCGCCGGCGGCGCTTCGGTGCGGCTCGACGGGAGCCGGCGGTCGCCCGACGTGATCCTCGCCGGCCATGGCGACGCCCGGCTGTCGAGCGCGCCGGATTGCGCCGTGGATTGCCTCGCCGCTTTGGCCGACGCGGTGGCCGCGCGGACCCGGCGCGTGCGCAACGTCGTCGGCGACGACAGCCTGTTCCCGGACCAGCGCTGGAGCCCGGGGATGAGCTGGAACAATATCCAGAGCCGCTACGGCACCGGCGTTTCGGCGCTGACCCTCGACGACAACGAGCTGGCAATTCGGGTCACCCCCGGAGCGGTGGGGGAACGCCCGGCGCTCGACATGCTGCCTTATTACGAGGTGACCAATCTCGCGACGACGGCGGCGGCGGGGACGACCGAGCTGCAGTTCGAGCGGATGCCGAACAGCCGCGTCCTGCGGCTCACCGGAACGATCGCCGTCGGCGCCGAGCCGGAGACGCTTCGGATGGGCATCGACGACCCGGCCCATTTCGCGGCCTGGCGCCTGCGCACGTTGCTCGAAGCGCGGGGCGTTCGGGTCACTGGCGACGCCGAGGCGCGCCACCGGCCCTTCGCGCGCGACGGCGACGATCCGGCGCGCCGGGGCGACCGGCCCGTGACTCGCCCGAGCGAGCCCGAGGCGCTGGCCCGGCTGACTCCGCCGCCTCTTGCCGAGGACCTGATTCTGATCAGCAAAGTCAGCCAGAATCTGCATGCCGAGCTGATGCTCCGCCGCGTCGGCCTGATCGCCGGCTCGGGCTCGATCGAGGACGGCGTGGCGGCGATCGCGGCGATGATGTCGTCAGCGGGCGTGCCCCGGACGGCCTGGGACCTGTCCGACGGCTCGGGCATGTCGACCTACAATCGCCTGTCGCCCCGCGCGGTCGCCACTTTGCTGCGCTGGGCCGCCGCCCAGCCCTGGGGCGCGGCGTGGCGGGCGACCTTCCCGGTCGCCGGGGTCGACGGAACGCTCGCCCGCCGCTTTCGCGGGACCCCGCTGGAGGGGCGCCTGTTCGCCAAGACCGGAACGCTCAACGCGTCCAACGCTCTGTCCGGCTATTTGACCGCCCGAAGCGGCCGGACCCTGATCTTCTCATTCTACGCCAACGACGTGCCGGGCGACGTCAGCGCGACCGGATTCATGGACGCCGCCCTCAACCTGATCGCCGAGGCGAATTAAAGCCTGAACAGCTTATGCTGAACCGCTCATCCTGAGGAGGGACTGAGCCTGGCGAAGGCCCGTCTCGAAGGACCGTCCTTCGAGACGCCGTTTCGACAGGCTCAACGGCTCCTCAGGATGAGCGGAGGGAGGCAGTTAAAGGCAATCCTGCTCTAAGCCGCGTCCCACGCCTCCACGACGGCATCGCCGGTGGCGCGGCGCAGCTCCGCTATGCCGGTCTCGCGATGGCGGGTCGGGTGGACTCGGTTGGTCAGCAAGGTCCAGGCGAGGCCGCGTTCGAAATCGACCCACAGCCCGGTGCCGGTGAAGCCGGTATGGCCGATCGTCCCGCCGGAGCAGGCGTCGCCGCCGTGCCAGCCCGCGAAGCGCCGCTCCCAGCCGCAGGTCCGGTGTTCGTGCACGGGCGTTCGGATCGCCCGAAGCATGAATGGCGAGGCGCCGCTCCCGTCGAGCAGACCGGCGGCGAAGGCGAGCACGCCGGCCACCGTCCCGAACAGGCCGGCATGGCCCGGCGCGCCGCCAAGCGCCCATGCGTTCTCGTCATGGACCTCGCTTTTCATCACGCGGCCGCGCCAGGAGCAGGCCTCGGTGGCGACGGCGGGGCCGGGCGGCGGACCGTAGCTCAGGCCCGGCCCGAGCGGCCAGGCCGACAGCGGCGCGCCGGTGATCCGCTCGATTGCGATGCCGAGGAGGATGAAATTGATGTCGGAATAGACCGGCGGGCCGTGGCGCCACTCCCGCTGCAGCACGAAGGCGCGCAGGCGCTCGGGATCGCTGCCATAGGTGTAGATCGGCTCAACCGCCGGAAGGAAGGTGCGGTGGGCAAGGCAGTCGCGGAAGGTCAGCGACCGTTCGGCGGCGTTGGCGACGTCATATTGGCGAAGGTCGGGGATCGCATCGGTCAGCGGCCGGTCGAGGCCGATCCGGCCCTGCTCCGCCAGCGTCAGGATCATGCTTGTCGTGGCGATGACCTTGGATACCGAGGCGAGGTCGAACCAGTGATTCTCCGTCAGCGCCTCGGGTTCCGGGATCAGCGCGGCCATCCCTGCGAGGCGTACGGCGCGCCGCCCGTCGGCGGCCACGATGCCGAGCGCCGTACCCGGAATCCGGCCTTCGGCGACGGCCTGTGCCGCGGGCGCGAAGGCCCGTTCCGCCACCTCGTCGATCATGGCCTGTCGTCCGCGGGACGGGGGCGGGCCCCTGCGATGAGCGGCAGGAACAGCAGTGCCGCCAGGCTGGCCACGCCGGTGATGACGAAGAAAAGGTCGAAACCCCGATAGCCTGCGCGGTCGAACGCCTCGACGATCGAGCCGCCCGCTCCGGACAGCAGCCGCGGCAGCAGGAAGGCGAATCCGGAGAGGAAGGCATATTGAGCCCCGGGATAGCGGGGGTTCACCAGCAGCGAGAGATAGACCACGAAGATCGCCCCGGACATGCCGTTGCCGAACTGGTCCGCGGCAGTGGCAAAATAGAGGGCGGTCCCGTCCACCGGCTGGTGGGCGAGCCAGACGAAGCCGAAATTGCCGAGCGCGGCGAAGAAGGCTCCGATCGCCAGGGTCCATGTCATCCGCCAGCGCGCCGCCATCCAGCCGCCGAGGCCGACGCCGACGATGCTCGCGATCAGCGCGACATAGGAATCGGCGAGGCCGATCTCGGTCAGCGAATAGCCGAGATCGCGGATCATCGGCTTGGACAGGTTCAGCGCAAGCACGTCGCCCATTCGGTAGACCGAGACGAAGGCCATCAGCGCCAGCGCCATGAAGCCGTAGCGCCAGAAGAAGTCGACATAGGGGCCGACCGCGACGGAGCGCCGCGCCGGGGCCGACGGCGGAAGCTTGCGGATTTTCGGAAGCGCCGCGGCCATGACCAGGAAGGGCACCATACAGACCGCCAGCACGAAGGGGGTGACGTTGGTCTGCCCGCTGATGCCGATGGCCGACGCGGCGCCGAGCAGCAGCCAGCCGACCGCGCCGACGGCGGCGGCGGACACACCCAGGATGATCGCGCTCGCGCCCAGGCCCGTGACGAGCGCGCCGGCGCGGCCGCCGCCGTGGCCCGGATCGGGGCGCATAAGGGCGAGCAGCGGGAAGGGCAGGAAGGCGAAGAAGGCGATTGCGAGATAGGCGCCGGTCCATCCAAAGCCGGGCTGGTCGGCGACGAGCAGAGCGCCGCTGCCCGCGGCGACCATCGCGCTTCGGTAGCCCCACAGATTGGCGGCGGCGAGCGGGCCTTGCTCCGCCTGGGTCGGCGCGAGCTCGATCCGCCAGGCGTCGGCGGCGACTTCCAGGGTCGTCGTCCAGAAGGCGAGCAGCACCGCGAACAGCGCCGTGATGCCCAGATTCCCGTCCGACGAGGTCAGCCCCATCACGGCCATCGAGACGAAGATGCCGAGCTGGGCGAGCATGATCCACCCGCGCCTCTTGCCCCAGAAGCGGCCGAAGCCCGGCACTTCGTAGCGGTCGAGGAGCGGCGCCCAGAGGAACTTGAAGGTCGGCAGCAGCTGCACCCAGGCGAAGAAGCCGATGACGACCAGCCCCACCTCGTGCGCCTGGAGGCGCAGCGAGAGGACGGTCGAGAACATGTAGAAAGGCAGGCCGGCCGAGAAGCCGAGCAGCACGTAGAGCGCCTGGCGGCCAATGCCTCCGGACACGACCGGGCCGGCCGGCGCGGCGCTGCCCTTTGCTTGTGAAGCCATAGCCCTCCCCCGATCCCGACGCGGCCGCTTTTTACGGGCTATCACGCCTGCGACGCTTTCGCCCATAAGATGGCGGCAGGTTATGGCTTGGCCAACAGAAACTATGGCGGCCCGCCTGATTATTGTTACTTAATGCCGATTGGCTGCTGCCAAGGGGGGGATAATTCGATGCGTGCTTCCAAGTCACTGAAATCGGTTCTTTTTTGTGGCGCCGCCTTCACCGCCATGGCTTTCTCCGGCAGCGCCCGGGCTCAGGCTGCGCCGGCCGAAGGCACCGACCCAGCGACGGCCCAGACGGCCGCGGCCCCGGCGGACGACGCGGAGCGCCGGGATATCGTCGTCACGGGCACCCGCGTCGTACGCGACGGCTATCAGGCGCCGACCCCGCTCACCGTGCTGACCGCGGCGGATATCGAGAACACCTCCCCGACCAACAACATCGCCGATTTCGTCAATCAGATCCCGTCGCTCGCCGGCTCGACCCGGCCGTCCAACTCGCGCCTCAACATCAGCAGCGGGCAGGCCGGAATCAACGCGCTCAACCTGCGCAATTTCGGCGAGACCCGCACGCTCATCCTGATCAACGGCCGGCGATCCGTCGCCTCGACGATCACCGGCGTGGTCGACATCAACACGATCCCGCAATCGCTCATCGAGCGGGTCGACATCGTCACCGGCGGCGCGTCGGCTTCCTATGGATCGGACGCCGTCGCCGGCGTCGTCAACTTCATCCTCAATGACGACTTCGAGGGCCTGCATCTCGAAGGCGACACCGGCATCACCTCGCGGGGCGACGGCTTCAACTATTCCTTCAACGCCGCGTGGGGCACGTCCTTCGCCGGAGGCCGCGGCCATTTCATGGTCAGCGGCGAAATCGCGCATAAGGACGGCATCTTCGACGTCTCCGACCGCGACTGGAACCAGAGAGGCTACGTCCGCATCCAGGACCCGACCTGGACGACCGCCAGCGCCAATCCGCAATTCATCACCACCCTGCTCCAGGTCGGCGCGGCGAACTCGACGCCGGGCGGCCTCATCACCAACTCGGCGGGCGGAGTCGCCAACCGGTTGCGCGGCATCTATTTCGGCGGGGGCGGCCGGGTCCTCCAGTATCAATATGGCGCGCTGACATTCCCTGTGCCCACCGGCACGGCCGCCCCGACCCTGACCCAGGGCGGCAGCTGGCGGGTCAACGATTCGGGCCGCCGCATCGGCCTCGACGCCGAGGACGATCGCCACGGCATTTTCGGGCGGCTCAGCTTCGACGTCGCCGACAATGTCACGCTTTTCGCCGAAGCCTCGTACAATTGGCAGGAGGTGTTCTTCAACGCCGGCCCGAACCTGTCGACCGGCCAGGTCCTGAACGCGACCGGCTGCGGCACCGCGGCGACGGCCGCGGCTGCGCCGATCACCTGCAACGCCTTCCTCTACAACGCGCTCGGGCCGACGACCCTGACGGGCATCACCAGCGTCACCCTCGCCACTACCGCCGTCGACCTTCCCTACCGGGTCATCAACAACACGCGCGAGGTGCAGCGTTACGTGCTCGGTGCCCAAGGGGAGTTCGGACTGTTCGACCACCAGGCGCATTGGGACGTCTATGGGCAATATGGGCGCGCCGATCTGCGCGAACAGCTGCGCAACATCATGCACACGCAGCGGCTGGCCAACGCCACCAGCGTTGCCTTCGCCCAGGCCGGCAATCCGGGCAATTACGCCGTCGGCTCGATCCAGTGCGTGGTCAACCTCGACGCGATCGCCACCAACAACGACCCCAATTGCGTGCCCTTGAACCGCCTCGGCGTCGGCGTCGCCAATCCGGCGGCCATCTCCTACGTGCTTGGCGCCCCCTATCGCGATGAGGTGGTGGAACAGTTCGTGACCGGCGCCAACCTGTCGTTCACGCCTTTCGCGACCTGGGCCGGCGACGTCAGCATGGCGATCGGCGCGGAGTATCGCAAGGAGCAGATCCAGGGGTTCGTTCCCGTCGAGTTCCAGCCGATCATCACGCCGACCGGCACCACCAACATCTGGTCGGTCGGCAACTACTTGCCGTCAAACGGCGACTTCAGCGTCAAGGAAGCCTATTTCGAGACGGTGGTGCCGCTGGGCTTCGGCTTCGAGTTCAACGGCGCCGTGCGCGCCACCGACTACTCGACCTCGGGCTACGTCACGACCTGGCGCGCCGGCGCGACCTGGTCGCCGATCGACGACTTCAGGCTCAGGGTCACGCGGTCGCGGGACATCCGCGCGCCCAACCTCAACGAGCTGTTCGCCGCCGGCACGGCGAACACCGACTCGGTCAACAACCCGTTCTTCAATCCCGCGACCGGCACCGCCACGCCGCTGAACGGCGTGGTCTACAACACAGCCAGCATCGGCTATTCCGGGCTCGCCACCGGCAATTTGAACCTGGAGCCCGAAAAGGCCGACAGCTGGAATCTCGGCGGCGTCCTCACGCCCCGATTCATCCCCGGTTTCAGCGCGTCGGTGGATTATTTCCGGATCGACCTCGAGGGCGCGATCGACAGCCTCAGCGCGCAGACCATCATCAATTTCTGCTTCCAGGGACGCGAGGACGTCTGCACCGCCATCACCCAGGATCCGGCCAACGCGACCCGCGTCCTGATCAAGACCCAGCCGTTCAACTTCCAGCGCAGGCTGGTGCGCGGCATCGATTTCGAGGCGACCTACCGGCTGCCGCTGAACCGGGTCTGGGCGGAAGCCCAAGGCAGCTTTACCCTGCGCGGCATGGCGACCCACTATCTCGAGAACATCATCGACACCGGCATCGTCGGCGCGGCCGTGCTCGACACGACCGGGGTGAACGGGGGCCAGTTCAGCACGCCGAGCTGGATTTACCGGGTCAGCGCCGGCTATGATTCACCGCAGGGCTCGATCACCGTCGTCGGGCGCGGCGTGAGCTCCGGCCGCTATGCCGCCAACGGCATCGAATGCGCGCCCGGCACCTGCCCCGCCGGACGAACGGCCGCGGAGGCTTCGGCCTTCCCGACCTACGACAACAATCATGTATCGGGGACATTCTACGTCGATCTCAACGCGACGGTGAATTTCGATGCCCTGGGCCGCGGTAACGGACAGTTTTTCGTCAACGTGACGAATTTGTTCGACGCCGATCCGATCGTGCTGCCCGAGACCGGACTGGCGGCTAACCCCACCTTCAGCGACATGCTCGGAACCGCGTTCCGCGTTGGCGTTCGCTTCGACATCCGTTAGCGGGCACATCTCCGGCGGCGCGGTTCCTTCCCGGAGCCGCGCCGCTTTTTTCGGGTAGAGCGATGAGCCATTTCCACCTTCGCGCCGGGGTCACCCATTGCGAGGACGTCGCCCTGCCGGACATCGCGGCGGCTGCCGGCACGCCCGTCTTCGTCTATTCCGCCAACGCGATGCGGAGCCAGGCGCGCGCCTTGCGCGCCACCTTGTCCCCGCTCGAGGACCCGCTCGTCGCCTTTGCCGTCAAGGCCAACCCGAATATCGCCGTCCTCGCGACGCTGGCGGCGGAAGGGCTGGGCGCCGATGTCGTGTCCGGCGGCGAATATCGCCGCGCTCGGGCGGCCGGGATCGCGCCCGACAGGATCGTCTTCTCGGGCGTCGGCAAGACCGCCGAGGAGATGAGGGCCGCGCTTGGCGAGGGGCTTTGCCAGTTCAACCTCGAATCCTTCCCCGAGGCCGAAATGCTGTCGCAGGTCGCGCTGTCCATGGGCCGGACGGCGCCGGTCGCCTTTCGCGTCAACCCTGACGTCGACGCCGGCTCCCACGCGAAGATCTCGACCGGGGCCGCGCACAACAAGTTCGGTATTCCGGTCGACGAGACGCTCGCCGCCTGCGCGGCGCTCCGGGGGCTGCCGGGCCTGGAGCTCAGGGGCCTTGCGGTGCACATCGGCAGCCAGCTCACCAGCCTCGCCCCGCTGGAGAAGGCGTTCGCCAAGCTGGGCGCGGCGATCGCCGAGCTCAGGTCGAGTGGCCATGAAGTGTCCACGGCCGACCTCGGCGGCGGCCTCGGCGTTCAATACGATCCCTCCGCCCCGCCGCCGCCCAGTGTGAAAGATTATGGCGCGATGGTGGCGCGCGCGACTCGCGGCTGGGACGTGCGGCTGATTTTCGAGCCGGGGCGGCTCATCGCCGGCAATGCCGGCGTGCTTCTGACCGAGGTCGTGCGCGTCAAGCCCGGGGTCCACAATCCCTTCGTCATCGTCGATGCCGCGATGAACGATCTGATGCGGCCGAGCCTCTACGACGCCTGGCACGATATCGGCGCGGTCTCGCCCAGCGGCGATGACATGATCGCGGACGTGGTCGGCCCCGTCTGCGAGAGCGGCGACGTGTTCGCCGTGGCGCGTCGGATGGACCGGGTGGATGCGGGCGACCTCGTGGTGATCCGCACCGCGGGCGCCTATGCAGCCACCATGGCGGGGACCTACAATTCGCGCCCGCTCGCCCCCGAGGTGCTCGTCGACGGCGCCAATTGGGCGGTGGTCCGGCCGAGGCGCGAAACCGACGCCTATCTCGCCGAGGAACATGTGCCCACGTGGCTCGAAGGAGCCGCACGATGACCGATGCCGGGGTCAATGCGCATCTCGTCGGTGTGCCGGGCGGGCGATGGCGGCTCAATACGCCGAGCGTGATCGTCGACCTCGACCTGCTCGAGGCGAATATCGCGAAGATGGCGCGCCTTTGCGCGGAGAGCGGAATTGCGTTGCGGCCGCACGCCAAGACCCACAAGTCGATCGAGATCGCCAGGCGCCAGCTGGGCGCCGGCGCGATCGGCATCTGCTGCGCGAAGCTGGGCGAGGCCGAGATCCTGGCCGGCGGGGGGATCGAATCCATCTTGCTCACCTCGCCGGTGGTGAGCGCGGAGGGCTGCCGGCGTCTCGCAGCGCTCAACCGGCGCTGCCCGGAGCTGATGGTCGTCGCCGATTGCGCCCCCAACGTGGCGATGCTCGCCGACGCGGCCGCGGACTCCGGCAAGCCGCTCAAGGTGATCCTCGACCTGGACGTCGGGCAGCACCGCACCGGAATCGCGCCGGGTGACGGCGCGGTCGCGCTCGCCGCGAGGATCGCGGCCGCGCCGGGCCTCGGCCTCGCCGGCATCCAGGGCTATGCCGGGCATCTGATGCACGTTCACGACCGCCGGGAGCGCGAGGCGGCGACGCTGGCCGTAATGGCCGCCTTGGCCGACATGCGGGATGCGCTGGAGGCGCGCGGCCTTGCCTGTCCGATCGTGACCGGCGGCGGAACCGGGACCTTCGACCTGGACCCGTCCGCCGCGGTGCTCACCGAGCTGCAGGCAGGGTCCTACGTCTTCATGGACGCCGAATATGAGGATGTGTGGGAGGGCGAGCGCGCGCCGTTCGAAACGGCGCTGTTCGTGCAGACGACGGTGATCAGCGCCAACCTGCCGGGCCGAGCGACGACCGATGCCGGGCTCAAGGCCTTCGCCACCGACGCGGGACCGCCGCGGATCGTGCGTGGGGCGCCCGAGGGCGCGCGCTACGTCTTCTCCGGCGACGAGCAGGGCAGGCTGGAATTCAGCGAAGGGGGCGCAATGGAGGTCGGTGCGATCGTCACTTGCGCCGTGCCGCACTGCGATCCGACGGTAAACCTCTATGACCATTACCACATCGTCCGCGGCGACACGGTGATCGACATCTGGCCGGTCGACGCCCGGGGACGCTCGCAATGACGCTCGACCGCCGCTCATTCCTGCTCGGCTCGGCCGCGACGGTTGCACTTTTGCCGGCCGGCCAACTCGCCGCCGCGGCGGCCGTCTCGCGCACGCGCCAGGTGGCGGCCGCGGGCCTGTCGGCGCCGGTCGAGATCGTCGACGACCCCTACGGCGTCCCCCATATCCGCGCCCGATCGATCCCCGACGCCTTTTTCGGCCAGGGCTATGCCGTCGCGCGCGACCGCCTGTTCCAGCTCGACCTCGCGCACCGGCGCGAGCTCGGGCGGCTGGCGGAGGCGTTCGGGGCCGAGTTCGCCGCCCATGACGCCGCGGCGCGGCTGTTCCTCTTTCGCGGCGACCTGGACTCGGAGCTGGCTGCGGTGCCGGCACATCTCGTCGCCTGCGCCCGCGCTTATGCGGCGGGGATCAACGCCCGGATCGACGAGGTTATGGCCGATCCGGCGCTGCTGCCCCTCGAATATTCCATCCTGGGCGTGAGCCCGCTCCGGTGGGACGTGCGCGACATGGTGCTGGCACGCGGCGGCTCGTTCAGCGTCGAGGCCGAGGTGCGGCGCGCGCGGCTCGCCGCCATGGGGCTGCTCGGGCTGGACGCGGTGATCGCTCCGCTGCAACCGGCGTGGGACCTCGCCGTGCCCGAAGGGCTCGACGCCGCCGCAGTGTCCGAGGCCGATCTGGGGGTGCTGCGCCTGGGCGGCCTTCCGTGGAACGCGCTGGTCCCGGCTCCCGAGGCTTCGGCCTCGTCGGCCGCGAACGCCGGAAGCAACGCCTGGACCGTCGGCCCGGGGCGCAGCGCGACGCGCCGGCCGATCCTGGCCAACGATCCGCATCTTGGCATCGGCGGCTTCGATCCGCGCCACGTCGCCCATCTGACCGCTCCCGGGCTCGACGTGATCGGCGGCGGCTCCCCGGGCCTGCCGGGGATCATGCAGGGCCACACCGATCGCTTCGCCTTCGGCCGAACCAATTTCCATATCGACCAGGAGGACCTGTTCGTCCTTGAGCTTCACCCCGACGATCCGGAGCGGTACCGCCACGGCGAGGGGTGGCGTCCGTTCGAGCGCGTCGAAATCTCGATCCCGGTCAAGAACGGGCCGCCAAGGCAGGCGACTTTGCGCTATGCCGCCCAGGGGCCGGTGGTCTCGCACGATCCGGCCCGGCGCCGCGCCACCGCCCTCGCCGCCGTCGAGCTGCAGCCGGGCGCCAGCGGCGCCTTCGCGATGATCGCGATCAACCTCGCGCGGGACTGGTCCGAGCTTCGCGAATCCGCCTTCCGCTTCCACCCGTCGCCGACCAACTTCCATTACGCCGATGTCGACGGCAACCATGGCTGGCAGGTGATCGGCTACGTGCCCGTTCGGCGCAAGGGCGACGGGCTGATGCCGGTGCCCGGCGACGGGCGCTACGACTGGACCGCCATGCGCGATTTCCGCGCGCTGCCGAGCGAATATAATCCGGCCAAGGGCTGGTTCGCCTCGGCCAACCAGAACAACCTTCCCCAAGGCTGGCCGCGCGACCGCATTCCAGCCTTTTCCTTTCGCGATCCCTATCGCTACCAGCGCATCGCCGATGTCCTGTCCGCGCAGCCGAGGCACCGCCTCGCCGACAGCGTCGCCCTGATGCACGATACGCTCTCCACCCCGGCGCGGCAGCTCGTCGCGCTGCTGCCGGCGAGCGGATCGGCGGGCGCGGCGCCGGCGCTGGCGATGCTGCGCGGCTGGGACGGGCGGCTGGAGGCCGACAGCGCCCCGGCGGCCCTCTACGAGATCCTCTGGCGGGAGCTGGGCAACCGGATGCTCGCGGCGATCGTGCCGGAGCGGGCGCGTGAGCTGGTCAAGGAGATCGCGCCATCGGTGCTGCTCGGGCTGCTCGCCCACCCCGACCAGCGGCTCGGGCCGGACCCGGCCGCAGCCCGCGACGCTCTTTTCGGCGCCGCGCTCGCCTCCGCCTGGGCGCAGGGCCTCGAGCAACTGGGGCCGGATCCCGCCGCCTGGCGCTGGGGCACCTTGCACCAGGTACAGATCCGGCATCCGCTATACCGCATTCCGGCCATCGCCGCGGCCTTTCCGGCGATCGAGGGCGAGGGGTCGGGGGGCGATTCCTACACCGTCATGGCGCGCTGGCTGCGGAGCGCTCCCGCCTGGCAGGTCAGCGGCGGAGCGAGCTATTTGCAGGTGATCGACGTCGGCGCCTGGGACAATTCTCTGATGCTCAATTTCCCGGGCCAGTCGGGCGATCCCCGTTCGCCTCACTATCGCGATCACTATGCGCCCTGGATCAACGGCGCGATGCAGCCGATGCTGTTCAGCCGCGCAGCCGTCGACGCGAGGGCCGCGGGCCGCACCATCCTTCATCCCTGACGCCCGGCGCTGAACGAGCGTCGCGCGTTCGCCATTTGCCGGACTCGCCCCGAACCGCCGGTTGACGAAGGTCGGCGCCGCGCCGAAACAGCAAGGCGATGGCCGACAGGATCGAAAAGGCGGGGCTTCGGGTCGCCGCGACTTTGGCGCGCTTCCTCGAGGAGGAGGCGCTGCCGGGAACGGGAATCGAAGCGGACGCCTTCTGGCGCGGCGCGGCGGATATCTATGCCCGCTTCGCGCCGGAGAACCGCGCGCTGCTCGAGACTCGCGATGCGCTACAGGCGAGGATCGACTCCTGGCACGAAGCGCAGCCGGGGCAGCCGGACCCCGTCGCTTATCGGGAATTCCTGCGCGAGATCGGCTACCTCGCCGACGAGCCGGGCCCGTTCACGATCGACCCCGAAAATGTCGACGACGAAGTGGCGCGCCTCGCCGGCCCCCAATTGGTCGTCCCGGTGCTCAACGCGCGCTTCCTGCTCAACGCCGCCAACGCCCGCTGGGGGAGCCTTTACGATGCGCTCTACGGCACCGATGCCCTGCCGGGCACGCCCCGCGGGCCGGGATACGATCCGGAACGCGGCGCACAGGTGGTCGCCCGGGCGCGGGCCTTTCTCGACGAGACCCTGCCGCGATGGGAGGCTGCGGTCGAGGGCGGAGAGCATCCGGCGCTGATTGCGCGCGCACCGGGCGCGGTGCTGTTCCGCCACAACGGGCTCCATATCGAGATCGTCGTCGACCCCGCCCATCCGATCGGCCGGGACGATCCGCTCGGTATCGCCGACATATTGCTGGAAGCGGCGCTGACCACGATCGTCGATCTGGAAGACAGCATCGCGGCGGTGGACGCCGAGGACAAGGTGGCCGCCTATTGCAACTGGCTCGGACTGATGAAGGGCGATCTGGAGGCCAGATTCGACAAAGGCGGGACAACCATGGGCCGGTCGCTCGCTGGCGACCGGACTTATGGCGACTTGACCCTTCCGGGCCGCAGCCTCCTCTTCGTGCGCAACGTCGGGCATTTGATGACCACGCCGGCCATCCTGCTCGCCGACGGAAGCGAGGCGCCGGAGGGCATTCTCGACGCGATCGTGACCAGCCTGATCGGCGTTCACGACCTCAGAGGCCTCGGCCGCTTCCGCAACAGCCGCGCGGGTTCGATCTATATCGTGAAGCCCAAGATGCACGGGCCGGACGAAGCAGCCTTCGCCAATGCCTTGTTCGATGCGGTCGAGGACCTGCTCGGCCTCGCCCGCTACACGATCAAAGTCGGCCTGATGGACGAGGAGCGGCGCACCTCCGCCAACCTCGCCGCGTGCATTCACGCGCTGCGACACCGCATCGTCTTCATCAACACCGGCTTCCTCGACCGCACGGGCGACGAGATTCACACATCGATGCGCGCCGGGCCGATGATCCCCAAGGCGAAGATGAAGGGGAGCGCCTGGATCAAGGCCTATGAGGACCGCAACGTCCGCATCGGCCTTGCCGCCGGCTTTTCCGGCAAGGCGCAGATCGGCAAGGGGATGTGGGCGGCGCCGGACCTGATGGGCGACATGCTCGCGCAGAAGATCGCCCATCCCGAGGCCGGGGCGAGCACCGCGTGGGTGCCGAGCCCGACCGCGGCCACGCTCCACGCGCTTCATTACCACCAGGTCGACGTGTTCGAGCGCCAGCGCGCGCTTGCCGGGGAGGCGGTACCGCCGCTCGACGACTTGCTCAGCATCCCTTTGGCGATCGGACGCAACTGGTCTTCGGAGGAGATCAGCCGGGAGCTCGACAACAATGCCCAGGGAATCCTCGGCTATGTCGTGCGCTGGATCGATCAGGGCGTCGGCTGCTCCAAGGTGCCCGACATCCACGACGTCGGCCTGATGGAGGATCGCGCCACGCTCCGAATCTCCTCCCAGCACATGGCCAACTGGCTGCTGCACGGCGTGTGCACCGTCGAGGAGGTCGATGCCGCGCTGAGGCGGATGGCGGCGAAGGTCGATGCGCAGAATGCGGGCGATCCGCTCTACCGGCCGATGAGCGGCAACGAGGAAACCAGCCTCGCCTTCCAGGCGGCGCGCGCTTTGGTGTTCGAGGGCGTCGCCCAACCCAACGGCTATACCGAGCCGCTTTTGCACAGCTTCAGGCGCCGGCTGAAGGAGGGGACGGCGTGATGCCTGCCATGATCGATTCGTTCGGCCGCCGAATCAGCTACGTGCGCATGTCGGTCACCGACCGCTGCGATTTGCGCTGCCGCTACTGCATGGCCGAACGGATGCGCTTCCTGCCCAAGAGCGACATCCTCTCGCTGGAAGAGATCGCGGCGCTTGCCGACATCTTTATCGCCCGCGGAGTCACCCGGATCCGGCTGACCGGCGGCGAGCCGCTGGTGCGGCGGGGAATAATCGCGCTGGCGGAGATGCTCGGCGCGCGGATCGGGCGCGGGCTCGACGAGCTGACCATGACGACCAACGGGACGCGGCTCGCCGCTCATGCGCGGCAGCTCCGCGAGGCGGGAATCGAGCGCATCAACGTGAGCCTCGACAGCCGGCGCGCGGAGCGCTTCCGGCACATCACCCGGCATGGGGATTTGGACCAGGTGCTCGCCGGGATCGACGCCGCGGCGGCGGCGGGCCTCGCGATCAAGATCAACATGGTCGCGCTCAAGGGGCTCAACGAGGACGAGATCGGGGACATGCTCGTCTGGTGTGCGGGCCGCGGCTTCGACCTCACGCTGATCGAGACCATGCCGCTGGGCGCGGTGGAGGAGGACCGGACCGCTTATTATCTGCCGCTGAGCGAGGTCAGACAGCGGCTCGAAACGCGCTTCGGCCTGATTCCCTCGCTCCACCGCACCGGCGGGCCGGCGCGCTATTACGAAGTGGAGGGCATCCGGCTCGGGCTCATCACCCCGCTGACCGGCAATTTCTGCGCCGGCTGCAACCGCATCCGCGTCGCCGCCACGGGGACGGTCTATGGCTGCCTCGGCCAGGATCAGAAGGTGGAGCTGCGGGAGCTGCTTCGCGCGGGCGGGTCGGACGCGGTGAACGGCGCGCTCGACCGGCTGATCGCCGGCAAGCCCAAGGGACACGACTTCGCGATCAACGCGCCGCGGCCCGCCGTCCAGCGACACATGAGCGTCACCGGCGGCTGATGGACGGCGCGACCCTCGCCTGGATCGCCCTGTCGATGGCGGTCGCGGCGGCGCTCTATTCCTCGGTCGGGCATGGCGGCGCTTCGGCCTATCTCGCGATCATGGCTTTGTTCGCGATCGCGCCCGAGACGATGCGGCCGACCGCGCTCGCCCTCAATCTCGTCGTCGCGGGCTTCGGTGCGCTGCGCTACGGGCTCGAGGGGCAGACCAATTTGCGGCTGCTCCTGGCTTTCGCCGTCACCGCGACGCCGGCCGCGTTCATCGGCGGCGCCATTCACCTTCCGGGCGAATATTACCGGCCGCTCGTGGGTCTGCTGCTCTGGGCTGCCGCCGCGCGCCTGTTCTGGCAGCCGAAGACGCTGGCCTACCAGGAGGTCAGGACGCCCTCGCTCGCGATCGCCCTTCCCGCGGGCGCGGGCCTCGGCCTGCTCGCCGGGCTGACGGGGACCGGCGGCGGCATCTTCCTCTCGCCCCTGATCATCCTGTTCGGCTGGGAGACGCCCCGGCACACCTCGGGCGTGGCGGCGGGCTTCATCGTCCTCAACTCCGCCGCCGGGCTCGCCGGCAATCTCGCCGCGGTGCGCGGCCTGCCGGCGGAGCTGCCCTGGCTCGCCGGAGCGGTATTGGCTGGGGCCTTGATCGGCACCTGGCTGGGCGTCGAGCGGCTTCCGCGGGAGAGGTTGCTGCAGGCGCTCGCCCTGGTGCTCGCGGTCGCGGGCGCCAAGCTGCTCTTCGCCTAGAAATCCAGGATTTCGACCACCTCACCCTTCGCGGCCGCCGGAGCGCCAAGCCGCCGCCGGATCAGCAGGTCGGCGTCAGCCAGCATCTTCTGCGCGCCCGAATCCTGATTGCGGAGCGGACGCGCCGTCTCGCCGTCATAGCGTGCGCGGACGAAGGTTTCCCGATCGCCGCAGGGGCCGAGCCCTTCTGCCAGCGGCGCCGAGCGCCAGCGCAGCGCCTCGGCCGGCGCGCGCCCGGTGAGCCCTGCAAGCAATGGCGCGAGCAGCAGACGCGCGGTCACCATCGCGGACGTGGGATTGCCGGGCAGGCCGATGACCAGCCTGCCGCCGGCCCGGCCGAGCCAGGCCGGCTTGCCGGGCTTGATCGCGACCTTCGAGAAGATCAGGTCGAGCCCGTCGAACATCGCCCTGGCGAAGTCGCGCTCGCCGACCGAGGCGCCGCCGGTGACGACGAGGAGATCGGCCGGCTCGCCCGCGGCCCGGCGCATCTCGCCCGGATCGTCGCGGAGCCGCCGCCGAGCGCTCACTTCACCGCCCCAATCGGCGAGCAGCGCCGCGACGCCGGGCGAAACGCTGTCCGGCAGCCCGCCGCCCTCGCCCGGTTCCACCAGTTCGTCGCCGGTGGCGAGCAGCGCGACTAGGGGCCTGCGGAAGACCTCGACCTCGCCAATGTCCGCGGCCGCGACGACGACCAGGGCCCGCGCATCGAGGCGGCGGCCGGGCTCGAGCAGGAGATCGCGGGCCGCGAAGTCCGAGCCGCGGCGGCGGATGTGACGCGCCTCGCCCGCTGGCGCGGCGAAGCCGGCGAACTCACCCTCGCGGCTCACGTCCTCCTGGATCACGACCCGGCCGGCGCCGGGGGGCAGCGGAGCGCCGGTGAAAATGCGTACGCATTCGCCGGCGTGCATGGTTCCGGCAAAGCCGCGCCCGGGGAAAGACTCTCCCGCCACGCGCAGGCGCCCGGGAAGATCGGCTTCGCGCACTGCATAACCATCCATCGCCGAGACGTCGGCCGAAGGCGCATCGCGGCGCGCCCGCATGTGTCCGGCCAGAACCCGCCCGTGCGCCTCGTCCAGCGGCACAGTCTCGCGCCCCAGCGGGCGAGCGGCCTCGGCGATCAGGGCGACGGCCTCGTCGAACGAAATCACTTGCGCCAGTCGCCGGATCGGCCGCCGCTCTTGGCGGTTACCGCGATGCCGCCGATCTCCATCTCCCGGTCGATCGCCTTCAGCATGTCGAACAGGGTGAGGGCCGCGACCGAGACCGCGGTCAGCGCTTCCATCTCGACTCCGGTGGGGCCGGTCGTGCGCGCTTCGGCGTGAATGCGGAAGCCCGGCAGGCTTTCGTCCATGGCGACAGTCACCGCGACCTTGGTCAGCGGCAGCGGGTGGCAGAGCGGAATCAGCTCGGCGGTGCGCTTCGCGGCCATCACTCCGGCCAGCTCAGCCGTCTCGATCACCGAGCCCTTCGGCGCGGCGCCGGCACGGACCTCGGCGAGCGTCTCGGGCCGGCATCTTAGGTGGCCTTCCGCGGTCGCGACGCGGGCCGTCGCCGGCTTGTCCGAAACGTCGACCATCCGCGCTCGGCCGGACTCGTCGAGATGGCTGAGCCTAGTCACGCGAGCAGATGCCTGAGGCGCGGCACCTCGCCGGCGAGTGAGCAGGGGCGGTGGCGGCTGTCTATCAGCGGGCCGATCAGCGCCCAGCCATCGCGGCAGGCGCCGTTCGAGCCGGGCAGGCAGAAGACGAACGTGTCCCCGATCTGGCCGGCGAAGGCGCGCGATTGCATGGTCGAGACGCCGACCGTGGCGAGGCTCGCCTGGTGGAAGGCGACGGAAAAGCCGTCCATCTCGCGTCGGAACAGGGGCCGCACAGCCTCGGGCGTCACGTCGCGCGGAGCGAAGCCGGTGCCGCCGGTGGTCAGCACCAGGTCGACGCCCGGACCGTCCGCCCAGGCCTGAACCTGGCTGCGGATCGCAACGATATCGTCGGCGACCATGGCGCGGCCTGCAAGCGCGTGCCCGGCGGCCTCGAGACGCTCGACCAGCAGGCGACCGGACGTGTCCGTCTCCTCGTCCCGCGTATCGGAGATCGTCAGCACCGCGATGCGCAGCGGATGGAAAGCGAGGCTCTCGTCGATCCCGGCCATCAGGCGCTCCAGCGGGCGCGGGCCGCGCGGTCGGCCTCGGTGGGCTCGATCCATCGAGGGCCGCCGGCGCCCTCCTCGCGCTTCCAGAAGGCCGCGTCGGTCTTCAGCCGGTCCATCAGATAGTCTGCCGCCTCGAACGCGGCGCGGCGGTGCCGCGCGGCGGCTGCTGCGAAGACGATCGCCTCGCCCGGGCCGATCCGGCCGCAGCGGTGGACGACGCTCACCGCGCTCACCTCGAAGCGCTCCAGAGCGTCGCGGGCGATGCCTTCCAGCGAGGCTTCGGTCATTCCGGGATAGGAATCGAGAAACAGGCCGGTCACCGCCTGCCCCTCGGCGCCGGCCGGGCGCGCCAGGCCGGTGAAGCTGACCACCGCGCCGTCACCCTCCAGGCCGGCGATGAAGCGGGCCAGCTCCTCCTCGGGGCGGAGCGGGTTTTCGGTGAGGCGAGTGTCGATGCGCATCTCAGCCCCCCGACAGAGGCGGAACGAAGGCGACTTCGTGATGCGGCAGCACCCGGGCGCTGTCGGCGACGATCACCCGGTCGATGCAGGCGCGCACCCCCGGGCTGGACACCGCGCCGGCAAGACGGCCCCGAAGCTCGGCGACGGTGCAGCCGGTCTCGGGAACGTCCAGCTCCAGCTCGCGCCCGAGGCTGTCCGCGAGGCGGCCGAAGAAGAGGATTTTCATCGCGCCTCCCTCCCATAAGCGCGGCGGCCGCGCAAATAGGTGGCGGCGACGGCGCGGTCGTCGCCCAGCACCTGAAGCGCGAACAGCCGGTCGTGGAGCGAGGCGCCCGCGCAGCGGCGGGCGAGCAGAGGCGTGCAGCGTTCGTCCAGAACGACGAAATCGGCCTCCTGGCCCGGAAGCAGCGCGCCGACGCGGGTCGCGATGCCCATCACCCGTGCGCCGCCCGCGGTGGCGAGATGGAGCGCGCGGAAGGGATCGAGGCTCGCGCCCCTCAGTTGGCAGGTCCGGTAGGCCTCGCCGAGCGTGTGAAGGATGGAAAGCGTCGTTCCCGCGCCGATATCCGTGCCGATGCCGATGCGGACGCCGTGGCGGTCGGCCTGATCGAGGTCGAACAGGCCGGAGCCGAGGAACATGTTGCTCGTCGGGCAGAAGGCGATGCCGGCGCCCGCCTCGGCCATGCGCGACAGCGCCCTCTCGCTCATGTGGACGCAATGGGCGAAGACCGAGCGCGGGCCGACCAGGCCGAAGCGGTCGTAGACGTCGAGATAATCGGCGGCGTCGGGGAAGCGTTCGGCGACGTGCGCGATCTCCCCCTGATTCTCGGAAAGATGCGTGTGCATCAGCACGTCGGGATGTGTGGCGACCAGCGCGCCGGCGTCGGCGAGCTGTCCCTCGCTGGACGTGGGAACGAAGCGTGGGGTGACCGCATAGCCGAGCCGCCCGCGCCCGCGCCACCGGGCGATCAGCGCCTCGGTGTCGGCGCGGCCCGAGGCCACGCTGTCGCGAAGCCCCTCCGGCCCCAGGTCCATCAGCACCTTGCCCGAGACGATCCGCATGTCGCGCGCCAGCGCGGCCTCGAACAGGGCATCGACCGAGCCGGCATGGACGGTGGCGAAGACGAGCGCGCTGGTGGTGCCGTGGCGAAGCAACTCGTCGAGGAAGAAGGCCGCGACGGAATCCGCGTGCGCGCGGTCAGCGAACCCCTTCTCGGCCGGAAAGATATGGCGCTCGAGCCACTGCATCAGCTGCTCGCCGTGCGAGGCGATGCATTCGATCTGCGGATAATGGACGTGCGCGTCGACGAAGCCGGGGACGACCAGGCCTTCCAGCCGCTCGGCGGGCACGCTGGCGAAGGTCCCGGCAAGTTCGGCATGAGGCCCGCAGGCGAGGACGAAGCCTTCCTCGACCACCAGCAGACCGTCCTCGAAATGGCGAACCGCCTCGGCCCCGGCGGTCGCAGGATCCTCGGGAACGCTCAATATCTCGCCGCGAAAGGCTTTCATTCGGCGTCTCTCAGCATGAGCAGTTGGGCGAGGACGGCAATCGCGATCACCTCCGGCTCCCGCCCGCTTATGCCCGGCAGCCCGATCGGACAGGTGAGGCGTGCGGTATCGACGCCGTCGACCGCGAGGCGCGAAAGGAAACGGGCGCGCTTGGTCTTCGAGCCGATCAGGCCGACGAAGCGCGCGCGGCCGGCGAGCGCCGCCGCGGTGAGGCGGTAGTCGAGGCCGTGATCGTGGGTGAGGATGACGATCGCCGCATCCTCCCCCGCCGCGGCAGCCTGGGCGGTCATCTCCTCTTCGCCGGCGAGGACCACGCCTGCGGTCTGCGCCATTTCGGGCCGGCTGTCATACCAGGCGAGAGCGAGCGGCAGGCCGGCGGCGCGGGCGCCGATGGCTCGGCCGACGTGGCCGGCGCCGAAGAGGAAGACGGGAAGGGTCTCGGTCTCGGCGATTTCCACGAAACGGGCGCCGGCCGCAGGGAGCGGACCTCTGGCACTTACTGTTCCCCGGCGAAGGCCGGGGTCCAGGACTTCGTCCTGGCCTGGGCCCCGGCCTTCGCCGGGGAACAGGGTGCGCTCGAGGCGATCCGACAGAATGACCTCGAACGGGCCGTCGCCATTGGGCACGCTCTCCAGCCGCTCGACCAGCAGCCGAACCCTCCCGCCGCAGCATTGGCCGAGCAGCGGCCCGAGCGGATAATCCTGCACCCGCCAGCTGCCCGGCGGATGCGCAAGGATCGCCCGTGCCTGCTCGGTCGCCTGATATTCGAGCTTGCCGCCGCCAATCGAGCCCTTCAGGCCCTTCTCCGTCACCACCATCCGCGCCCCCGGCCCGCGCGGCGCGGAGCCCTCGACGGCGAGGATGGTGACCAGCGCCGCGGGGCCTTCGCGCAGCGCCTGGCGGGCGTGTGCGGTCCAATCACCCATCGCGTGCTCGGAGCTCGCCTATCGCGGCGAGGATGCGTTCGGGCGTGGCCGGCGCGTCGAGCTTCGGCAGCCCCTTGCCGGGCGCGGCGGCGGCCACCGCTTGCGTCAAAGCCGAGAAGACCGAGATGGCCAGCATCAAGGGCGGTTCGCCGACCGCCTTGGAGCGTTGGATCGTCTCCTCGACATTCTCGCCGCGCTCGAAGATGCGGATGTCCATATGCGACGGGCGGTCTCCGGCGGTCGGGATCTTGTAGGTCGAGGGGGCGTGGGTGAGCAGCCGGCCGCGATCGTCGAACACCAGCTCCTCAATGGTCAGCCAGCCCATGCCCTGGATGAAGCCGCCTTCGATCTGGCCCAGGTCGATCGCCGGGTTGAGCGAGCGGCCGACGTCGTGGAGGATGTCGACCGCGACCACGCGGTGCTCACCGGTGAGCGTGTCGATCACCACCTCGCTGAGCGCAGCGCCGTAAGCGAAATAGAGGAACGGGCGCCCGCGGTGCGTGGCGCGGTCGTAGTGGATCTTGGGCGTCACGTAATAGCCGCTCGCCGCGAGCGAAATGCGGGCGAGATGGGCGCGGCGGCAAAGCTCGGGGAAGGTCCAGTTCGCGGAGTCCGGGTCGGTGGCGGCGAAGGCGTCGAGGCGCGCCTTGATCGTCTCGGCCGCGTTCTTCGCCGCCATGCCGTTGAGGTCCGAGCCCGAGGAGGCCGCCGTTGCCGACGTGTTCGGGACCTTGTCGGTTCGCGTCGCGCTGACCTTCACGGCGTCGATCGGCACGCCGAACACGTCCGCCACCACCTGGGCGACCTTGATCATCAACCCCTGCCCCATCTCGGTTCCACCATGGTTGAGGTGGATCGAGCCGTCGGCATAGACCAGGACCAGAGCGCCGGCCTGGTTGAGATGGGTGGTGGTGAAGCTGATCCCGAACTTGACCGGGGTGAGGGCAAGGCCCTTCTTGAGGATTCGATGCCGGGCATTGAACGCCGCGACCGCCTCGCGCCGCGCTTCATAGCCGGCGCTCTCCGCCAACTCGGCCATGATGTCGGGGACGACATTGTCCTCGACCGTCATGTGATAGGGCGTGACGTCGCGGCCGGGGCCGTAGAGATTGGCCCGGCGGACGGCGAGCGGATCGAGGCCGAGATGCGCCGCGATGGCGTCCATCACCCGCTCGATCGCCATCATCCCCTGCGGTCCGCCGAAGCCCCGGAAGGCGGTGTTCGAGACGGTGTGGGTCTTGAAGCGGCGGGAGACGATCTCGACCGCGGGCAGGTAATAGCAATTGTCGGCGTGGAACATCGCCCGGTCGTTGATCGCCAGGCTGAGGTCGACGGTGGCGCCGCAACGCGAGGCGAGGTCGATGCGGATGCCCTCGATCCGGCCCTCGCCGTCGAAGCCGACGTCGTAGTCGGCGAGGAAATCGTGGCGCTTGCCGGTCATCGCCATGTCGTCGTCGCGGTCGGCGCGGATCTTGGCCGGCCGGCCGGTCTTGGCGGCGACGAGGGCGCAGGCAGCGGCGTAGGCGGCGGCCTGGGTCTCCTTGCCGCCGAACGCGCCGCCCATCCGGCGGACCTCGACCGTCACGTCCGCGCTGCGGAGGCCGAGCAGCGCCGCGATCAGGTGCTGGACCTCGCTCGGATGCTGGGTCGAGCTGACGACATGGAGCTGCCCGGCCTCGCCCGGCGTCGCCAGCGCGGCTTGGCCTTCGAGGTAGAAATGCTCCTGCCCGCCCATCTCGACGCGGCCCTGGAGGCGGTGCGGCGCCGATACGAGCGCTTCCCCGGCGTCCCCGCGGACCATTCTCTGCGGCGGCTCGAACTCCTCCCGCGCCTCCGCGATCGTGACCTGGGCGGGGAGCGGCTCGGCCTGGACCTTCGCCAGTCTTGCCGCGGCGCGGGCGGCCCGATTGCTCTCCGCCGCGACGACGAACAAGGGCTGGCCCGGATAGAGGATCTCCCCTTCCGCGAAGAGCTTGTCGTCGTGAAACACCGGACCGACATTGTTCTCGCCCGGAATGTCGGCGGCGGTGAAGACCGCGACCACGCCCGGCGCGGCGCGGACTTCGGCGAGGTCGAGCCCGGCGAGCCTTGCGTGGCCGTCGGCCGCGAGGCCGAAGGCGAGATGCAGCGTTCCGGGCGCCTCGGGCAGATCGTCGACATAGCGCGCGCCGCCGGAGACATGGCCCTCGGCGCTGTCGTGGCGAAGCGGGCGGGCGACCTCAGGCATCGGCGAGGCTTTCGGGCTCGAGCCACAGGCCGCGAAGCAGGTTGGCGGCGGCGGCGAGGCGATATTCGGCCGAGCCGCGAAGGTCGCTGAGCGGCCGGTAATCCTGCGCCAGCGCTCCCGCCGCGGCTTCGATGGTCTCCTCGGACCAGGGCCTTCCGGCCAGCGCCGCCTCGCAGGCCGGAGCGCGCGCGGGGATCCCGGCCATGCCGCCGAAGGCGATCCGCGCCTCGACGATCCCGCCATTCTCAACCCTGATGGCGAAGGCGCCGCACAAGGCGGAGATGTCGCTGTCGAAGCGCTTCGAGAGCTTGCGGACGAGAATGCGGGTGGAAGGCGCGGGGCGGGGAATGCGGACGCTCTCGACGAACTCGCCCGGCGCGCGGTCCTGCTTGCCGTAGGCGAGGAAGAATTTCTCGAGCGGCATGGTTCGGCGCTCGTCGCCCCGGCGCAGCACGAGCTCGGCGCCGAGCGCGATCAGCGCCGGGGGCATGTCGCCGATCGGGGAGCCGTTGGCGATATTGCCGCCGATCGTGCCCGCGTTGCGGACCTGGAGGCCGCCGATCCGGCGGACCAGCTCGCCGAGGTCTGGGTGGAGGCGGGCGAGCGCGTCCTTCGCCTCGGAATAGCGGACCCCCGCGCCGAGCCTGAGACCCTCGGGGCTCTCCTCGATGATCCTCAAATCGGCGATGTCGCCGATGAAGACGACGCGACCGAGATCCCGCAGGCCCTTGGTCACCCACAGGCCGACATCGGTCGCCCCTGCGACGATGCGGGTCTCCGGATGCGCGACGAGGAGGTCGGCAAGCTCGTCGGCGCTGGCCGGATGGCCGAAAGCGGGGGCGAGCGCGCGGAGCAGGGCGGCGACGTCTCCGTCGTCGGCGAGCCCCGGGGGGTTCGCCTCGCCCGCCTCCAGGATAGGGCCGTAGCCGGTGCAGCGGCAGAGATTGCCGGCGATGACGTCCTTGACTGGAGTCCCTTCGGTGCCGAGCGCGCCAATGCTCCGCCCATAAAGCGACATGACGAAGCCCGGGGTGCAGAAGCCGCATTGCGAGCCGTGGCCGTCGGCCATCGCCCGCTGAACGGGGTGAAGCGCGCCGCCTTGCGACAGGCTCTCGACCGTCTTCAGCGCCTTGCCGTCGATCATCGGCAGGAAGAGGATGCAGGCGTTGAGGGCGCGCCAGCGGACCGCGCCGCCGTCGAGCTCCCCGACCAGCACGGTGCAGGCCCCGCAATCGCCCTCCGCGCAGCCTTCCTTGGTGCCGGTGCGGCGCAGCGTGTAGCGCAGATAGTCGAGGACGGTGACGGTCGGATCGGTCTCTTCGACCTCGATCACCGCGCCGTCGAGGAGGAAGCGGATCATCGCGGGGTCCCCGCGGCGATCCACGCGCCAAGCCGCTGCCGCTCGGCGGGAGTCATGTGGGTGGGATTGCCCAAGGGCATCACCTGCGTATCGACCGCCATCGCCTTGATCCGCGCCGAGGCCGCGCGAACATGCTCGTAGCTGTCGAGCGCCACGCCGCGCGGCGGGTTCGGGACGTTGTGGCACGATGCGCAGTGGGTGGCGAGGACCGGCTGGATCTCGGCGAAAGTGCCGGCCGGGCCGGTGGCGGGCGTGAGGGCGCTCTTCTCCCAGGTGACGTAAGTCACGCTGGCGAGCGCAAGAACCGCGGCCACGGCGATCGCCGCCGGCGTCGGCCTTCCCCGACCGCGCAGGTTGAAGACGTGGCGGATCGCAACTCCGGTGAGGCCGAGCAGGGCGAGGACGAGCCACGGCCTCTGGGCGCCATAGGTCATCGGATAGTGATTGCTGATCATGATGAACAAGACCGGCAGGGTCATATAATTGTTGTGCAGCGAGCGCTGCTTGGCGGCCGCCCCAAGCGCCGGATCGGGCGTGCGGCCGGCGACCAGGTCGGCGACGACCTTCTTCTGGTTCGGGATGATGATGAAGAAGACGTTGGCGACCATCACCGAGCCGACGATCGCCCCGACGTGCAGATAGGCCGCGCGGGAATTGAACAGGCTGTCGAGCAGCGAGGCCGCGAACAGCAGGCAGACGAACCAGACGAGGCCGAGCGCAAGATTGTTCGATCCCACCGGCGATCGGCACAGGGCGTCATAGACCAGCCAGCCGAGCGCCAGCGAAGCGAGGCCGATGCCGATGCCCAAAGCCGGGCTCAGCGCCGCCTTGGCCGGATCTACGAGGAAGCTCTGCGCGCCGACATAATAGATCAGGACGAGCAGCGAGAAGCCGCTGATCCAGGTGAAATAGGCCTCCCATTTGAACCAGTGCAATTCGTCCGGCATCGCCGTCGGCGCCACCTGGTATTTCTGGTTGTGGTAGAAGCCGCCGCCATGCACCGACCAGAGCTCGCCCGAGGCCTCGCCGGCGGTCGGCTTCTTCAGGTGATTGTCGAGCCAGACGAAATAGAAGGACGAGCCGATCCAGGCGATCCCGGTGACCAGGTGAAGCCACCTGAGCGCCAGGTTCAGCCATTCGGACCAGTCGATCGCCATCGATCAGCTGCCCCGGTAGGTGGAGTAAGCGAAAGGCGAGACGAGCAGGGGCACGTGATAGTGGCCGCCGTCCGCCGCGACGCCGAAGTCCACCGCGACTTCGTCGAGGAAGGGCGGATCGGCGAGGGCGAGGCCGAGGCTCCGGAAATAGTCGGCGACGGCGAAGCGCAGCGTGTAGCGCCCCGGCGGGAGCCCGCCATGCGCCAGATCGGGGCAGCGCCCGTCGGCGTTGGTGGCGCCGCGCGCGATCTCGCCGGCCGGACCGCTCAGCGCCACATTCATGCCCCCCGCGGGCCGGCCGTGCATCGTGTCGAGCACATGGGTGCTGAGGCTGGTCATGCGATTGTCTCCAGGCGGAGGCGGACGATCTCGCCGACCTGCTCGATCGCCGCCTCGATCTCGGTCTCGCGGTCGTTGGCGAGGCGGCGCTCCATCGCGGCGAGGATGCCCGCTTTGTCGGTCAGCCGAACGCAGATGATGAACGGAAAGCCGAATTTTTGCGCGTAGGCGGCGTTGAGCGCGTGGAAGCGCTCGAACTCGGCGGGCGTGAGCCGGTCGAGCCCGGCGCTGGCCTGCTCGGCGGCGCTCGCTTCGGTAAGGGCGCCGTCGATCGCCGCCTTGCCCGCAAGCTCGGGATGGGCCCGGATCAGGGCCAGTTGCTCCTCCGGCGCCGCCTCGCGGACGACGGCCATGAGGTCGGCATGCCGGTCGCCGGAGGAGGGGCGGGCGTCGGCGCGCGCCTCCACCCACGGGGAATGTTCGAACAAGGCGGTCATCGCTCGACCCGCCCGATCAGCCGGAGCCGGCTGACCCCGCCGTCGGGGACGATGTTCAGCCGGACGAAGCGAATTGCGCCGAGATCGGCGAGGCCGTCGCGGAAGACGTGCACCTTGTCGGCCTCCAGCTTCACTTCGGGCAAGAGCAGCGGCCAGCTTTCCGATTGCGCCGCGATCTCCTCCGGCGATCCGGCCGCCTGCGCGGCCGCCTGGAGGAAGCAGCGGTCCGGATAATTGCCCTTGAAGTGGGCGGTATCGACGACGACCTCCTCGATCCGACCCGCTGCGCCGAGCTTCAGCACCGCCCAGTCGTGCCCGGGCTGGCGCCGCCGCCTCGTCTCCCAGCCGTCGCCCATGTTCGCTCCTCGGCCCGGGGCGGTGAGGTTCTCGACCCGGCCGTAATGCTCGTCGTTGGCGATGATTCCGCGCCCGCCATTTTCCATCGCCAGCAGGTCCAGCCTCTCGTCCGCGCCGACTCTCGACCAATCCTTGGCCACCGCTCCCCAGACGCGAAGCCGGGCCACTCCCCCGTCCGGGAAAATGTGCAGCCGGACGTGCGTCACTGGCTGTTCATACCAGATCGGGAAATAGGTGCGATGATCGCCCTGGAGCGGCAGCCGTTCGGTGACTCTGGTCCAGCCCGCATCGTCCGCGGGTACTTGCTCGTCGCTCCGGCAGACCTCGACCTCCGCGAACGGCGGATAATTGCCGGTGAAATGCCTGGTATCGATCTCGAAACCGGCGACGATCCCGGGAACGCCGAGGCGGACGACGCACCAATCGTGGCCCGGCACGCGCTTGCGGCGGCTCTCCCAGCCGTCCATCCACTTGCCGTTCTCGTCATATTTGCCGGGGATGAAGACGGGCTCGGCCGGATCGATCAGGCGTGCCTTGTCGGCGAAGAAATCGTCGGTCGCGAAGACGACCTCGGCCCCGAGCCGGGGCTGGGCGAGGTCGACGTAAAGCTGGCGCAGCTGAGTCATCGAGCCTCCGGCGGGCGTATCAGGATTCATCGGGGTGCGCCTCCCGCCAGTGGCGGGCGATCTCGATTCGCCGGCAGAACCACACGTCCTTGTGGCCGAGCGCGTGCTTCAGGAACCTCTCCAGCCCGGCAAGCTTGCCCGGGCGCCCGGCGAGCCGGCAGTGGAGCCCCACCGACATCATCTTCGGCCGCTCCTCGCCTTCCGCGTAAAGCACGTCGAACGAATCGCGCAGATATTCGAAGAACTGGTCGCCGGTGTGCATGTTCGCGCTGGCGAAGCGCATGTCGTTGGTTTCCAGCGAATAGGGGACGATCAGCTGGCTCCTTCCCGCCGCCTTCGTCCAGAAGGGCAGATCGTCCGAATAATCGTCGGCATCGTAGAGGAAGCCGCCCTCCTCGGCGACCAGCCGCCGCGTGTTGGGGCTGGTCCGGCCAGTATACCAGCCGAGCGGGCGCTCGCCGGTCAGCTCCCGGTGGACCTCGATCGCCCGCTCCATGTCCGCGCGCTCCTCGGCCTCCGGCACATATTGGTAGTTGATCCACCGCCAGCCGTGCGAGGCGATCTCGTGCCCGGCCTCCAGGAAGGCGTCCACGACCGCCGGATTGCGCTGCATCGCCAGCGCCACGCCGAACACGGTGAGCGGAAGATCGTAGCGCTCGAACAGCCGAAGCAGCCGCCACACCCCGGCGCGCGCACCATATTCGTAGATCTGCTCCATGCTCATGTGCCGCGCCCCAGCCACGGGCGCCGCATTGGGAATGTCCGACAGGAACACCTCCGAGGAAGGATCGCCGTCGAGAATATTGGCCTCGGCGCCCTCCTCATAATTGAGCACGCACTGGATCGCGATGCGCGCGCCGCCCGGCCACGCGGCATGCGGCGGCATCCGGCCGTAGCCGGTCAGGTCGCGTGGGTAGCTGGTCTCAGTCAAATGCACCGCCTATCAAGCAGGGCAGGATGAAACGGAGCCGTGCGGTGCACAAGGGAGAAAGATGCGCGAGCTAAACCCCGAGCCGTTGACCGCCGAGGCCTTCGCGCCTTTCGGCCGCGTGATCGAGGCGTCGGACGCGGGGGTGAAGCTGGACATCAACCAGGGCCATGCGGTGCGCTACGACCGGCTCGCCGAGATCGACGTCGCGGACGGTGGCGGCACCGGCGCGATCAGCCTGTTCCGCGCCAGGCCGCTCGCCGAGCCGGTGCTCAAGACGTTCGAGCGCCACCCGTTGGGGAGCCAGAGCTTCGTCCCGCTGAGCGGCCGGCCCTATCTGGTCGCAGTGGCGCCGCCAGGCGATTTCGACCCCGCCGCCATCCGCCTGTTCCGGGCGGAAGGGCACCAGGGGGTCCACTATGGCAAGGGCGTCTGGCACCATTTCCTGCTGGTCCTTGACGCCGATAGCGATTTCCTCGTCGTCGATCGTTGCGGTGCTGGCGACAATTGCCAGGAGATCGAGCTGGCGCCCGCCGACCGGATCCAGGTGCGCCGGTAGACGAGGCCGCCCTTGCGCCAAGCCGAGGCGCGCGGCTGGCGGGAAGGCAGCGACCTACGACATGATGAGGAAGTCGGTAGCCGCCAGCGGCGGAACGCTGCTGAGCGTCGCCACCAGCACGGCGGCGCCTCCTCCCGTTCCGTCCTCGTCCCAAAGCAAACGCCCGTCATCAATGTCATAGAGGAATTGCCCCGTCGCGCCCGATGCTGTCGGATCCGACCCGGAGACAAGCGATACGCCGCCGCCTTCGCTCAAGCCCCCGCCGAAGCCGCTTGCCGAAACACGGATCAGATCGGTTCCGCTGAGGAAGTCGGTGATCTCGTCCGGGCCGTTCGAAGGGAAATCGAAGTTGAAGAAGTCGACGCCCGCGCCGCCGGTCAGAATGTCCGAGCCGTCGCCGCCCGCGAGGGAGTCGCTGCCGTCGCCGCCGTCGAGGCTGTCGTCCCCATCGCCGCCCGACAAGATGTCGTCTTCCAGTCCGGCGGCAAGGACGTCGTTGCCCGCATCGCCGCTGAGATTGTCCTGACCGTCTCCCCCCGTCAGTTGGTCGTTGCCATTTTCCCCGAAAAGGAAATCGTTTCCGGCTTGACCGGACAACTGGTCATCGCCCTCGCCCCCGGACAAGGCATCGTCATCATTGCCGCCCTCGATGACGTCGTTGCCGTCGCCGCCGTTCAGATTGTCGAAGCCGTCGCCGCCATGAATGAGGTCGTCGCCAGCCTGACCGAACACCGAGTCCGCGCCGCCGAGCCCATCGATCGTGTCGCCGCCTACGGTACCGACCAGCACGTCGTCATCGGCGGTGCCGACAATCGTCTCCCCCGGCGGAACGCCGCCGCCGGGAGGATAAGCGGGCAAGAAATTCGCCTCCGTGAAGTCCCCGGCGGTGGTGTTCTGGAAGACGATCAGCGTTTCCCAATTCGCTCCGCCGGCCGCCCCGTCCTGGTCCCATTGCAGCCAGGTGTCGGAGCCGGTTTGAAGAAGCCGGAGAAAGCCCGACCCGAACGGATTGGAACTGCCGTCCCACCCGGAAAGCTGGTCCAGAAGGGCGCCCTCGTAGCCTTCGAGCCGGAACGTGTCGCCGCCTCCGCCGGTCGTGAAATCGCTGACGATTATCGCTGCCAGGCCAAGATTCGCATAAGAGAGCTCGATCGTGTCGCTGCCGCTTCCAGTCGTAATCGTGCTGGCGGAGTAACGATAATAATGGCGGATCGTGTCGTTGCCGTCGCCGCCGTCGATCGTTTGGATGCCGTCCGAAGAATCGGCGATGATGGTGTCGTCCCCGAGACCGCCGGCGAAGCTGTTAACCCCGGTGGAGCCGAACAGAAAATCGTCGCCGTCGCCCCCGTCGAGAATATCGTCGCCCGCCCCGCCCGACAGGGTGTCCTGGTCGTTGCCGCCCTGGAGACTGTCGTTGCCGTCGCCGCCGTCCAGGTAGTCGGAGCCGTCGCCGCCCGACAGATCGTCCGTCCCGGCCAGGCCTAAAATCTGGTCGCTGCCGGCACTGCCGGACAGGCTGTCGTCGCCCGCGCCTCCGTCGATCTGGTCGTCCCCGTTACCGCCGTCGATTGTATCGTTTCCAGCCTCGCCGTTGAGGAAATCCGAGCCGTCTCCGCCATTAATGACATCGTTGCCCGCCCGCCCGAAGACGACGTCATTGCCGCCGAGAGCATTGATCGTGTCGTCGCCGATCGTGCCGGTCAGCGTCTCGCCGCCGGCGGTGCCGGTGATCGTCTGGCCCGCCGGAGCGGATCCGTCGGGCGGATAGCCGGGCGCGAAGTTCGCGCCGGTGAAATCGCCCACGGTCGTGTTCTGGAAGACGACGAGCGTCTCCCAATTCGCGCCGCCCGCGACGCCGTCCTGATCCCATTGGAGCACGGTGTCGGCGCCGGTCTGCTGCAGCCGCAGGAAGCCCGAACCGAACGGATTCGTGCTTCCGTCCCAGCCGGAGAGCAGGCTCAGCAGGGCGCCGTCGCCGGTCTCGAGCTGGACGACGTCTCCGCCGCTGCCGGCGGTGAAGTCGGTGATGACGATCGCCGCGGCGCCGACGTCGGCGTGGAGGATCTCGATCGCGTCGATTCCACTTCCGGTGGCGATCGTGCTGGCGGACGAGCGGTAATTGACTCGGATCGTGTCGTTGCCGCCGCCGCCGTCGATCGTCTGGGCGCCCTCGGAGGAATCGGCGGTGATATCGTCGTCGCCGAGGCCGCCCGTCAGGCTGTTGGTCCCGAGGCCGCCGAACAGGAGATCGGCGCCGTCGCCCCCGTCGAGGCTGTCGTCGCCGTCGCCGCCGTTGAGGCTGTCGTCGCCGTCGCCGCCCGAGAGAACGTCGTCGCCTTCGTCGCCGAACTGGGAATCGCTGCCCGCCTGACCGAGCAACTGGTCGTTGCCCTCGCCGCCGGACAGGAAGTCGCTGTCATTGCCGCCCTCGACCAAATCGTCGCCCGACCCGCCGCTGAGGAAGTCGAAGCCGTCGCCGCCCGACAGATGATCGTTGCCGCTGTCGCCCTCGAGGGTGTCATTGCCCGCCTGGCCGAGCAGGGTGTCGTTGCCGGCCTCTCCGTTCAGCAGGTCGTCGCCGTCGCCGCCGTCGACGAGGTCGGCGCCGCCCTGGGCGAACACGGCATCGTTCCCGCCGAGCGCGGTGATGACGTCGTCGCCCGAAGTGCCGGTCAGCGTATCGTCATCGGGAGTGCCGACGATCACCGCGCCCGGATCGTCCTCGCCCTCGACCGTGATCTCGATCGTCGAAACCGACTGGGCGCCATGCTCGTCCTCGATAGTATATTCGACGGTGACGACCGCGCTCTCGCCTTCGCCGAGATAGTCGAAGTCGGTGCCCGGATCGAACTGGACCTGGTTGCCGACGACCGAGGCGGTGCCCTGGCCGGCCGGAGCGGAGGCGGCGGTCACTGTGAGGATCGCGCCGTTGTCGACGTCGCTGTCGTTGGCGAGCACGTCGATCAGGATAATTTCGTTCTCGCCGCCCGTCGCCTCGTCGGGATTGGCGGTCGGGGCGTCGTTGACCCCGGCGATGTGGATCACGAGCGTGCCGGTGTCGCTGCCGTCATTGTCGGTGACGACGTAGTTGAAGCTGTCCTGGACGTTCTGGCCCTGGGCGAGCGCCTGGTCCGACGCGAACAAAGTATAGCTGTAGGTGCCGTTCGAATTGAGCGTCAGCGTGCCATAGGTGCCGGTGAAGGTGCCGCCGGTCACGGTCAGCGGGTCGCCGTCGAAATCGAAATCATTGTTCTTCACGCTGGCCGCGCCGCTGCTGTAGGTGCCCGCGTTCTCGTCGATGAAGACATGGTCGTCGCCGGCGACCGGCGCGTTCTTGCCGCTGCCGATGTCGATGATCCGGTCGGCGAAGACCAGACGCTCGACGTTTCTCACCCGGTCGTGGCCGTCGGCGCCGCCGCCGCCGAGATGCAGGATGTGCAGATAGCCGGCCGCGGAGAAGAAAGAATATTCTCCGATCGCCCCGGAATAATAAGCGGTGTCGAAACCGAGCAGGCCGTCGATCAGGTCGTCCCCGGCGCCGCCGTTGAGATGGTCGGCTCCGTTGTCGCCGGAGAGCTGGTCGTTGCCGTCCTCGCCGAACAACGTATCGACGCCGTTGCCCCCCGAGAGGATGTCGTTGCCGCCGCCGCCGTAGATGATGTCGACGCCGTTGCCGCCGCTGATCGTGTCGTCGCCATTGGTCCCGGTGATATAGGTCGGCATGTCGAATCCCTCCCGCTCTGGACGATCAGGCGCGCGCACCCCGCATTTCTCGCGAGAACTGAGAGAAAAGAGGCTGTAATGCGCTGGTGCTGCCGCTCCCGATCGAAATCCCGTCGTGCAGAGCCGATCGAGCCCGAAAAAGCGGAACGAACCTGTATCCGCCGTTGACTTGTCGCGATGCGACTCGGCCCCATGACGCTACTTTGACGGGCCAGAGTGACTCGCCGGGAGGCAGGTGTCCAGAGGTCACGGCCAAATGGATCAGGCCAACCTTCCCGCCCGCCGGCGGCGGCATCCTGTCACGAAATGCCAAAGTGCTGGCATCAGATGCGCAATGGGATCGGCACCCTGCCGCCAAGCTCCCCGCCGAAAGCTTATAGCGGGGAGAGGTTCATGATTGCTCGGGTTCGGTCGGTAAATTTTGTCAGTGCGATGGCGCTCTCGGTGGCGCTGATGGCCGCGCCGGCTTACGCCCGCGACGGCGCGGCGGGCGAGGCCGAGGCGACGCAGAACGACGCCGCGCCGGCGCCCGATGCGGCCGCCCAACCCGCGGCCGAGGCCGGCGACGATTCGACGATCACGGTCACCGCCCAGCGCCGCGCCGAGAATATCCAGGACGTGCCGATCTCGATCGCCGCTTTCTCCGGCGACACGCTCGCCGCGGCCAATGTCGTGACCGTCCAGGATCTCGGCCGGATCGCGCCGAACTTCCAGGCGACCAAGGGCGTCCAATCCTCCTTCCTCCGCCTCAACATCCGCGGCATCGGCGCCGCCGGCAACACGACGATCGAGCCGAGCGTCGCGGTGTTCGTCGACGGCATCTACGTGCCGCGCGCGGGCGCGATCGTCGGCGCGCTGATGGACATGCAGAGCGTCGAGGTACTCCGCGGCCCGCAGGGCACTTTGTTCGGCCGGAACGCCAGCGTCGGGGCGCTCTCGCTCCATACCGCCACCCCGGTGAACCACTTCGCCGCCCAGCTGACCGGCGAGATCGCCAATGGCGACCGCTACCGGGCCGAGGGCTTCGTGAACGTGCCCATCACCGACAATGTCGCCCTTCGGGTCGCCGGAATGAGCCAGTGGTTCGGCGGCTATTGGACCAACCGACTCGACGGCCATCAATATGGCGGAGTCGACGAGCAGGCGCTCCGGGCGACCCTTCGCGCCGATTTCGGCAATGTCGAATGGATCGTCCGCGGCGACTACAACCATTCGTCGGGCGACGGCTTCGTCAACCTGGACTTCGATCCGAACACGGTGAGCCCGGCCACGCTCGCGGCGCTCCAGACCCGCCTCGGCGGCCAGCTTCCGGACACCAACCTCAACGATCGGCTCCTCAACCAATATGTCACCGCCGACCTCAGCGACCGGCAGTGGGGCGTTTCGAGCACGCTCTCGCTCGACCTTCACGGAAGCACCGTCCGCCTGATCAATTCCTACCGCGACTGGGACAACGACCAGCTCGACGGCGACGTGATCTTCACGCCGTTGCCGATCGCCTCCCGCACCGGCGACTACCGCTCGAAGAGCCAGAATCACGAGCTTCAGTTCGTCTCGCCGACCCGGACCTGGCTGAACGGCCATTTGGACATGGTCGCCGGCCTCTATTATTTTTCGGAGGACTACCGGCTCGACGAGCAGCTCCACATGAACGCGCAATATTGCAACGCGCTGGTCGCGGCCGGCCCGGGCCGCACGGCGTGCAACAGCTTCCTCGCCTCCAATGGGGGCCACAACGCGGCCGATCAGGACGTCTTCCAGTCGGTCGAATCCATCGCCGCCTACAGCCAGGCGACGTTCCACCTGAACGACTATGTGTCGTTCACGGCCGGGGGCCGCTGGACCCGCGACGACAAGAGCGGCTCCTACGCCGAGCGCGTGAGCAACCCGTTCATCGTGCCCTTCCGCGCGCCAGAGGTGCTGACCTTCCCCGATCTTTCCGAGGAACGCTTCACCTACCGCTTCAGCCTCGACTGGCAGCCGAACCGGGACATGATGTTCTTCGCCAATTATTCGACCGGCTACAAATCGGGCGGCTACAATTCGGGCGGGGGATCGCCGGCGCTTTCGCGCTTCGATCCCTCGGGCAACCTCATCTCCACCCAGCGCCTGTTCGGCCAGGAGACCGTCGACAATTACGAGCTCGGCGCGCGAACGACGTGGCTCGACCACAAGCTGACCGCGAACATCACCCTCTACCGGATGGACATTGCCGGCTACCAGGACCGCGCGTTCGACGGCACGAGCTTCACCATCCGCAACGCCGGCAATCTGCGCCAGCAGGGCTTCGAGCTCGACCTCGTCGCCGCGCCGACCCGCAACCTGACCTTCACCGGCTCGCTCGCCTATCTCGATTCGAGCTTCACCGATTATCACAACGCTTCGGGCCTTCCGGGCTGCGCGATCCTCGGTCCGGGGGTCCCGGCGGCCTGCACGGCCGTGGGGCTCGGCGCGACTCAGGACCTGACCGGAAAGCCGGTGACCTTCTCGCCGGAATTCCAGGGCCGCCTGGCGGTCGACTGGACGGGCGAGCTGGGTTCGAGCGGCCTGACCTGGGCGGTGAACGGCAACCTGTCCTATATCTCGGACCAGTATATCGGCCTCGTCACCGATGCGAACCCGCAGACCCTTCAGGACGGCTACGCCCTGCTCGGCGCGCGCTTCACGCTCAACGGCGCCAATGACCGCTGGTCGGTTTCGCTGTTCGGCAATAACCTGACCAACGCGAACTATTCGCTCGGCGATCTCTACCAGGTGCTCGATTCTGCGCTCGGGCTTCGCAACAGCGTCTTCCCGGGAAGCACGGCGGTCCGCCGCCTGCACAGCGATCCGCGCACCTACGGAGTCTCCGGGACGATTCGCTTCTAGTCTCGGGAGTCGCGCCGCGGCCGCACGCGGCGCGACTCCCGCCGGAGGCCGCTGTCGGCCTCCGAGCCGGCGGTGCGGGGGCGTGCCGCCGGCTTTACAGGCTCCGACCGTGCAGGGTCGGGAAAAAAGAGGCCGCCATGTCACCCCAAGGACATGGCGGCCTCGTTTTTTACGGCCCTCCCGCTCATCCTGAGGAGCCGCTGAGCCTGTCGAAGCGGCGTCTCGAAGGACGGTCCTTCGACACGGGCCTTCGCCAAGCTCAGTCCCTACTCAGGATGAGCGGGTAGGGCTAAACTGCAGAGCAGGTCGAGCCACCTCACCCGATCCGCGAGATCATCCCGTTCCACAGCGCGAGGCCCTCGGGCCAAGGGCCGTAGCCCGCGGCGGGGTTGAGGTGGCCGACCTCGCCGGCGTCGTGAAGGTCCGCGCCCCAAGCCTCGGCCAGAGCCGCGACCTTCCCGTAATCGGCCAGCGGGTCGTTGCGGCTGACGATCACTGTCGCGGGGAAGGAAAGATGGCTGCGGGGGATCGGCAGCCAGCCGCCCGCGGCGAGCTCGGCGAAGGCGGGATAGCCTTCCGGCAGCGGCGCCTCGACGTCGGCCGGAGTGACGAGCAGCGCGCCCTGGATTCGGCGCGTCGGCGCCATGTCCCAGAAAGCGGTCATCAGCACGCCTGCGCTGTGGGCGACGATGACGACGTCGCCCGCGATCGCCTGGAGCGCGGCATCGAGCTGGGCCACGCGCGCCTCGCGGCTGAGCCCGTTCTCCGTAATCGGCTCAACCGTGACCGATCCCGGGATCCGGGCGGCCATGTGGGTTTGCCAATGCTCGGCGACGTGGCCGCGAAGGCCGGGGACGAACAGCGTGGTGATCGCGCGATAGTTGGCCATGTTGCTCCCGGGCCGGATCAGACGAGGCCGGCGTAGAGCGCGGCGAAAACGATGAGGGCGATGAACGCCGTCTCGGCGATCATCAGCAGGACGGGCTTGAAGCCGACCGCGAGCACGTCGCCGAGCCGGGTCTTGACGCCGATCGCGGCCATCGCCGTGACCAGGCACCAGCCCGACAGCGCGGATCCGGCGGCGCGAAGGCCGTCCGGGACCGGAGCGAAGCTGCCGACGACGACCAAAGCGACGAAGGCGAGGACGAAGCCCGGCAGCAAAGGCGGGCGCTTGCCCGTTTCAGTCACCCCGTAGCGTCTGGCGACGAGGCCGGCGACGAGCACGGCCGGCACCAGCATCGCCACGCGCATCAGCTTGACCAGGGTCGCGGCGTCGCCCGCCTCGGGCGAGATGCCGTAGCCGGCGCCGACGACCTGGGCGACGTCGTGGATCGTTCCGCCGATGAACATGCCGGCGTGGACTCCGTCGAAGCCGGCGAGCGCGACGATCGTCGGATAGAGGATCATCGCCAGGGTCGAGAGGGTCGACACGCCGACGATGGTGAACAGGGTCGCGCGCTCCTTGAGCGGATGGGCCGGGAGCGCCGCCGACAAAGCGAGCGCGGCCGAGGCGCCGCAGATCGCCACCGCGCCGCCTGAGAGAAGCCCGAACAGGCGGTTGAAGCCCATCGCCCAGGCGAGGAGCACCGAAAAGACGATCGTCAAAGTGACTGCGCCGACGACCAGGAAGACCGGCCCGGCGCCGAGCGCCGCGACCTGCCCGAGCGTGATCCGGAAGCCCAGGAGTGCGACCCCGATGCGAAGCAGCCTCTTGCCGGCGAGATCGAGGCCGGGACGGCAATTGTCCTGCTCGCCAAGAAAGTTCATCGCCATTCCGAGCAGCAGGGCGAACAGCATCACCGGCGCGCCATAATGCTGCGAGAGGAAGGTCGCGGCTGCGGCGATGATCAGGCTGGCAACGAGGCCCGGCGCCAGCCGGCGCGGCTTTTCGAGCAATGCGGAGATGGGCATCAGGCCCTCGCGGCGCTGGAGGCGAGGTCGGCCGGATAAGAGCGCCGGCCGATCCAGAAGATGATCGCGGCGGCGATACAGGGAATGGGCAGCACTGCAAATGCTCCCGACAAGCCCCAGGCGTCGGCCAGCCGGCCGGTGAGGATCGGCCCGGCAGCGAGGCCGAGCGCATTATTGGCGACCGTGAGGGTGGCGAAGGCGCTGCCGTGGATTCGCAGCGGCGTCAGATTGGCGACCATCGCACCGGCGGGGCCGCTCGTGGCCGCGGCGAAGAACATTCCGGCCGCGAGCGCCGCGAGCTGCAGGGGCCCCGGGGGCAAAGCGAAGGCGAGCGCAAGCACGCCGGCGCATATCAGGCTGCAGCAGATCGAGAGCTCGTATTTGGCTGTCGGCCGGCGCTTCGACAGCCTGTCGCTGAGCATGGCGCACAGCACCATGCCCGCCCCGCCCACGAGCAGAAACAGCGCCGCGCGCGTGCCGGCCGCCGCGATGCCGAGACCGTAATAGTCGTGGAAATAGGTCGGCAGCCACGCCGGCAGCGCGCCGCCGACATAGAGTTGGAGGCCGCTTGCGACATAGGCGCAGACGAGGGCGCGCTTCGCAAACAGGAGCTTGAGCGAGGGGCGCGCGCCTTCGGATATGCCGGGAGCGTTGCCGAGGCGCTCGGCCAGAGCGTCCGTCCGCCGCTGCTGCACGACGAGCGGGTAGATCAAGGCGAGGGCGAGGCCGGCGAGCGCGATGGCGAGGAACGCGGTCCGCCAGCCGTAAAGCCCGGCGATATGTCCGCCGAGCCCGACGCCGAGCACCTGCCCGACCAGGCCGCCGGCCATGAAGGCGGCGGCGAGAGTCGCGCGCATGGACTTGGGAAAGACGCTGACGACGACGGCGATTCCGACGCTGCCATAAGCGGCTTCGCCGATGCCGACGAGCAGCCGTCCGGCGAACATCGCCTCGTAGGATTTGGCCATGCCGCAGATGAGGGTGGCGATGCTCCACAGGATGGCCATCATCGTGATCGAGCGGATCCAGCCCCAGCGGTCGGCGAGAAGCGACAGCGGGAAGGTGAGCAGGCCGACCGTTAAAGCGACGACCCCGCTCAGCGCGCCGAGCTGGGTGTCGCTGAGCGCCCATTCCGCCTTGAGCAGCGGGAAGACCGCGTTCAGCACCTGGCGGGCCATGTAGTCGGAGATGAGCAGGCCGAAGGTGAGGGCGAAGACCACCCAGGCATAGGCGGCCGGACGGGCGGGCTCGCCCCTCCGGTCCGCGCCCGCTTGCTCGAGAGGTATGGCGGTCATTCCGCCCTAGGCCGCGTAGCGCACGGGCAGCCCCCGCTGCCCTCGCTCGCGGTTCGGCGCCATGCCGTTCTTCGCCAGAGTCTCCTCGACGCTGTTGTACTGGACTCCGATCTTGTAGATTTCGCGGGCCTCCTTCGCCGTCGCGACCCCGCGGCCGAGCTCGCCGGCGATGCGGACGAGCTGCTCGATCTGCTGGACCGAGGTGATCTTGCCGCCGTCGGGGCCATAGAGTGTGTCCTCGTTGCCGCAGCGGGTGTGCATGCCCATCGCCATCGCCATGACGTTGATGGGGAGGACGTTGCGCATCACCGATTCGGCGGTGATCGTCGCTCCGTCCGGAGCGCGGCGAATGAACTCCATGAAGTTGTTCGGATTGGGCCCGTCGAAGCCGCCGCCGATGCCGATCCAGGTGAGGTTGAGCGGCCCCTTGTAGTGGCCGCGGCGGACGAGCCGGTCGACCGTCTCGAGATCGGGCATCTTGGTCAGCTGGAAATGGGGCTGGATGCCGGCGCCGGTCAGCCGGCGCAGGTGCTCCTCCACCCACTCGGGGCCGGCCGGAACGATCATCTCGCGATAGGCGCGATAGGTCGCGGGATCGGCGAGGCTGGTCTTGCTGTATTCGTCCGCGCTCATCAGGTCCATGATGTTGAACTGCGACGTGTTGACGGCGATAGTCACCTGGTCGGGTTTGGGCTCCAGTTCGGCGAGCATGTGGCGGGTGTCGTCCGACAGCCACTTGGCCTCGGCGCCCTCGCCCTCGGGCGCGAAGGAGATCGAGCCGCCGACCTGAAGGATCATGTCGGGAAGTCGCGCGCGAATGAGGCCGAGCAATTCGTTGAACTTGGAAAGGCGCTTGGAGCCCTTGCCGTCCAGCTCGCGGACGTGGATGTGCAGCACCGTGGCGCCGGCATTGTAGCAGTCGACCGCCTTCTGCACGTGCTCTTCCATCGTCAGCGGAAGATCTTCGGGGAAATCGGAGATCTCCCATTCCGGCCCGTAGGGGGCGACGGTGATGACCAGCTTGTCCTGGGTCTCGGGGAGAAGGGAATCGTCGAGAAACTGCATTGGTGTTGCCTCCTACGAGGGTGAGATCGGGAATTTAATAGGGACGATCACCGATGATCCCGGCCCGTTCCATCTTCCGGACCGCGGGCCAGTAATCCATCACGGCGTAATGCTGGGTGCAGCGATTGTCCCAGATGGCGACGCTGTTCGGCTGCCAGCGCCAGCGCACCTGATATTCGGGGATCGCCGCGCGGCCGATCAGGTAGCTGAGCAGGTTGGCGCTGCCGGGCGCGAAATCCTGGCCGTAGCGCACGTTGTCGCTGGTGTGGAAATTGGTGAAGTGGGTGGTGAAGCCGCTGACGAACAGCACCTTCTCGCCGGTTTCCGGGTGCGTGCGGACAACAGGATGTTCCGCATCCGGATATTGCGCCTTGAGCGCGAGACGCTTCTCGATCGGCAGCCGGGCGCCAAAGGTCGCTTCGATCGAATGGCGCGCCCTCAGGTCCTGGATGGTCGCACTGATGTGGTCGGGCAACTCTTCATAGGCCCGAGTCATGTTGGCCCAGATCGTGTCCCCCCCGACGCTCGGCCCTTCGATGTAGCGCAGCACGGCGCCCATCGGCGGGCACTCGCGCCAGGTCGCATCGCAATGCCATGCATTCTCGAAATGGTTGGGAGGGGAATCGAGATCCTTGTAGATGCAGACGAGGCCCGGATGCTCCGGATCGCTGCCGACCATGGGATGGCTTTCCAGTTCGCCGAAGCGGCGGGCGAAGGCGACGTGGTCGGTCCGTTCGATCGCCTGGTCGCGGAGGAACAGAACCTTGTGCTTCAAAAGCTCGGCCTTGATCGCGCCGAACAGATCATCGTTACGCGCCGCCTCGGCCAGGTCGACATCGAAAAGCTCGGCGCCGATATGGGCGGTCAAAGGCTCGACACGCAACGCAACCTCCTTCGTCAGACTACAAAGATCGAGGAGCCGGTGGTCTTGCGCGCCTCGATGTCCCGATGGGCCTGGACCGCGTCCTCGAGCCGGTAGCGCTGGTTGATCTCGATCCGGATCCGCTCCGAGGCGACATGATCGAACAGCTGACCCGCGAGGTCGGCGCGCTCGGCCGGATCGGCGATATAGTCGGCCAGCGCCGGCCGGGTGACGTAGAGCGAGCCCTTCATCGCCAGCTGGAGCGCGTCGATCGGGGGCACTGGTCCGGAGGAGGTGCCCGCGCAGACGAGGAGGCCCCGCCGCTTGAGAGACGCGAGCGACCCCTCGAACGTGTCCTTGCCGACCGTGTCGATCACCAGCGGCACGCCTTCGCCGCCGGTCATTTCGCGGACCCGGGCCGGGACGTCCTCGTCGCCGTAAAGGATGATCTCGTCGCAGCCATGGGCCATGGCGAGCGCGGCCTTCTTTCCGTTCGAGACGGTGCCGATGACGCGAAGGCCGAGGATCTTCGCCCATTGGGAGACGATCAGGCCGACGCCCCCCGCGGCCGCGTGGAGCAGGATGGTGTCGCCGGCCTTGAGCCAGGGACAGATGCGCAAAAGAAGGTAGGAGGCGGTGAGGCCGCGCATGGTCATCGCCGCGGCGGTCTCGCAATCGATCTCGTCGGGCAGCTTGATCAGGCTGGCGGCCGGCATGACCCGCTCGGTCGAATAGGCGCCGAGCGGGCTGCCGGTATAGGTCACGCGGTCGCCGGGGACGAGATCGCTCACGCCTTCGCCGACCGAGTCGACGACTCCCGCGCCCTCGACGCCCATGCCATTCGGCACCGGCACCGGATAATAGCCCATTCGGAAATAGGTATCGGCGAAGTTGAGGCCCACCGCCTCGTGGCGGATGCGGACCTCGCCGGGGCCGGGGGCGCCGACCTCGACCTGCTCAACACGGAGCACCTCGGGTCCGCCGGCTTCATGAAATCGAATTGCGGTGGCCATCGTCATCCCGTTCCTCAGGAACTCGGGATTACCGCCGATTGCGGTTTCGGATTTAACCGTTCATGACACTAATTTCCGATCTCATGACCTTGGCTTGGAGGCTCGGAGGGACTGATCATGGCTGAGCTCGTGCGAGTCGCTGCGCTGACCGGCTATTTCGACGTTGCGGGGCAGCTTGGCCTCGACCCTTTGCCGCATCTTCGAGCGGCGGGCCTCAGCCGCGCCATGCTCCTCAGCCCGGAGCAGGTGATTCCCGCTCGGGGCGCGATCGCCCTGCTCGAATCCAGCGCGGCCGCGTCGGCCTGCCAGACCTTCGCGCTGCGCATGGCAGCCTGCCGTAGCCTCGCCGATCTCGGCATGGTCAGCCTGCTGATCGCCCACCAGCCGACGCTTCGTGCTGCGCTGGCGACCCTCGCCGAGAACCGCCACCGGATGAACTCGACGCTCGTTCTCGGCATCGACGAACGGCCCGGCGCGGTCGTGCTGCGGGAGGATTTCGCGCTCGATCCGCCCGTCTATTCGCGCCAGGCTTCCGACCTCGCTTTGGGAGTCCTGGCCCATATGTGCGCATCGGTGCTCGGACCCGGCTGGCACGCGGAGAGCGTCTGTTTCACTTATTCGCGTCCGGAATCGCGCGATCTGGAGGTCTACCGGCAGCTGTTCGGCTGCCCGGTCCATTTCGATGCCGAGCTCAACGGCCTCGTCCTCGACCCGGCCGATCTCGACCGGCCCAATCCGCGCGCGGAGCCCGCCCTTGCGCATCATGCGGGGACTCTGATCGCATCGGTCATGACGTCGGACCGGCGCACTTTGACCCAGGAGGTCGAGCACGCGATCCTGATGCTGCTTCCGGCGAGCCGCGCCTCCATCAAGTCGGTCGCTCTCGCGCTGGGAATGAATCTGAGAACGCTCCAGCGCGGCCTCGACGCCGACGGCACGAGCTTCACGGACGTGCTCGAAAGGATTCGCGCCCAGCTCGCGCAGCAGCATCTGGCCAATCCGCGGATGCGGCTGACCGACATTGCGGACGTGCTGGGCTATTCCTCGCTTGGGGCCTTCACGCGCTGGTACACGCAGACGTTCGGCATGGCGCCCTCACTGGCCCGGAAATCGCTGACGTGAGGGGTACGTACTCAATTAGGAAGTCGAGTGTCGCTGCAACTCCAGGGGAGTCACCCCGGCGAAGGCCGGGGCCCGTGAACCGAAGTGGCCGAGGTGCTGGCGGCGGCGATCTCGCTTCACCTCGAGGACCGTGTTCATGGGTCCCGGCCTTCGCCGGGATGACTCTGTAAATCAAACGAAACCGCCCAGGCTAACTGAGTACGGACCCCTATCAGATCTGAACCAGCCGGTGGCGCGCGGCGTAGAGGGCGAGGTCCGCGGCGGATTTCGCGCCGACCTTGCGCATGGCCGAGCCGCGATGGGTCTCGACCGTCTTGACGCGGACGCCCAGAATCGCGGCGATCGCCTTGTTGCTGTTGCCCTCGGCGACCAGCGTGACGACCTGCCGTTCGCGCGGAGTGAGCGGAGTCGCCGAATGATCGGTTCGGACGTTGAGATAGGATTCGAGCAGCCGCTCGGAGACATGGGCGGCGAAAAAGGGCTGGTGGCGGGCAAGCGCGCGCAGCGCCTCCATCAGCTTGTCGTCACATTCGGACTTGAGCAGATAGGCGCGTGCGCCGACCCGCAGGGCATCGGCGACGATCCGCTCATTGTCGTGCATGGTGAGAAACAGGATCTCCGCGTCCGGCGCGATCCTTTTCAGCTGGATGGCGACGTCGATCCCGCCGATCTTCGGCAGCGAGATATCGAGCACGACGATGTCGGGGAGCGTTTCCGCGGCAAGATCGAGGGCCTGGGCGCCGTCGTCGGCCTCGCCGCAGACGGCGAAGGCCGGATCCTCCGCGATCAGCGAGATGATCCCGCGCCGGACGATCAGGTGATCGTCGACGACCATCACCTTTTTCGGCTCGTGCGCAGGCGCAAGCTGGCTCATCACAGCCGTGCCGCGCGGCAGGTTGGGTATCCGTTGGCCGTCATCGCCCCCTGTCGCTGGAGCCACGCAATCGAACCGGCGCCCCACTTAGTGGGCTCACGCAAATCCATTGTCCGTATTCCGGGTCGCCCCGCTATCGGGGAATCACCCCAAGGCCCTGCGGCGAATCGGCGTATCGAGTCGCGGACGGCCCCATTTCCCGGGTGGCGGCCTCGGGGGGCGCCGATCCGAAGCCTGAGGGAGCCTACAGGGAAGCCGCCCGGAAATACCTAGGGGCTTACCCGAATACCCTAGGGACGAACCGCCACGCTAAAAACCCTTATCGGACCAACTGAGCAAAGGAGGTCGTGGACTGCTTGAGGGGGAGGGCAAGCCCGGACGCGAGGCGCGTATCATGCCTCGGCATCTGCCATGATCGGGAAGGGAATTGGCTGATGGAGCAAGGGTTTTCCGCACGTTTCGCGAACGACGCCAGTGGAGCGCCGCTCTTGAGACTGGTCGAATCGTCGATCGACGCCCGGGCCGAGAAGCGAGCCTTGTTCAGGCTGCTCGCCCGAGTCGAGGAGATGGAGCGGCATCGGATCGCACGCGAACTGCACGATACGACCGCGCAGGATCTCGTCGCGATCAATCTCAATCTTCGGATGCTGGGCCGGCGATGCCGCACCGACGCCACGCGCGCTCTGCTCGACGAGACCTGCGCGCTGATCGACCAGACCCAGAACGACCTTCGGACGATGAGCTACGTGCTTCATCCGCCGCCGGTCACCGACAGCGGGCTCGGCGCCGCGCTGGAGGCGATGGTTCGCGGCCTGGCCAAGAGGGCTCGGTTCCACGTCCGCTTCGAATCGAACATCCGGGACCGCCTTCCCCACGAGGTGGAAGAGGCGCTTTACCGGGTCGCCCAGGAGGCGCTGATCAACGCCGGGAAGCATGCCAGCCCCAGCGCGGTCACGATTCGCTGCAACCGGGTCGGCCAGCGGATCGAGCTGGAGATCGAGGATGACGGAGTCGGCTTCGATGCCGGCGGCGAGTCGGCGATGCTCGGGGTTGGCCTGCGCTCGATCCAGGCCCGAGTCAGCGACATCGGCGGCCGGGTGAGCATCAAGCCCGGCGCGGCGGCCGGGACTTTGATCCGGGTCAGCGTTTCCCTGGCCTGCGAACCGACGGGGGAGGCGGCCTAGGGACCCCTACCGGGATTCCCCATGCGTCTTCCTCCGGGTTTTCTCCTCGCGCTTGGGGGTTTCGCCCGATGGGACGCTCGCCGGGGACGTAGTCAAAGCTGAGCCGCACAACATGGGAGATTGGTCTGATGCGCCTTGCCACGGCTGCGCCGGCTTTTGCCGCTCTTCTACTCTTCGCGGGCGGCGCTGCCGCCCAGGCCCCTCGAACCACCGCGCCGGTCCCGACGGCGGCGCCGGCCGAACAGCGCGATCCCGAGGCGATCGCCGCGCTCGAGCGGATGGGAGACCATCTTCGCTCGATCATGACGTTCGGAGTCACCGGCGACATCACCACCGAGGAGGTGCTCGATACCGGGCAGACGATCCAATATACCGGAGCGATCGACCTGATCGCGCAGCGCCCGGGGCGGCTTCGCGCCAATCTCGATTCGTCGCGCAAGCGCCGGCAATATTATTATGACGGGCGGACCCTGACCATCTGGGCGCCGCGCCAGGCTTATTATGCCACGGTGCAGGCCCCGCCGAGCATCAAGGAGATGCTCGATGTCGCGGCCACCCGCCTCGGCCTGGTCATCCCCTTCGCCGACCTGTTCGAGTTCGGGGTCAATCCCGAGCTGACCCAGCGCCTGACATCGGCGACGGTGGTCGGGGTCGAGGCGATCGACGACAAGACCTGCACCCACTACGCCTATCGCCAGCCGGACGTCGACTGGGAGATCTGGATCGAGACCGGCGATCGGCCCTTGCCGTGCATGTACCGGATCACCGACCTGCGCGATCCCGCACGGCCCGATTACGAGGCGCGGCTGACCTGGGACCTCAACCCGACGATCACGCCCGAAACCTTCACCTTCGTCGCCCCCGAGGGCGCCGACCGCATTCCTGTGGAAACAACCGCGCTCGCGCAGGGAGACCGTCCATGAGCAAGTTCAAGCTTTCCAGCTTCCTGATCGCCACCGTCGGCGTTCTTTCGATTGTCGCCGCCACCACGGCCGACGCACAGCGCGGGGGCGGACGCGGCGGCGGAGGCGGACGCGGCGGCGGCGGCGGCGGCGGATTCAGCCGCGGCGGCGGCGGCGGTGGTGGCGGCTATCGCGGCGGCGGCGGCGGCGGGCGCGGCGGCTATAGCGGCTCCTCGCGCGGCATGAGCTCGGGCGTGCGCGGCGGATCGCGCAGCAGCATCAATTACGGCGGCGGCCGCGGCGGCGGGTCCTATGGCGGCAATCGCGGCGGCGGCACCTATGGCGGCAACCGCGGCGGAGGTTACGGGGGATCGCGTCCGTCCACGGCCGACCGCAGCTACGGCGCGGCCAGGGGCATGGGCAACCGTCCCTCCAACGGCGGGCCAACCACCGGCCGAGGCAATGTCGGCCGTCCCGGCGGCGCGGGCGGTGTCGGCGGAGTCGGCGGGGCCGGCCGTCCCGGTGGAGTCGGTGGTGTCGGCGGCGCTGGCCGTCCCGGCGGCGTTGGCGGCGTAGGCGGTGCTGGCCGTCCGGGCGGTGTCGGCGGTGTCGGAGGCGTCGGTGGTGTCGGCGGAGTCGGTGGCGTTGGCGGAGTCGGCGGTGTCGGCGGAGTCGGTGGAGTGGGCGGCGCGGGCCGGCCCGGAAACCGGCCCGGCGGCGGCAACAACGTCAACAACGGCAACATCAACACCGGCGACATCAACGTCGGCAACGGCAACGGCAATTGGGACAACGATTATGGCTGGGGCGACAACTGGTTCCCCGGCGCCGGCCTCGCCGTGGGGATGGCCACGGCGGCGATCGTCGGCTCCTATTACCCCTATCTGCCGGGCGGGTGCTCGCCTTATTATTACGGCGGCAGCCCCTATTACGGCTGCGGCGGCGCCTGGTATGCGCCGCAATATCAGGGCGACGACATCACCTACGTCGTCGTCGAGCAGCCGCAGGGCAATCCGGATCCCGGGGCGCCTCCGCCATTGCCGCCCCAACCAATGCCCTAGGGAGCCGGGGGCTATCCCTGAGAAGGGCGGCGAAGCTTCGGGCTTCGCCGCCCTTCTTCGTTGGCGGATGGGCGCGCCCGGACCGGCCCTGCGCTCTACGGGAAAAGACCCAGCCCGGAAGGAGGGGATTACCCGCCCTCCTTGTCGGGGATCACCCGGGGCCAAACCCGGGGATTGCCGGAGTGCCGCCCTGCTCCGGAAGCCCCAGAACGAGCCGGCAAAGGGTTTTCGCGGAAGGGGCTTATCATGAGCGAGGGATTGATTGCGGCGATGCTCGTGCTCGCATCGTCACCGGACGCGCCGGTTCAGGGACCGGTCGATCCGGCACCGGCGGCCGCCCAGGCGCCGGCCGAGGAGCAGGCGCGGGCCGCGGCGCCGGCCGTCGACCGGACCGGCGACTGGCTCAACCTCCAGGCCAGCACCAACGCCGACGTCCACCACCTCGAAATCTACGGCTTCGCCCAGTTCGACGCCATCCAGGATTTCGAGCGCGTCAATCCCGATTGGGCGGCGACCCTGCGGCCTTCGCGCATTCCGACGGTGGAAGGCCAGTTTGGAAGCGACGGCCAGTCGATCTTCTCGGTGCGCCAGTCGCGCTTCGGCGTTCGCGGCGACGGCGAGATGGCCGGGCGCGATTACGAGGTGAAGTTCGAGTTCGACCTGTTCGGAGTCGGCGGCGACGCCGGCCAGACCACGATCCGGATCCGCCACGCTTACGGGCGCTGGGGCCCGATCCTCGCCGGCCAGACCAACACGTTGTTCATGGACGGCGACCTCTTTCCCAATGTGGTCGACTATTGGGGCCCGGCGGGCATGGTCTTCCTGCGCACGCCGCAGCTTCGCTTCACCTTCGTCAACAGCGGCGGCTGGACCGCGGCGGTCGCTCTCGAGCACGCCACCGGCGACATCGATCCCGGCGGCATCCGCCTGATCGATTCCGAGCTCGCCACCAATATCAGGAACAACGAGGAGCTGCCCGATTTCACCGCGATGGTCCGCTATCAGGGCGATTGGGGCCACATCCAGCTCTCCGGCCTGCTGCGCAAGATCGGCTACGACACGCTCGGCACGGTCGACAACGAGCCGCACGGAAGCGAGCTCGGCTGGGGAATCATGCTCGGCGGCGCGTTCAAATGGGGCATCGCCACCTTGCGCCTCGGCGGAGTCTATGGCGAGGGCATCGCCAGCTACATGAACGACGGCGGCATGGACTTGGCGCCGAGCGCGGCGCTGCTGATCGCCCCGCCGATCTTCCCGCCGCCGCCGGTCCCGCTCCACCAGCTGGGCGAGGCCGAGGCCGTGCCCCTGCTCGGGATCACCGCCTATCTCGACCTGCAGTGGACGCCCACTTTGAGCTCGGCGATCGGCTACAGCATGACCGAGGTCGACAACACCAACTTCCAGGATCCGACCGCCTTCCACCGCGGCGAATATGCCTCGGCCAACGTCCTGTGGGCGCCGGCCGGGCGGATCCTGATGGGGCCGGAGATCCTGTGGGGCCAGCGCACCGACAATGACGGCGCCAGCGGAGACGACGTGCGCCTCCAATTCTCGTTCAAGATCTCGTTCTCGAGCGACCAGCTGTGGGCGAATTGATCCGATATTCCGGGGAGAAATTCAGATGAACGACATGACCATGAACCGCCGCGCGATGATCGGCGCACTGGCGACCGGCGCGGGAATTGCGGCAATGGGCCTGCCAACGGCCGCCGGCGCGCAGGGGTGCCGCACGGCGGCGGTCCCGGCCGCACGGCTCGATCAGGTGGTCCAGGGCGCGCAACAGCGCTACGCCGGCCTCGCCGAGGGCGCGAACGCCGATTACATCCCGGCGCTCGCCCAGGTGCCATCGACTCTATTCGGGGTCAGCCTGGTCGGCAGTGACGGCCGGATCCACGCCGCCGGGGATTCCGAGCAGGTCTTCTCGATCCAGTCGATCTCCAAGGTGATCAACGCCGCGCTCGTGATGAACGAATCGGGCGACCAGCGGATCATCGACAGCGTCGGAGTCGACGCCACCGGGCAGGTGTTCAACTCGATCACCGCGGTCGAGCAATATCGCGGCCGCGAGATGAACCCGCTGGTCAACCCGGGCGCGATCGCCACGGTCGGCAACATCCAGGGCGGCTCGCCCGAGGAGGTCTGGAACAAGATCCTCGGCATGCATTCGGCCTTCGCCGGCCGCCAGCTGGAGGTGAACCAGCCGGTCTACCAGTCCGAAGCGGCCACCAACCAGCGCAACCGGGCGATCAGCGCGCTGATGTCGGCCTATGAGCGTTTCACTATGGACCCGGCGGTGGCGGTCGACCTCTACACACGGGCCTGCTCGATCAACGTCTCGGCGCGCGACCTCAGCGTCATGGGCGCGACTCTGGCCTTCGGCGGGCGCAATCCGGTGACCCAGCGGCAGGTGATCGAGCGCTCGCACGTTCCCGGGCTGCTGGCGATCATGGCCACCGCGGGCATGTACGACGACAGCGGCAAGTGGCTGTTCCGCACCGGGCTTCCGACCAAGAGCGGCGTGGGCGGGGGCCTGATGGCCGTCGCTCCGGGCCGCTTCGGAATCGGCACCTTCGCCCCGCCGCTCGACGCCGCCGGCAACAGCGTCCGCGGGCAGCGCGCGATCACCGACATCGTTCGCGATCTCGACTGCAACCCTTACGCGCAGTTCGGCTGAGGCATGCGGACGTGAGGCACGCCGGCCTCGTCCTCGCGGCCGCCCTCGGCCTCGCCGCCGCGCCGGCGGGGGCGCAGCGCGGCGGCGACACCTATTTGTTCAACGACTCCCATTTCCACCTGACCAACTACATCCAGCAGGGGATCACGGTCCGGCGCTATCTGGAGATCATGGGCAATCGCGTGCGGCGGTCGACCCTGTTCGGAATCCCGCTGCAACAGACCTGGTCGTTCGGCAACACGGGCAATTTCGCGCCGACCTATTACCTCCACACCGACGCGCCGCTTTATTATTACTCGTTCACCGACGCCTATATCGCCCAGCAATATCTCTCGCTGGGGCCGGCCGACCGCGCCCGGCTCGATCCGATGATCACCGGCTTCAACCCCGCCGACATGTACGGCGTCGACCATATCCGCCGCGTGCTCGAAACCTTCCCGGGCGTGTTCAGCGGGATCGGCGAATTCTCGATCCACAAGGAGTTCGTCTCGGGCGAGATCGCCGGCGAGACGGCGAGCCTGACCAACCCGGCGCTCGACCGGATCCTCGATTTCGCCGGCGAGGCCGGGCTGGTGGTGATCATCCACTGCGACATCGACGTGCCGTTCGCGCGCAACGCGACGCTCCCGATCTACTTCACCCAGATGGTGGATCTGTTGCTGCGTCACCCGCGAACGACGATCATCTGGGCGCATACCGGGCTGGGGAGGGTGATCCAGCCGATCGCAATCCAGGCCTCGGGGTCCGGGACCCCGGGCACATCGGAGCGAGCGCTCAACCATCTCGATCTCATCTCGCAGATCCTCGCCGATCCGAGGATGCGGCACGTCTATTTCGACATTTCGTGGGACGAGGTCGTCAAATATGCGACCGCGACGCCTGAGATCGAAGGACGGGTGGCGGCCATGTTCGACCGCTTCCCCGACCGCTTCCTGTTCGGCACCGACAATGTCGCGCCGGCGGATCAGACCGCGGACCTGCGCGTGTTCAACCGCTGGGAATCGATCTTCGGTCGAATCCGCCCGGAGACCAAGGCGGCGATCACCATGGGCAATTACGACCGGCTGTTCGACGAGGGCCGCCGGCGGGTGCGCGCCTGGGAGCGCGAGCATGTGCCGGGGGGCAATTGATGTCGGGGAGGGATGTGATGCGTAAGGCAATGCTGTTCGGGGCAGCGATTCCGCTGTTGATGGTTTCGGGCGTGGCGCTGGCGCAGCCGGAGCCGGTCGTCACCGAGACTGCGCCGCCCGCGGCCGGCCCCGCCACGCCCGAGCAGGTGCTCGAGGAACTGCGCGCGCTGCGGGCCGAGCGCCAGCAGATGCAGCACGACATGAACGCCTTCGACGCGCGGATCGAGGCGCTCGAGACCCAGCTCGGAGTCGCCCCGCCGCAAAGCGAGCTGACGACGGCGCAGCCCGGGCAGACGATCGACCTCGGCCTCCAGACCGCCCAGGGCCAGCAGCCGGCCGGAACGGTGCCCGCCGCGGCGCATGACGACAACAATTCGGGCTGGGGCAGCCGCTACGAGCCCGGCCGGGGCTTCGTCCTCGTCCGAAGCGACATCGGCGAGCTCGGCGCCGGCGTGTTCAGCTATGCGCGCTATCTGAACCAGACCGCGCTCGATTCGACCTATACCGACAGCTTCGGCCGGGTCCTGCCGCTCAGCGACATCCGCAACGACATCCAGTTCCAGAAGGTCAGCTGGAACTTCAAGGGCTGGCTGTTCGATCCCGATTTCCGCTATTATTTCTTCTTCTGGACGTCGAACTCGCAGATGGGGGAGGGCGCGCAGGTCGTCATCGGCGGCTATTTCCAGTACCACTTCTCGGACCTGCTGACGGTCACCGCCGGCGTGATGCCGCTGCCGACCACGCGAAGCACCAACTACACCTTCCCCAACTGGCTTCGGAACGACAACCGCGTGATGGCCGACGAATTCTTCCGCGGCTCCTATTCGACCGGGATCGACGCCCAGGGCGAGCTTCTGCACGGCCTTCGCTACCGCGTGGCCATCGCCAACAATCTCGCCCAGCTCGGAGTCAGCTCGCAGGAGCTGGACGCGAGCTTCAACACCTTCTCCGGCGCCTTGTGGTGGATGCCGACGACCGGCGAGTTCGGCCAGACCGCGGGCTTCGGCGATTACGACAATCACCAGGAGGTCGCGACCCTGGTCGGAATCCACTACACCAGAAGCCGCGAGACGGCGCAAGGCCAGCCGGCGATCGACGATTTCGAGAACAGCCAGATCCGTCTGTCCGACGGCACCTTGCTGTTCAGCCCCGATCCGTTCGGCACCGGCGGCAAGGTCGAGCGGGCGACCTACCAGATGGTGGCGGTCAATGCCGGCATCAAATATCGCGGCTTCGCGCTGGAGGGCGAATATTATTTCCGCTGGGTCGACGATTTCGACGTCATCGGCACGATCCCCGTCACCGAGCTCTACGACGACGGCTTCTCGCTGCAGGCGTCGGCCATGGTCCTGCAGAACCGGGTTCAGGCCTACACGACCTATTCGCGAATCAACGGCCAATATGGCGACCCGACGGAATTCTCGATCGGGGTCAACATCTTCCCGTTCCGCAGGCGCGAGGTGCGCTGGAACTTCCAGGCGCTCAGGCTCGATCACTCGCCGGTGGGCGGGTCCTCGCTGCCGATGGTCGTCGGCGGCAACGGCTGGGTGTTCTCGAGCGACTGGATCGTGGCGTTCTAGGGCGCGCGCGATGAAACGGATCGAGGCCGGGCTTGAGCGGGTGCTGTTCGCGTCGCGCTGGCTGGCGGCGCCGATCTATGTCGGGCTGGTCTTCTGCCTGATCATGCTCCTGGTCGTCTTCGCGCGCTATCTGTTCTGGATCGGCGCGCAGATCTTCACGCTCTCGCTCCACCAGGCCGCGGTGGCGGTGCTCGCCTTCATCGATCTGGCGCTGATCGCAAACCTGCTGCTGATCGTCATCTTCGTCGGCTATGAAAGCTTCGTCTCGCGGCTCGACGTCGAGCATGACGACCGGCCGAGCTGGATCGGCGAGGTCGGCTATTCGGGGCTCAAGATAAAGCTGCTCTCGTCGCTCGTCGCGATCACCGCGATCGACCTGCTCAAGGCGTTCATGGAGATACAGAGCGACGAAGGGCACCCGCCGCACGAGCTGCGCTGGCTCGTCGGCATCCACCTCACGCTACTGGCGACCTTGGTCCTGTCATCGCTGGGAAACTGGCTGAACGGCGACACCGACGGCCATCGCTGAGGGGACATAGGTCTGCGCGACGGTTTGGCTCACCAGGTCGTTGACCCGCGCGGTCACCGCCGCGGTCGCCCGGTCGAAGGCCGCCACGATCGAGGTGACGCGATTGGCGTCGGCGGGCTCGCGTGCGGCGACCGGCCATTCGCCGACGATCGCCCGGTCCGAGCGGCGGATCAGGCGGACATTGGCTTCGACCAGGGCTTCGGGCGCCTCTCCCCCGAGGTAGACGGCCTCGAATCGGCGCACGTCGACCGAGAGCGTGAAGTCGGGCCGGGTGATGTCGCCCGGACGCACCATCCGGACCGCCGGAGAAAGCCGGCCGAGCGACCGAATCATCGCACCGTCGAACAATTCCGATGCGGGGGCGACCCAGCGCGCATCGGCCACGTAGCTGAGGCTTGCGCCGGTGGCGGTGAGGATCCGGTCGCCCCGGCTCTCGGCTTCGAAGTCGGCGCCGGGATAGGAGACCAGGATCGAGCGGCCCCTTTCCGGCGCCGCCGCATCGGGTGCAGCCGCGGCCGCGTCGCCGAAGCGGTATAGCTCGGCGGGACGGCCGCCGCCGAGCAGGCCGCCGCAACCCGCCAGGGCCAGCGGAAGGAGGAGGATCAAGTGCTTCCGGGTCATCGCGGTATCTCCACTTCGCGGCCGCTGCCGCGCCCCAGCGTGCCGCGCGGATCGCGGCGGATGTCGGCGGTAAGCGCGCCGAGCGAATCGGCGGCACGCTGAACGGCGACGAGCGAGGCGTTGAGCTCGGGGATGGTCGAATTCGACACGTCGTCGACCGAGCCGTTGACCCGGCCGATCAGGGTGCGCGTCTCGGCCACGGTGCGCTGAAGCTCGGCCGCGCTCGCGTTGATGCGGGCGAGCACGCCGTCGCGGCCGCCGATCCCGCCGCGGATCGAGGTTGCGGTCGCCTGCATCTCCGCCGCCGCGCGGTCGAGCCGGGCGAAGGTCGATTCGATGTTGGCGAACATCTGCCTACGGGAGCGGAGCTCGCCCGACACCGCGGCGACGTCGTCGAAGGTGCGCGAGATGTTGGCGATGTTGCCGTCGGAGAGCAGCCGGTTGACCCTGGCGATCGCCTCGGCGCCGTCGGCGAAGAGCTGGGTGGCGTTCTCCATCGCGGCGGCGAGCCGGCCCTGCCGGGCGGGGATCACCGGCGGCCGGTCCCGACTCGCCTCGCGCAGCAGCGGGCGCTGGGGGGAGCCGGGCGTGATCTGCACATATTTGACCCCGGTAATGCCGAGCGACGCGGTCTCCGCGGCGGAATCGACCCGCACCGGCGTGCCGTGCTCGATCTGGATATCGGTCATCACCTTGTTCGGATCGCGCGGATCGAGCGCGATATGGGTGATCTCGCCGACCTTGATCCCGTTGAACTGGACCTCCCCGCCGCGGCTGAGGCCGCTCACCGGTCCGCGGAAATTGATCCGGTAATTGTCGTAGGTCTGGTTGAACTGGAACTGGGCGAGCCAGACGATTCCGATGAGAGCGCCGACCAGCAGGACGACGCTGACGATCCCGACCAGGGCGAAATTTGCTTCCCGTTCCATCAGTGCCGAGTCTCCCTCGCCTGGGCGCCCTGCGCGGCGCGTCCGCGCGGCCCCTGGAAATAGGCGCGGATCCAGGGATGATCGGATTGCTCGAGCTCGGCGACCGGCGCGGTCGCGATCACCCTCTTGTCGGCGAGCACCGCAACCCGATCGGTGATCGTGTAGAGCGTGTCGAGATCGTGGGTGATCAGGAAGACGGTGAGGCCGAGCGAATCGCAAAGGCTTCGGATCAGCTGGTCGAACTCGGCCGCGCCGATCGGATCGAGGCCGGCGGTCGGCTCGTCGAGGAAGAGGAGATCGGGGTCGAGCGCGAGCGCGCGGGCGATTCCGGCGCGCTTGCGCATGCCTCCGGAAAGCTCGGACGGCATCTGGTCGGCGACTCGCCCGTGCAGGCCCGCGAGCTTGATCTTGAGCCGCGCCAGCTCGGAGACGAAGGAATCGGGCAAATCGGTATGCTCGTGGATCGGCGCCTCGACGTTCTGGCCGACGCTGAGCGAGGAGAAGAGCGCGCCGCCCTGGAACATCACTCCGGCGCGGCGCTCGATCCCCGCCTCGGCGGCGGGATCGTGGACGTTTCGGCCGAACAGCTCGACCCGGCCGCCGTCGGGCTCCTTGAGGCCGAGGATGGTATTGAACAGCACCGACTTGCCGGTGCCCGAGCCGCCGACGACGCCGAGAATCTCGCCCCGGCGCACATCGAGGTCGAGATCGTCGTGGACCAGATGGTCGCCGAACGCGCTGCGCAGGCCCTTGACCCGGATCGGCGCGGGGGGGGCGGCCGAGGCGGTCACAGGCTCAGCTCCATGAAGATGACGGCGAAGATCGCGTCGAACAGGATGATGACGAAGATCGCCTGGACCACCGCCATCGTCACCCGCTCGCCGAGGCTTTCGACGTCGCCGCCGACCGAAAGGCCGTGGCGGCAGCCAGCCATGGCGATCAGGAAGGCGAGCAAAGGGACCTTGCTCATCCCGATCCAGAAATGGCGGACGGAGACCGTTTCGCGCATCCGCTCGAAGAAGAAGATCGGGCTCATGTCGAGCGCCAGCCAGCTGACGATCAGCCCGCCCATGATTCCGGCGACCATCGCCGCGAAGACGAGCAGCGGCATCATCAGCAGCATCGCCAGCACGCGGGGGATGACCAAAGCGTCGATCTCGCTGACCCCGATCACCTGCATCGCGTCGGTTTCCTGGTTCATCTTCATCGAGCCGATCTGCGCGGCGAAGCTCGAGGCGGAGCGGCCGGCGAGCAGGATCGCGGTGATCAGAACGCCGAACTCGCGAAGCACGGCGACTCCGACGAGCTGGACGGTGAAGACCGCGACCCCGAGCGAGGCGAGCAGATTGGTGCCGACCAGGGCGACGACGGCGCCGATGAAGAAGTTCATGACGAAGATGATCGGCAGGGCCGACGTGCCGGCGGATTCCATCGCGTGGACCAGGCTCACCGCGCGGACCTGGCCGGGGTGGCGGATCGCCCGGCCGAGCGCGCAGACGACCTGGCCGGCGAAAATCGAAGCGCGCCACGCCTCTTCCTTGAAGGCGAAAAGCGCCCGGCCGATCCCGGCGAAGAAGTGAAGCAGGCCGGTGGAGCGTTGCTCGCGGGCCGCCTGCTCGTCGACCGCCGGACGGACCAGCTCCATCAGGCGGGCAAGGTCCGGGCGCGCGGCGGCGATCGCCCTCTCCAGCCCCGCCGGGGCCGAGCGAAGCATGGCATAGGCTCCGGCGGTATCGACCCTGCCGAGACCGGAGAGGTCCAGGCGCAGCCCTTCGGCCTCCGGGGGAAGCGCTTCGCCGAAGCGCGCCGCCTCGGCCCCGAGCGTCAGCGACGTCCAGTCGCCGGCGAGCGCCACGGTTTGGCCGGCGCCGGTCGCCACGATCCTGTAGGAAGCCGAGTCCATGCGCGCCTTTGCTCCGGTCGCGCAACAGTGCGGGCAAGCGAGCCTGCATGCCCATCAGGGTTAACCCGCGAATCTCGGGGCGATCGTCCGGGCAACCGGGATTAGGAGCCGGGGGTCTCCTCGAGCCATGCGCTACAAGACCTGGAATGCCCGGCGAAACCAGGTCTGTTTGTGGCTAGAGGCTCAGCCCGTTCCAGAGCAATTTGGCGCCCGCGACGACCATCAAGGCGTAGACCAGTGGGTAGAATCGTTCGGGCGAAACCTTGCGGATCAGCCACACGCCGGCCAGGGCGCCGAAGATGGCGAAGGGGAGAAGAGCGAGGGCCGCCAGAGCGTTGGGCCGGGTGAACTGGCCGAGCGCGGCATAGGCGGGGACCTTGATCCAGTTGAGCGCGGCGAAGAAGATCGCGGTCGTGCCGACGAAGGTGTCTCGCGGCAGGCGGCGCGGCATCACCCACATCTGGAAGGGCGGTCCGCCGGCATGGGCGATCTGGCTGGTGAAGCCGGTGGCGATTCCGAACAGGGCGCCGACCCAGCCGGGCGAGCGCGACGAGGCGGCGATCTTGCCGCCCCGCTCGGCCCACAGGCGGTAGAGGCCGAAGAGGAGCGAGATCGCGCCGACCGAGACGAGGATGCCGTTCGAGGAGACGGAGGCGGCCAGCCACCAGCCGATGACGACGCCCGCGACCGCCCCGGGCAGCATCACCGCGAGCACATAGCCGTCCCAGCTCTTGCGGAAGGCGGCGACCGAGACGGCGTCCTGGACGATCAGGATCGGAAGCAGGATCGCCGCGCCCTGAACGGGGTCCATACCGAGCGCGATCAGCGGCATGGCGAGCGCGCCGAGACCGGAGAAGCCGCCCTTGGCGAGGCCGATCAGAAGGACCGCGGGAATCGCGAACAGGTAGAAGGCGGGATCGGTCGGCATTGGCGCCTCAACGAGATTGGATCCTAATCGGCGTGGGCTCAGCCGCCATTGCGAGGAGCGTCGCGACGAAGCAATCCAGCGGCCTCGGAGTCAGCGCTGGATTGCTTCGCTACGCTCGCAATGACGACGAAAAAATTGGGGACCGTCCCCGATTTCAGCCGATGCTCGCCCGCTCCAGCCGGGGCGAGAGCAGGTGGACGATCGCCAGAGCGACGAAATAGGCGCTTCCGGCGACGACGAAGATCGGCGTGTAGCTGCCGATCTTGTCGAGGATCTGGCCGGTGTAGAGGGTGAAGATCATGCCCCCCACCGCGCCGACCGTTCCGCCGATCCCGATCACAGAGCCGACCGCGCTTCGCGGGAAGAGGTCGGAGGGCAGGGTATAGAGGTTGGCGGAGAAGGCCTGGTGCGCCGCGGTCGCGATTCCGATCACCAATACGGCGACCCACAGATCGTCATAATATTGGGCGAAGTAGATCGGGGTCACCGCGAAGGCGCACAGCAGCATCGTCATCTTGCGGGCGAAATTGACCGTCTTTCCGGCCTTGATCATCCGCGACGAGGCCCAGCCGCCGGCGACCGAGCCGATGTCGGACAAAAGGTAGATGGCGACGAGCGGCGGGCCGAACTGGAGGATGTTGAGCTGGTAGCGGACGGCCAGGAAGCCCGGCAGCCAGAACAGGAAGAACCACCAGATGGGATCGATGCAGAACTTGCCGAGCGCATAGGCCCAGGTCTCGCGCTTGGCGGCGATCCGGCGCCACGGCAGCGGAGTCACCGGATCGACCGGATCCTGCTCGATATAAGCGAGCTCGGCCGCGGAGACCCGTTTGTGCTCCCGCGGCCGTCTATACATGGCGAGCCAGGCGATCACCCAGACCGAGGTGGCGATTCCGGTGATGACGAAGGCGGCCCGCCAGCCATAAGCGACGACCAGGAAGGGCACCACGAGCGGCGTGACGATCGCGCCGATGTTCGCGCCGGCGTTGAACAGGCCGATGGCGAAGGCGCGCTCCTTCACCGGAAACCATTCGGTCACCGCCTTGATGCCGGCCGGGAAGTTGCCCGCCTCGCCGATGCCGAGGCCGAAGCGGACCATCGCGAACTGGGTGACGCTGTGAACCCCGCCATGGGCGATATGGGCCAGAGTCCAGATGACGAAGGCGGCCGCGTAGCCGAGCCGGGCGCCGATCAGGTCGACGATCCGGCCGAAGCCGATATAGCCGATGGCGTAGGCGGTCTGGAACCAGAAGACGACGTTGGCGAAGTCGAGCTCGCTCCAGCCGAGATCGGCCGAGAGCGTGGGCTTGAGCACGCCGAGCATCTGGCGATCGATGTAGTTGATGACCGTGGCGAGGAAGAGCAGGCCGACGATCACCCAGCGATAGCGTCCGACTCGCGCGGCCGCCCCTTGAACCGCGCCATTGCCTGCGTCCGACATGATCTTCTTCCCCCTTATTCCGGCTCGGCGGCGACCAGGCGGCACGCGACCGTGAGCCCGTCGCGGAACCGCGCCTCGACACTCTGGCCCGGATGGGCGCGATGGACGCCGGTGACCGCGCCGGACGATATCCACTGGCCGGGCTCCAGGGCGATGCCGCGCCGGGCCATCAGCTCGAACAGGAAGCGCGCCGCGCCGACCGCTCCGTCGGGAAAGGCGGAGGCGCGGCCGCGGCCGGCCTCGACGCCGTCGATCAGGGTCGAAACCTCCCAATCCTCGAAGCCGCTCTTGCGCCAGTCCGGAATCTCGGGGCCGATGACGAGGCCGTTATTGTTGCCGAAATCGGAGACCACGGCGATCGGCCCGATTTCGTTGATCGCGGCGAGCGGCGAGCTCGCGATTTCGATCCCGGCATGAACGGCGTCGATCAAGTCCGCGGTCTCGGCCAAAGTGAATGTGGTTTTGCCCTCGGGAGGCGCGGCGCCGATCCGCAGCAGAAATTCGGATTCGCCGGCGGCGAAGCCCTCCGCGAAGACCGGCATCTCGAGCGAGGGCGTATTTTGCGAGGCGACCGCGCGGGCGAAGATCGGGCCGCCGAGCCGGTCCGTGCCGTAAAGTTCGGTAAGGGGCGGGAGGATTCGGCCGACCTTCCAGCCGATCGCCGGCCGCCCCCAGGCGGCGATCGCCTGGTCCTGGATGGCATAGGCCTCGTCGAGCGAAGCGGGGAGATCGCCGGGATAGGATCGGAGCCCCGACGCCGCGCGGCGCGCCGCGAGGAATCGGCCGGCGATCCGGCTGCTGTCGTCGATCAGGCTCAATCCCGCTCTCCAGGTGCTTTTCTTTCAGGGCTAACGGAAACCGGTGTCATAAGCAACGGGGTCCGGCGGGATCAAAGCGTGACGCCGCGCTTCCAGATGGCGATGTCGCGCTCGCCGCTGCGTTCGGCGGCGGTTTCGGCGCCCGAGGCGATGGCGGCGATGCGGGCGACGAGCGCCTCCTCCGCCGCCTCGAATCCTTCGGCGAGCACGCTGCCGGCGTCGAAATCGATCCAGCCGGGCTTGCGGGCGGTGAGCGCGCTGTTGGTGGCGATCTTCACCGTGGGGACCGGGAAGCCCATCGGCGTGCCGCGGCCGGTGGTGAACAGGATCATGGTCGCGCCGGCCGCGGCGAGGGCCGTCGAGGAGACCGCGTCGTTGCCCGGCGCTTCCAGGATCGTCAGGCCCTTGCGGCGAAGCCGCTCGCCGTAGCGCAGAACGTCGGACACCGGCGCGCGCCCCGCCTTCTGCACCGCTCCCAGGCTCTTCTCCTCGAGCGTGGTGATCCCGCCGGAGATATTGCCCGGGGAAGGGTTCTCCGACACCGGCTGTCCGTGGGCGATGAAGTAGCGCTTGAAGTCGTTGACCAGGCCGACGAGCCGATCGAACGTCGCGCCGTCGCGCGCCCGCGCCATCAGCAATCGCTCCGCGCCGAAAATCTCGGGGATTTCCGTCAGGATGGCCGATCCGCCCGCGCCGATTACCCGGTCCGCCAGGCGGCCGACGAGCGGGTTGGCGGTGAGACCGGAAAAGCCGTCGGAGCCCCCGCACTTCAGGCCGACGGCCAGCTCGCCGAGCGCGACCGGCTGGCGCGTCGCAAGCGCGGCGCGGGCGGCGAGGGCCTCGACGGCGGCGAGACCGGCCTGGATCTCGTCCTCCTCGCTCTGCGCGCGAAGCGTCCGCACCCGGCCGCGCAGCGACTCGGGAATTTCCTCCAGCAGCCGGTCGAGCTGGTTGGATTCGCAGCCGAGGCCGATCAGCAGCACGCCGCCTGCATTGGGGTGGCAGGCGAGCGCCGCGAGCAGGGCGCGCGTTCCATCGAGGTCTTCGCCGAGCTGGGAGCAGCCGTGCGGGTGGCCGAAGGCGTAGACTCCGTCGACCGTGCCGGCGTGGCGGGCGTGGGCGATGGCGGCGATCCGGTCGGCGGTGCGCGCGACGCAGCCGACCGTCGGCAGGATCCAGATCTCGTTGCGCGTGGCGACCCGGCCGTCCGGCCGCCGATAGCCCATGAAGCGGGTTTCGGTGTCGGGCGTGATTGCCGCGATGGGCGCTGGCTCGAAAGCATAGCCCTCGACGCCGCCGAGCAGGGTCGCGAGATTGTGGCTGTGGACGTGCTGCCCGGCGCGAATCGGCTGGGTCGCCCGGCCGATCGGCGATCCGAATTTCCGAACCGTCGCGCCGGCCTCCAGATCGGCGAGCGCCACCTTGTGGCCGGTGGGAACCGCCTCTGCGATCGGCAGGGATTCGACCCGCTCGCCCGCCGCGAGATCGCGCAGCGCCACGGCGACGTCGTCGCCCGGATCGAGCTTCAGCAGGGCCGGCGCATCGGCCGGAAGAGGATCGGCTTGTGACATTGGGAAACCGGTGTCAGACTAATCGCGCTCGCCTAATCGGGCAAGCACGCGCTAATCCGGCGGGCGGAGTTTCAGGCTTGAGCAAGAACGACACCCAAAATGGCGGCAGCCGGACGCCGAAGCCGACGATCAACGACGTCGCGCGCCTCGCGGGAGTCTCCAAAAAGACCGTCAGCCGGGTGATCAACCGCTCGCCCCTGCTCAACGAGGAGACTCGCGAGAAGGTCGAGAAGGTGATCCGCGAGGTCGGCTACGTGCCCAATCCCCAGGCGCGCGCGCTCGCGCTTGGCCGCAACTTCCTGATCGGGCTGATCCACGACAATCCCAACGCCCAGATGGTGCTGAACATGCAGCAGGGCATATTGGAGGCGCTGCAGGGCACCGAGTTCGAGATGGTCGTTCGCCCGGTCGACCGCAACAGCACGATGATGCTGGAGGACGTGCGCCATTTCCTCGAGCGGCAGCGCCTGTTCGGAGTCGTGCTTCTGCCGCCGATCAGCGAGAACGACGCGCTGGCGCGCCTGTGCGACGAGGTCGGCTGCCGCTATGTGCGGATGGGCTCGGCCCAGCTCGACGACGACGATCACATGGTCGCCTCGAACGATCGCGAGGTGGTGCGCGAGGCGACCGCGCACCTGATCCAGCAGGGCCACCGGCTGATCGGCCTGATCGAGGGGCCCGACGGCTTCCGCTCTGCGCGCGAACGGCGGCTGGGCTTCGAGGACGCGCTGAAGGCCGCGGGCATAAAGCTGCCGCGAAGCCTGATCGCCGGAGGGAATTACACGTTCGAGACCGGGGTCACGGCCGCGGGCCGCCTGCTCGATCTCTCGCCGCGGCCGACCGCGATCTTCGCCTCCAACGACGAAATGGCCGCGGGCGTCATCTTCGCCGCCCGCGAGCGGGGAATCGCCGTGCCCGACGAGCTTTCCGTGATCGGCTTCGACGACACGCCGATCGCGGCCCATATCTGGCCGCCGCTCAGCACCGTGCGATGGCCGATCGTCTCGATGGCCCGCGCCGCGGCGCGCAAGCTGGTGTCCGACATGGTCGGCGGGCTCGGCGAGCAGCCCGCGATGCTGCCCTCCCGCCTGATCCACCGCGCCTCCGTCGCGCCGCCGCCATCTTAGGATCGCCTTGCCCGACTCGCTGACACCGGTTACCGCTGTCGCCAAAGCTTTGGAGAAGACGATGTTCGAGAGGACCTATTACGCCACCCATCCGGACATGATGGAGTGCGTGTCGAACGAGGAATTGCGCGACCGCTATCTGATCCAGGACCTGTTCCGCGAAGGCGAGTGCGTGCTCAACTACACCCATGCCGACCGCTTCGTGATCGGCGGCGTGGCGGTGGGCGCGACTCCGGTGAAGCTGCCCGCGCAGACCGAGCCGGCCTCGGCGGCCGGTCATCCCCTCCTCGAGCGGCGCGAGCTGGCGATCGTCAATGTCGGCAAGGCCGGCGGCAAGGTGACGGTCGACGGCGAAACCTTCGATCTCGGCAACAAGGACTGCGTCTACGTGACGATGGGCGCGAAGGACCTGACCTTCGAAGGGGAGGGCGCGCGCTTCTATCTCGCCTCCTGCCCGGCGCATAAGGCCTGCACCACGCGAAAGCTCTCGATCGGCGAGGCCAATGCGCTCGAGCGCGGCAGCCTCGAGGAATCGAACGAGCGGACCATCTACCAGCTCGTCATCCCGGGCGTCTGCGACAGCGCGCAGCTGGTCATGGGCCTCACCGTGCTCAAGCCCGGCAGCGTCTGGAACACGATGCCGCCGCACATTCACGAGCGCCGCAGCGAGATCTATTTCTATTTCGAGCTCGACGATCTCGACAAGGACCGGGTCTTCCACTTCATGGGCGAAGGCGAGGCGACGCGGCATCTGGTGGTCAAGAACGAGGAGGCGGTGATCTCGCCGGTCTGGTCGATCCACATGGGAAGCGGCACCAAGGCCTATGCCTTCATCTGGGCGATGGCCGGGGAGAACCAGGACTATACCGACATGAACGTCCTCGACATCTGCCAGTTGGCGTGATGGCCGCAGCGCTCGCCATCTCTCCTTCCGTCATCCCCGCGAAAGCGGGGATCCAGCTTCTCTTCGGGAATCGCTTTCGAGGCAAAAGCGGGATTCCCGCTTTCGCGGGAATGACGAGAGAAAGCTGACATGACCAATCTCTTCGATCTTTCCGGCAGGGTCGCCATCGTCACCGGCGCAAACACCGGCATCGGCCGGGCGATCGCCGTGGCTCTGGCCGAGGCCGGAGCGGACGTCGCCCTGGCCGGCCGCTCGCGCGCCGAGGAGACGGCGGAGCAGGTGCGCGCGGCCGGGCGCCGCGCCGCGTTGATCGACGCCGACCTTTCGACTTCCGCCCCCGTGCAAGCGGTTGTCGAAGAGACGCTGGCCGCGCTCGGCGGGCTCGACATCCTCGTCAACAATGCGGGCATCATCCGCCGCGCGGACGCGACCGAGTTCAGCCAGGAGGATTGGGACTCGGTGATCGACACCAATTTGAAGTCGCTCTTCTTCCTGTGCCAGGCGGCGGGCCGGCACATGATCGCGCAGGACAGCGGCAAGATCGTCAACATCGCCTCTTTGCTGAGCTTCCAGGGCGGGATCCGCGTGCCGAGCTACGCGGCGGCCAAATCGGGCGTCGCCGGGCTGACCAAGGCGCTCGCCAACGAATGGGCGGGCAGGGGCGTCAACGTCAACGCGATCGCGCCGGGCTATATCGCCACCAACAACACCGCCGCGCTCCAGGCCGACGAGACCCGCAACCGCCAGATCCTCGAGCGAATCCCGGCCGGACGCTGGGGCGATCCCAAGGACATTGCCGGCGCCGCGGTGTTCCTCGCCTCCCCGGCGGCGGACTATGTGAACGGCCATATCCTCGCGGTGGACGGGGGATGGCTGGGCCGCTGATCGACCGGCGCTCGGCGATCGCCGGGCTTGCCGCGGCGCCGCTGCTGATGGCGCAGCGCGCGCCTGGCGGGGTCGAGACGTTCCTCGGCATTCGCTATGGCCGGGCGGAGCGCTTCCGGGCGCCCCGACGCGTCTCCGATCCGCCGCTCGGCGCCTACGGCCCCTCCTCGCCGCAGCAAGGTCAGGCCGGAGGCGAGGATTGCCTGTTCCTCAACGTCTGGACTCCGGAAGGAGCGGCCGGATCACCGGCAAACGGCCGCGCCCCACGCGCCCGTTTACCGGTGATGGTCTACTTCCACGGCGGCGCCTATTCGAGCGGCAGCGCGAACAGCCCGTTGCTCGACGGCAGGCATCTCGCGGCGCGGGGCGATGTCGTTGTGGTCACGGTCGGGCACCGGCTCAACGTCTTCGGCTATCTCTATCTCGCCCGGCTCGATCCGCGCTTCCCCGACAGCGGCAATGCCGGGCAGCTCGACCTGATTCTGGCCCTGCAATGGGTGCGCGACAATATCGCCGCTTATGGCGGCGACCCGGGCAAGGTGACGGTGTTCGGCCAATCGGGCGGCGGCGCCAAGATCGCGACTCTGATGGGCACGCCGGCGGCGCGGGGCCTCTTCCATCGCGCGGCGACGATGAGCGGTCAGCAGGTGACGGCGTCGGGGCCGCTGCACGCAACCGAGCGGGCGCGCGTGTTCATGGCCGCCGTTGGCGCTCGGACCGCCGACGATCTGCTCGCCATGCCGGCCACACGCTTGGTCCAGGGGCTCGCCGCGACCGACCCCTATCTCGGCGGCGGCATCTACATGGGGCCGGTGCTCGACATGAAATGGCTGCTCCGCCATCCCTTCTGGCCGGACGCCAATCCGCAGGGCAACGCGATCCCGATGATGCTCGGCAACACGCATGACGAGACGCGCGCTTTCTATCGCCCGGATCACCCGAAGATCGCCGGCCTGTCGTGGGACAATATCGCCGAGCGCATCGGCCCGGAGCTGCGCATCGACGCGCTGCCGGAATGGGTGGTGGCCGAATATCGGCGCCTGTTTCCCGCCTATCGGCCGGAGGAGATCTTCTACGGGGCGACCACGGCGGGGCGGAGCTGGCGCGGGCAGGTGATCGAGGCCGAGGCGCGCGCCGAGGCGGGCGTCCCCGCTTATGTCTACCAGCTGGACGAGCCCTCGCCCGCGCCGCACGGCTCGGACATCCCGCTGGTCTTCGGCACTTATGCCGATCCGCGCGCCCGGCCGGTCAGCGAGGCGATGATGGCCGCTTTCCTGCGCTTCGCCCGGACCGGCAACCCGGGCTGGCCGGCCTACACCTTGCCGGCGCGGCGAACGATGATCTTCGGCCGCAATCCGCACGTCGCGGGCGACCCCCGCCGCGCCGAGCGCGAGCTGTTCGCGCGCATCCCCTACATCCAGCCCGGGACCTAGCGCCGCATCTCCGCGTCGCGCGCCGTGGTCGGCTGCTGGATGAAGTCGTCGCGCTGGCCTGGATAGCGGCCGGAGCGCGGCTCCATGGTGTCGAGGTTCCAGTCTGCCTCGACGAACGGGGCGCGCGTCACCTCCTGGTGCGGGTAGCCGCCGACCTCGCTGTCGTCGTCGATGATGTGCCCGCGGCCCTCGGCGACGTCGAAGATGATCCGGATGTCGTGCGCATCGCGGTCCCACGGGCGGGCGCCGGCGAAACGCAGCACGTGGGTCTCGACCTGGTTGGCGGGGAGGACGGCGAGGCCTTCAGGCCAGACCGGGGGCCGGGCCGTCTCGATGATCCGCGCCCTGCTGGTCGTGTAGCGCCCGATCATCGGCAGGGGCCGGCCCTGGCGGTCGACGGCGATGTTGTCGCGGCCGTGATAGATGAGGTCTCCGACTCCGCCGATGGTCAGGAAGGCGATGTCGTCGCGGGTCGAAAAACCGCCGCGCAGCACGTTGCCGACCGCGCTCAGCATCCCGTCCTGGTGCGGATGGTCGCCCCATTCGAGGTCCATCAGATTGTAGTGGATCGCCTGAGCGCCGGGATCGAAGATCAAATTGTTGACCACCGCCGCCTGGACTCCGCCCTTCAGCAGCGGGGAGCGCTCCATATTATGGGCGTAGACATTGCGGTAGATGAGGATTCCGGTCGCGTTGTCGTGGATCAGCGAGCCTTTGCTGTGCTCGCCCTTGGGATGGCTCGAATCGGCGAGGCCCTCGGCCAGCAGATTGTAGGAAAAGGTGATGTCGTGGCTGGTGCCGCGCCGCCATTCCTCCGGAGTCGCGCCGGTGAAGCGCGGACCCGAGGCGGAGAGGTTCTCGTCCAGCGCCCAAGTCATCGTGCAATGATCGACGATCACGTTCCACGCGCCGACCGTGGAGAGGGCGTCGGCCTCCCAGCCGCTGCGCCGGGCGCGGCCCGAGGCTCCGGTTCGGATTCGGATGTGGCGGACGACGACGTCGTGGGTGCGGATGTCCATGCCGCCGCGGATGAAGGTGATTCCGGGCGACGGCGCGGTCTGGCCTGCGATGGTGAGGAAGGGCTCGGTGATCTCCAGCGTGGCCAGCCCCATGTCGATCACCCCGCCGACCTCGAACACGACAATTCGCGGGCCCCGCGCCTCGACGGCGGCGCGGAACGAGCCGGGGCCGCTCGAATCGAGGTTGGTCACGCGGATGATGCGCCCCCCGCGGCCGCCCGCAGTTTGCGCAGCCCAGCCCGCGGCGCCGGGAAAGGCCTGGGCGAAGCATGGCGCGGCGCACAGCCCGCAAATGACCAGAATCAGGACTTGCAGGCGGGACATCGGAACCTCCGGATCGGCTGTCTTGACACGAGGATGACAAGCGCTCAAAGTCTTATGACACCGGTTACTCTACTGGGGAACCGAAAAGGCGACTGCGGCAAACGCGGCACCGGGGAGAGGGAAAAGGCGGGTCATCCGATCGGTTCACTCCTCACACGTGCTCTTTGTGCGCGGGCTTTTTTCGGCTCGTTTAGACACCGGTGTCAGACAATGGGGGGAGCGCCTCTGCGCTCTGTTTGGAAGGACCGGACATGACTTCGAGACTGGATATCACGCAGCGCAAGCGAATCATTGCCGGCCTGTTCGGCGCCGCATCCGTGCTCGCGATCGCCGGCGCGCCCCAAGCCGCTTCGGCCCAGGAGACGCTGGCCCAGAACGACAGCGCCCAGCCCTCAACGACCCCGCCCGCTCCGGACGCGCAGACCGCCGAGAACGAAGAGCCGGCGATCGTCGTCACCGGCTTCCGCCAGTCGCTTCAGGCCGCGCTCGGCGCCAAGCGCAACGACAACGGAATCGTCGACGTGATCGTCGCCGAGGACATCGCCGATTTCCCGGACACCAATTTGGCCGAGTCGCTCCAGCGCATCCCCGGCGTGGCGATCGACCGCGACGCGGGCGAGGGGCGCCAGATCACCGTGCGCGGCCTCGGCGGCGACTTCACCCGGGTCCGCCTCAATCAGCTCGAGGCTCTGGCGACGACCGGCGGCACCGACAGCTCGGGCGGCGCGAACCGAAGCCGCGCCTTCGATTTCAACATCTTCGCTTCCGAGCTGTTCAGCCGGCTGACGGTTCGCAAGAGCCCGTCGGCGGAGGTCGACGAAGGGTCGCTCGGAGCGACCGTCGACCTGCAGACCGGCCGCCCGTTCGACTATCGCGACGGCTTCGTCATGTCGATGAGCGGCCAGATGGGCTATAACGATTTGTCGAACAGCTGGGACCCGCGCGGCGCCTTTCTGATCGCGGACACCTTCATGGACGGCCGGCTCGGAGTCCTCTTCTCGGCCGCCTACAGCAAGCGCAGCCTGCTCGAGGAGGGATTCAGCTCGGTCCGCTGGGACGCCGGCACCAGCGTCGGCGGCTTCTGCTCGCCGGTCGGCCACGTTCCGCTCAACCCGACGACGGGCGGCGCCAATTGCGGCAACGCTCCCAACATTCCCGGCTTCACCGCCGGCACGCGCCTGCCCAACACGCCGACCAACCAGGCCGAATATGACGAGGCGAGCCTCGCCACCAACGTCCATCCGCGCCTCCCACGCTACGGCCGCCTGACTCACGAGCAGGAGCGGATCGGCCTCACCTTCGCTCTCCAGGCCGAGCCCTGGGAGGGCGGACGCTTCACCGCCGACGTCCTCTACGCCGATCTCAATTCGACCCGGCAGGAGGACTTCCTCGAGGCGATCTCGTTCAGCCGCACGGCGGCGCAGGGCGGCAAGCCCCAGACCAGCGTGGTCCAGGCGGAATATGATTCCAACGGCCAGCTGCTCTACGGCGTCTTCAACGGCGTCGACATCCGCTCCGAATCCCGCTTCGACGAGCTCGAGACGACCTTCTGGCAATATCAGCTTCAATGGGACCAGCAGCTCACGGACCGGCTGCGCTTTTCCTGGCTGGCCGGCCATTCGAGCTCCGACTTCAACAATCCGGTCCAGACGACGACGACGCTCGATGCGCCGAACGTCAACGGCTACACGATCGACTTCCGCCAGAGCCGCGGCCAACCGACCATCACCTATCCGTTCGATCCGACCAGCACGGGCGGGCCGCTGACGATCATCGGCACCCCGCCGGGAGTCACTCCGGCGCAGATCACGCCGTCGGAAATCCGGATCCGCCCGCAAGGGGCGAGGAACGAGTTTACCACCTTCCGCGGCGACGTGGCCTGGGATTTCGTTCCCGACCGGTTCACCGTGAAGGGCGGCTTCTTCTACCGCAATTACGATTTCAGCACGTTCGAATTCCGCCGCGTCAACCAGAGCGACACCATCCTGGCGCTTCCGGCGGGTACGTCGCTCGCTTCGGTGACCAGCCTGGTCACCGGCTTCGGCAGCGGTCTCGGCCTCCACGGCGGCACGCCGACCAGCTGGCTGATCCCGAACCTCCCGGCGATCGCCCAGCTCTACAACATCTACTGCAACTGCCTTCAGTCCGGCGCCGCCGGCGGCCCGGGCGATTTCACGCTGTCGAGCGTCACCAACGGCAATGCGCGCGGCAACAACCGCGCCGTCCGCGAGGAAGATACCGGCGCCTACGCCCAGTTCGACTTCCGCACCGAGCTGTTCGGCCGGCCGCTGCGCGGAAATCTCGGCCTGCGCTACGTCAGCACCGACGTTCGCGCCGCCGGCTACCAGGCGCTGGGCGGCGGCACGCTGACGGTCGTCAATCGCAGCTACGACGATTGGCTCCCGTCGGCGAACGTGGCGATGGACGTCACCCACGATTTCGTCATCCGCCTCGCCGCCGCCAAGGTGATGGCGCGCCCGCAGCTCGGCAACCTCTCGCCGGGCGGCTCGATCAACACCACCGGCCAGCTGTCGATCACCACCGGCAACCCGCTGCTCGATCCGTTCCGCGCGACCACGCTCGACGCCAATTTCGAATGGTATTTCGCTCCGGAATCTTTGCTGTCGGTCGGCCTCTTCTACAAGGATATCGGAACCTACATCCAAACGCTGAGGACCGAGATCCCCTTCAACCAGACCGGCCTGCCGCTGAGCCTGCTGCCGGCCAACTTCACCGGCAACGAGCTGTTCCTGGTCACCGCTCCGATCAACACCGACGGCGGACCGCTCAAGGGCTTCGAGGTCAATCTCCAGGCGCCCTTCCGCTTCCTTCCGGGCCTGCTTCACAATTTCGGGACGATCCTCAATTTCACCTATGTCGAATCGTCGATCGATTATGTCGCGTCGGCCACCAGCGCGACGATCATCCACGACGACCTCGTCAACCTGTCGCCGCGCAGCTGGAACGCCACGCTCTATTATGACGACGGCCGCTTCCAGATCCGCGGCTCGCTCGCCTATCGCAGCGACTATCTCCAGCGAGTGCCGGCGCAGAACGTCGTCAACGACGTCGAGGGCAAGAACTCGACGCTGAACGTCGACGCATCGGCCTCGTACCAGATCACCGACGCGATCACTCTGACGGCCGAGGCGATCAACCTGACCGACGAGTTCAATGACCAGTTCGTGGATCGCGACCGCAACAGCCCGTCGGTGATCCACCATACGGGCCGGCAATTCTACATCGGTGCGCGCGTCCGCTTCTAGGGCGGGCGCCGGGGGAGGGCGCATGCGCACCGCGTTCTCCCTCATACCCCTGCTTCTCGCCTGCGCGCCCGCGGCGGCGCAGACCCTTGCCTTTCCGGGGGCGGAAGGCGCGGGGCGCTTTTCCGCCGGGGGACGCGGCGGGGCGGTGCTTCGAGTCACCAGCCTCGACGACAGCGGGCCGGGGAGCCTGCGCGCGGCGGTGGAGGCGCACGGCCCCCGAACGATCCTGTTCGACGTCGCCGGCACGATTCGGCTCGCCTCGGACCTCGTCGTGCGCGAGCCGCGGGTCACCATCGCCGGCCAGAGCGCGCCGGGCGGCGGAGTCGCGATCGCCGACGCGACCCTGATCGTCGACGCCGACGACGTCGTCATCCGGCACCTGCGCGCCCGCCGCGGCGACCGGACGCCGGGCGAGGGCGATTCGATCTGGGTGCGCGGCGGGCGGCGGATCGTCCTCGATCACGTTTCGGCCAGCTGGTCGATCGACGAGACTCTCTCGGCCTCGGCGCGCTACGACAATGGCGGCGGCTATTACGATCTTACCGTGCAATGGTCGCTGATCGCCGAATCGCTTCGCCGCTCCCACCACGCCAAGGGCGATCACGGCTATGGCAGCCTGATCCGGGGAGGGCGCGGGGCGCGGATCAGCTTCCACCACAACCTTTGGGCGCACCATGTCGCGCGCATGCCGCGTCCGGGCAACTATGCCGGTCCGGAGGCCGACCCCGAAGGGCCGCTGATGGAGTTCCGATCGAACCTCTTCTACAATTGGGGCCGCGGCTTTTCCGGCTACAATGAGGACGAGGCGACGCTGATCCGCTATTCGTTCATCGACAATGCCTATGTCGCCGGGCCGGACAGCGCGGGCGCGCTCGCCTTCCGAGAGAACGACCGCCTGGCCCGCGCCTGGTTCGCCGGAAACAGCATGAACGGGACGATTCCCGCCGATCCCTGGTCGCTCGTCGGGGGCCATATTCCGGACGGCTATCGCCTCGATGGACCGGTCGACGTCGCGGCGGTCGCCTCCGATCCGGCCGCTTCGGCCTATGAGCATGTGCTGACCCAGGCCGGCGCCTGGCCGCGCGACGCCGCCGACGCGCGCGTCGTCGAGAGCGTTCGCAGCCGCTCGGGCCATCACATCGACAGCCAGGGGGAGGTCGGCGGCTGGCCCGTTCTCGCGCCAGGCCGCGCCGAGCCGGACGGCGACGGCGACGGCATGCCCGACGCCTGGGAGCGGGGCCACGGCCTGGATTCCGCCCGAGCCGACGGCAATGCCGACCGCGATGGCGACGGCATGACCAATATCGAGGACTGGCTCGCCGAGCGGGCGGCCATGGCGATGCGATGAGGCGGCGCGATCTGCTCCTGGGCACGCTCGCCGCCGGCTTCGCCGCGAGGGCCGCGGGGCAGACTCCGCCGCCGGTCGCGCCGCGCGGGCGCGGCCTCGTTTTTGCCGAACCCGATCTGACGATCGATCTTTGGCCGGGAGGAGCGCCCGGCGCGCCGGCGGTGCCGCTGGTCGAGGAGGTGCGCGAGCGAAGCGCCGATCCGGCCTATAACGATCGCCTCGTTCTCAAGATCGCGCGTCCACGCATGGCCGTCTTCCGGCCCGCCAGGCCCAATGGCGCGGCGGTGCTGATCACGCCCGGGGGCGGCTATTCGTGGGTGGTGGTCGACAAGGAGGGCTATGAGATGGCCCGCCTCCTCGCCGCTCAGGGCATTACCGCCTTCGTGCTTTTCTACCGGCTGCCGGGCGAGGGCTGGGCTTCCGGACCCGATACGCCGCTCGCCGACGCCCAGCGCGCGATGCGCCTGATCCGCTACGGCGCGAGCGCCTTCGGAGTCGATCCGGAGCGGATCTGCGCGATGGGCTTTTCCGCTGGCGGCCATGTCTGCGCCGATCTGCTGACTCGCTTCGCCGCCTTGGTCTATGCGCCGGTCGACGAGGCCGACCGCCTGACCGCGCGTCCTGATGCCGCCGCGCCCATCTATCCCGTCATCTCGATGAGCGCGCCGACGGCCCACGCGGGCTCGCGGCGCAACCTGATCGGCGAGAATGCGGCGCCGGAGCTGGAGCGCGCCCATTCGCCGCACCTCAACGTGCCGGCCGATGCGCCGCCCTGCTTCCTGCTCCACGCCGAGGACGACAATTCGGTTCCGGTCGCCAACACCCTGATGCTCCGCGACGCGCTCAGGGCACGGAGCATCGCCACCGAGACCCATCTCTTCCCCGACGGCGGCCACGGCTTCGGCCTCAGGCTGGCGCGCGGGAAATCCGTCGAACACTGGCCCGACCTCTTCCTCGCCTGGGGCCGCTACCGGGGACTGTGGACATGATCCTTCGCCTGCTCGCCTTGCTCGCAATGCTGCTTCCGGCCGCCGCGCAGGCTCAGGACCGCGCCGAGATCGAGCGGACGATGCACCGTGCGACCCGGTTCATGGTCGAGCGCGTCGCCAATCATGGCGGCTATGTCTGGTCCTATCTGCCGGACATGTCGCGGCGCTGGGGCGAGATCGAGGCGCGGCCGTCGATGGTCTGGGTCCAGCCGCCGGGCACGGCGACGATGGGCCACCTGTTCCTCGACGCCTATCATGCGACCGGCGACGATTATTACTACCGTGCCGCCGCTTCGGCCGCGGACGCGCTGATCCGCGGCCAGCACCGCAGCGGCGGCTGGAACTATTTCATCGACTTTGCAGGGCCCCGCGACGCGCAGCAATGGTACGCCACGGTCGGCCGCAACGCGTGGCGGATGGAGGAATTCCAGCATTATTCGGACAATGCGACGTTCGACGACGCCGGCTCGTCGGAAGCGATGCAATTGCTTCTGCGCATGTATCTCGAGCGGCGCGAGGCGAAGTATCGCGCCCCGCTCGACCGCGCCATCGGCTTCGTCCTCAACAGCCAATATCCGATCGGCGGCTGGCCGCAGCGCTGGCCGCACGACGACCGCTGGCCGGGCTATGGCGACTACATCACCTTCAACGACGACGTCGCCGCCGAGAATATCCGCTTCCTGCTGATGGTCTATCAATCGCTCGGCGGGACGCGGGTGAAGGATTCGATCGTCCGGGCGATGAACGTCTTCCTCGTCACCCAGCAGGGCCAGCCGCAGCCGGGCTGGGGCCTGCAATATACGCTGGACCTCAAGCCCGCCGCCGCGCGCAGCTACGAGCCGCTGGCGCTCGTCACGCATACGACGGCGGCCAACATTCGCCAGCTGATGAACTTCTACCGCCTGACCGGCGACACCAAGTTCCTCGCGCGGATTCCCGAGGCGCTGGACTGGCTGGAATCGTTGCGCCTTCCCCCCGATCCGGCGCGGCGGGGCCGCGATTTCCCGACCTTCATCGAGATCGGCACGAACCGGCCGCTCTACGTCCATCGCCGCGGTTCGAACGTCGTCAACGGCGCTTATTATGTGGATTACAGCCCGGCGGGGACACTCGGCCATTACTCGGCCTACCGCTCGATCGACATCCCGGCGCTCCGCCGCGAGCTGGCCCGGCTTCGGGCGACCGACGCCGCCGCGCTGCAGCGCGCCTCTCCGCTGAACGCTCCGGGCAACGCGCCGCTGCCGCGCTATTTCGTCACCGAGCTGGACGCAGGATCGGACCTGAACGCCGCGGGGGGAGGCACGCCGGCGGAGGTCATCCGCGCGCTCAACGCGGAGGGCTGGTGGCCGACGCCTTTGCGCGCGACGAGCAATCCCTATATCGGGCCCGGCCCCTCGACGCCTATGCCGGGCGACTTCCGCTCCACCCATGTCGGGGATTCGAGCGACACCTCGCCCTACACGACCGACCGTCCCGTCACCGGCATCTCGACCGCCACCTACATCGCCAACATGGCCCGGCTGATCCGCGCGCTGGGGGAGCCGGGTCGGGTCGGGGAGCACTAGCCCGCCACACCCGTTCCCCGGCGAAGGCCGGGGCCCAGGAGCCGGAGGCTCTTTGCGAGGCTTTCGCCGCCGCAACCCGGCGAGCGCCGGGCCTGGACCCCGGCCTTCGCCGGGGCACGGTCGCGTCCGGCCTGGCGCCGGCGCGTGTCTTTCCGGCAACACCGGCAATATCGAGCGACGAATCGTGGCTCGGCAGCGACGGCGGAGAGCGCCCCTAGGGAGTTTCGGCCGGGGCCTCGGGACATTCACCGATGCGCTTGCGCGCCGCCAGCGTGGATCACTGCCCCACCATTAGTGGGGAACACAGATGAAAACGATCCTTCTGGCTTCGGCCGCACTGACTGCCTTCGCCGCGACCCCGGCCGCCGCACAAAACAACTTTTCGGGTTTCCGCGTCGAAGGGCGCCTCATGTACGATACGGTCTCGATCGAAGGAGACTATGCCGACACCGCCGGCGCGCTCCACGGCGAGAATGACGAGGACGGCTTCGCCTTCGGCGGCGAGCTTGGCTACGACTTCGCGCTGGGCCCGAACTTCACGCTCGGCGCCTATGCCGGGGTCGACTTCTCCGACGCCGATTTCTGCCAGAGGTTCAACGCCTACGACCAGGCCTGCATGGAGCTGAAGCGCAATTTGTATGTCGGCGTGCGCGCAGGTTACCAAGTCGGCAGCAGCACTTTGATCTACGGCAGGACCGGCTGGTCGAACGGCTCGGCCCATTTCGAGTTCAACGACGTCGACAACATCATTCCCGACACGCGCGACTCCGACAGCCAGAACGGCTGGCACTTCGGGCTGGGCATCGAGCAGAATTTCGGGAGCATGTTCTACGGCAAGCTCGAATATAACCGCACGGTCTACAGCGACGCCGACTTCACCAGCACGGCGCCGCCCTTCGCCTTGACCATCGACGGTTCGCGTTCGCAGTTCATCGGCGGCGTCGGCCTGAGATTCTAGCTTTTGCCCGCCCTTCCGCTTGTCTGGCGCTCGTGCGCCGGGCAAGAGGGAGGGATGGGGCGGATCCTTTGCTTCGGGGAATTGCTGCTGCGGCTGACGGCGCCGGGGCGCGAGCTGCTGCTGCAGAGCGGGCGGCTCGACGTCCATGTCGGCGGCGCCGAGGCGAACGTGGCGGTGGCCCTCGCGCGCCTCGGCCACGAGACGGCGATGGCCGGCCGCCTGCCCGACAATGCGCTTGGGGAGGCCGCCGCCGGCTATCTGCGCCGCCACGGGGTCTCGACCGCCGGCATCTCCACCGGTCCCGGCCGCATGGGCCTCTATTTCCTCTCGCCGGGCGCCGGCCTCAGGCCCTCGGACATCGTCTACGACCGCGAGGGCAGCAGCTTCGCGCTCGCCGGCTCCGGCGACTTCGATTGGAACGCGCTGCTCGAGGGCGTGGACCTTCTCCACCTCTCCGGAATCACGCCTGCGCTGGGCGAGAACAGCGCGAAGGCGGCGATCGCCGCGGCCGAGGCGGCGAAGGGCAGGGGCGTCGCAATCTCGTTCGACGGCAATTACCGCGCCCAGCTTTGGCAGCGATGGGACAGCGACCCGCAAGGCACTCTGACCGAACTGGTGGAAAAGGCCGACATCCTGTTCGGCAACCACCGCGACATCTCCCTGCTGCTCGGCCGCGACTTCAGCGGCGAGGGCGAGGCTCGGCGGCGCGAAGCCGCCGACGCGATGTTCGACCGTTTCCCCGGCCTCGACCTGATCGCCTCGACCGCGCGCCACGTGGCCGATGCCGACACCCACCGGATCTCGGCGCGAATCGATGGGCGGGGTGGCTCGGCGCAGACCGAGGAAGTCGTGGTCGCCGGCATCGTCGACCGGATCGGGGCGGGCGACGCCTTCGCGGCCGGCATTTTGCACGGCATGCGCACCGGGCTCGATCTCGAGGCTACCGTGAGGTCCGGCCTCGCGCTGACTTGCCTCAAGCACAGCCTCGCCGGCGACGCGAGCCTGTTCGGCCAGCGCGACATCGACGCCTTCCTGGCCGGGGAGCTCGACGTCCGGCGCTAGGCTGGATCGAGCTCAGCTTTCCAACCCCTCCCCCTGAGGGGGAGGGTAGGGTGGGGGTTTACGGCATCCGTGATTGTTCGACCACGCCCGAACCCCTCACCCCAACCCTCATGGGAGAGGGAGCAGTAGCGCATCAGCCCATTGACCGCCGGGCCGCCGGGGAGCCATGTTCACCCATGATCGACAGACGGCAATTCGGCAGCGGCGCCGTGGCCCTCGCACTCCTGGGCCTCGCCAGGCGCGGCCTCGCGCAAGCGCCCGGGGGAATCCCTCCCTATCGCAGCGAAGTTCCGGGCTACGGGTCCCTGGTCCCTGACCCCGCGGGCTATTTCGATCTGCCCGCCGGCTTTCGCTATTCGGTCGTTTCGACGCAGGGCGAGACGATGGACGACGGCTATTTCACGCCCGGCAAGTTCGACGGCATGGCCTGCTTTCCTCTGTCCGCGGGGCGCGTCGCTCTGGTCCGCAATCACGAGCTTGGCGTCGACGACCATCCGATCGGCCCGGCCCGCGGCCTCGCCAGCCTCGGCGAGCGGCTGAGCCGGTCGGCCTTCTACGACCGCGGCATCGACGGCTGGGTCCTTCCCGGCGGCACGAGCACGATCGTCTACGACACGAGGCGCGGCCGGCGCGAGCGCCACCATCTCAGCCTGGCCGGGACCGCGGTGAACTGCGCGGGCGGTCCCACGCCCTGGGGGAGCTGGCTGAGCTGCGAGGAGATCGTGATCGGCCGCGATCGCGCCGGGCAAGAGCATGGCTGGGTGTTCGAGGTGCCGGCCGCCGGCCGCGGCCTCGCGGAGGCCCGGCCGATCCGGGCGCTCGGCCGCTTCAAGCACGAGGCCGCGGCGATCGATCCGGCGACGGGCATCGTCTACCTCACCGAGGACCAGCCGGACGGGCTCTTCTACCGAATGATCCCCGAAATTCCGGGCCAGCTTCATCGCGGCGGGCGCTTGCAGGCGCTCGCGCTTAGCGACCGGGCCGGCGCCGACACGCGCAACTGGACGGACCCCTGGTTCCGGCGGGGCGAAACGCTGGACGTCCGGTGGGTGGACCTGGAGGAGACGGAGAGCCCGAACGACGATCTTCGCCAGCGCGGCCACGCCGCCGGCGCCGCCATCTTCGCCCGGGCGGAGGGCGTCCATTTCGTGCGCGGCGAGATCTATTTCTGCTGCACCTCCGGCGGCGCCGCCCGGATCGGCCAGATCATGCGCTACCGGCCGGGCCAGGCCGACGGCTCCCGCGACCGGCTCGAGCTGTTCGTCGAATCGGCCGACCGGGCGCTGCTGGACTTCGCCGACAACCTCACCTCGACGCCCTGGGGCCATTTGATCGTCTGCGAGGACAAGGAGAGCCCGCCGCGGATCAATCATCTGAAGGGCGTGACTCCGGAGGGCCGACTCTACACTCTGGCGCGGCTCAACGCGCGGACCGAGCTTGCCGGCGTCTGCTTCTCGCCCGACGCGACCACCATGTTCGTCAACGTCTACAATCCGGGCCGGACCCTCGCGATCACCGGGCCCTGGCGCAGCTTCCGCAGCGCCTGAGCGCGCTTATGCGCGGTCAAGCCGGCGGCCGATGGCGACGCAGCCGACGATGATGAGCGGGACCAGTACGGCGGAGAGCACGACCTTGGCCAGCGCCTGCCCGAGCATCAGATCCCAAATCGGCCTCACGCCGTAGAAGGAGACGGTGATGAAGATCAGCGTGTCGACGATCTGCGACAAGGCCGCCGCGATGAAGCCGCGAAGGGCCGCGAAGCGCCCCGTCGCCGCGGTCAGCCTGGAGAAGATCCAGATGTTGAGCGAGACGGAGATGCCGTAGGCGACGATCCCCGCCGCCATCATCCGCCAGCTTTGGCCGAGGATGATCGGGAAAGCCTCCTTAGCGGGCGGATACATTCCCTCGTCGGTGGGAAGCTGGAGCACCAGGAAGCTCAGCGCGATCGCCCCGATCAGCGGCGCGAAGCCCCAGCGCACCAGCCGGTTGGCCGTGTCCTTGCCGTGAAGCTCCGCGACGGCGCTCGAAATCGCGACGAGGATCAGGAAGGGGAAGATGCCCGCCTCGACCGCGAGGCTGCCGAACAAGGCGACCTGCTTGGCCCCCAGGACTCCGGCGATGGTGACCATTCCGCCGTAGAAGACGGAAAAGGCGAAGAGGGAGCGGCTGATCGCCGGCGCGGGTGCGGTGCTCATGCATGACGCGTAACCGGTTTCCCGGCCTTCAAAAAGGGCTTTCCGCGCAGTCAATATCCCGCCATCAGACGGCGGTGTCTGAAACCCGCCTGGACGTGCTCGCGATCGGCGATGCGGTGGTCGACGTGATCGCCGAGGCCGAGGATTCGTTCCTCGAGCGGGAGGGCCTCGTGAAGGGCTCAATGCAGGTGCTCGACGCCGACGGCGCGACCGCGCTCTACGCGCAGATGGGCTCGGCGCGCGAGACGAGCGGAGGCTCGGCGGCGAACACGATGGCCGGGATCGCCGCCTTGGGCGGCCGCGCCGGCTTCGTCGGCCAGGTCTCCGACGACCAGCTCGGCGAGATTTTCGCCCACGACATCCGCGCCCACGGGGTCGAGTTCCTCACCCCGCCCAAGTCCGGCGGCGAGCCGACCGGGCGCTGCCTGATCCTCGTCACCCCCGACGCGCAGCGGACAATGAACACCTTCCGCGGCGCCGCGCACCAGCTCGACGCCGGAGCGCTGGACGCCGATCAGATCCGGGGCGCGGCGATCCTCTACCTCGAAGCCTATCTGTGGCGCTCGGCCGGCCCGCGCGCCGCGATGGAGCAGGCGATGGCCATCGCCCATGAGGCGGGCCGCAAGGTCGCCTTCACCCTGTCGGACATCGCCTGCATCAAGCCGCACCGCGCCGAAATGATGGCGATGATCGAGAAGGGCGCGATCGACCTTCTCTTCGCCAACGAGAACGAGATGTGCGCGCTGGCGAACGAGGCCGACCGCGACCGCGCGATCGCCGCGTTGCAGGACAAGGTTCCACTGATCGTCGTCACCTGCGGGGCGGAAGGGGCGCTTGCGGTCGAGAAGGGCGTGCGCACCGCGGTGCCGATCGCGCGCATCGGGCGCGGCGTGGTCGATACGACCGGAGCGGGCGACCTGTTCGCCGCGGGCTTCCTCGTCGGACAGGTCCAGGGACGAAGCATCGGGGAGTCCTTGCGGATCGGCTCGATCGCGGCCGCCGAGGTCATCTCCCATTTCGGCGCCCGCCCCGAGGCGGACCTCAGAGCGATGGTGGCAAAGCTGTGAAGCCTCTCCTCGCCGGGGAACGGAAGTGAAGCGCCTCGCGGTCTATTGCGGCGCGAGCATGGGCGCCGATCCGGCCTTCGCCGCGACCGCGAAGGCCTTGGGCGAGGAGATGGCGCGGCGCGGCATCGGCCTGGTCTATGGCGGCGGCCGGCTCGGGCTGATGGGGGTGGTCGCCGACGCGGTGATGTCGAACGGCGGCGAGGCCTATGGCGTGATCCCGCAGGCGCTGATCGACCTCGAGGTGGCGCATACCGGCCTTACCGAGCTCCACATCGTCGGCTCGATGCACGAGCGCAAGGCGAAGATGACCGAGCTGACCGACGCCTTCGTGGCCATTCCCGGCGGCATCGGAACGCTCGACGAATTGTTCGAGGCGTGGAGCTGGAACGCGCTCGGCTATCACGCCAAGCCCTTCGCCCTGCTCAACGTCTCCGGCTTCTGGGACGGGATGATCGCCTTCCTCGACAGCGTCACGGCGAGCGGCTTCATGTCGCCTGCGCGGCGCGGCCAATTGCTGGTCTCCGACACGATTGCCGACGCGATCGGCCGGCTCGACGCGGCGATCGAAGCGGCCGAGCCGAAAATGGTTTGGTGATTCCGCGCCGCCGCGCGATGGTGCGGCAAAACAAAGCGAATCCGGGGGGGACAGAATGAACTATCTGATCGGGATCGGCGGCATCGCCTTGATCCTCGCCATCGCCGTGGCCTTCTCCTCGAACCGTCGCTGGATTCGCCTGCGCGTCGTCGGCGCCGCCTTCGCGCTCCAGGCGGGGCTCGCCTTGCTCGTGCTCGGCACGCCCTGGGGCCGCGAAGGGATCGGCGCGATGTCGCGCGGAGTCTCGAATCTGCTCGGCTATGCCAAGGCGGGCACCGATTTCATCTTCGGGCCGCTCGCCTCGCCGGAGATGGGCGCGAACAGCTTCGCCATCGCCGCGCTTCCGGTCATCATCTTCTTCGCCTCGCTGATCTCGATCCTCTACTATCTCGGAATCATGCAGCTGGTCATCAAATGGGTGGGCGGCGCGATCCAGCTGATCACCGGAATCACCAAGGTGGAGTCGCTCGGATCGGCGGCGAACATCTTCGTCGGCCAGTCGGAAAGCCCGCTGGTGATCAAGCCCTATCTCGCGAACCTCACGCCCGCGCAGCTCTTCTGCATCATGACCGTCGGCATGGCCGGAGTCGCGGGCACGATCCTCGGCGCCTATGCGAGCATGATCGGCCAGCACCTGCTGCCCTATCTGCTCGCGGCGAGCTTCATGTCCGCGCCGGGCGGCATCCTGATGGCAAAGATCATCATGCCGGACGATCCGGCGGCCAAGGACATCGAGCCCGCGCCGATCGACGAGAGCGAGCATGGCGAGGAAAAGCCGGCCAACATCATCATGGCCGCCGCGCAAGGGGCGCAGACCGGCGTCAAGCTCGCGGTCGCGGTGGCGGCGATGGTGCTGGCGTTCGTGGCGCTGGTCGCGCTCGCCAACGGCATTTTGGGCGGGATCGGCGCCTGGTTCGGCTACCCGGATCTAAGCTTCCAGATGATTCTCGGAACGATTTTCCAGCCGGTCATGTTCATGCTCGGCATCCCCTGGAACGAAGCCGGCGTGGCGGGCGGACTGTTCGGCACCAAGGTGGTGCTGAACGAATTCGTCGCCTTCATCGACTTGAGCCAGGTCCAGGGAACCCTCGCTCCCGCCACGGTCGCGATCGTCACCTTCATGCTCTGCGGCTTCGCCAATTTCAGCTCGATCGCCATCCAGATGGCGGTGACCGGCGGACTCGCGCCCAACCAGCGGCCGACGATCGCCAGGCTCGGCCTCAAGGCGCTGCTCGCCGGCTCGCTGTCCAACCTGATGAGCGCGGCGCTCGCCGGACTCATCCTGGGCGCGACCGGGGCGCAGGTCGCGGCCCCTCCGCCGCCTGCTCCGGCCCCGATCACGGCGCCGGCGGCGGTCAACCAGACCGCGCCTTAAGGAATTTGCCCGCAATTTGTCGGCTTTGGCGAGTTCGGTTAAAGGCGTGCGCATGGATACGCTTTCACCCGCAAAGAAAGTCGCTTCGGTCTCGCTGACCGACGCCGATCGCGACTCCGAAGCCTTTTCGCAAAAGCTCGGCGCCTCGTTCGAGCGCTACGGATTCGCCATCGTCGCCGATCACGGCATTCCCGCCGACCTGATCGAGCGCGCCGAAGAGAAGGCCAGGGCCTTCTTCGCCCTGCCCGAGGCGGTGAAGCGCAAATACCATCTCGCCGGCAAGGGCGGCGCGCGCGGCTACACGCCGTTCGGGATTGAGACCGCCAAGGGCGAGGTCCATTACGACCTCAAGGAATTCTGGCACGTCGCGCGCGATCTGCCGCCGGGCCACAAATACGAAGATTCGATGCCGCCGAACGTCTGGCCGGAAGAGGTCGAGTCGTTCAGGTCCACCTTCCTCGAGCTGTTCGCCGCCTTCGACGCGACCGGCGCCAAGCTGCTGGAAGCGATCGCGCGCTATCTCGATCTGCCGCACGATTATTTCGTCGACACGGTCAAGGACGGCAATTCGATCTTGCGCCTGCTCCACTATCCGCCGATTCCCGGCGACGGGCCTAACGTGCGCGCCGGCGCTCACGAGGACATCAACACCATCACCCTGCTTCTGGGCGCCGAGGAGGCCGGCCTGCAGCTGCTCGACCGCGACGGCGACTGGGTGGCGGTGACTCCGCAGCCCGGCGAACTCGCCGTCAATATCGGCGACATGCTCCAGCGTCTGACCAACAACGTCATGCGCTCGACCACCCACCGCGTGGTCAATCCGCCGCCCGAACGGCGCGGCATCTCGCGCTATTCGATGCCCTTCTTCCTCCACTTCCGCTCGGATTTCTGCATCGAGACCCTGCCCAATTGCATCACTCCGGAGCGGCCGAACCTCTATCCGGAGCCGATCACCGCCGACGAATATCTCCAGCAGCGGCTGAGGGAGATCAAGCTGGTCTAGCCTGCGTCGGCGAGGCTCGCCGGGCCGAAGCCGTAGGGCAGCAATTCCCGGATGGTGCTCGTCACGGTTTCGGTGCCCTCGCCATTGGCCGAGGTCACCTCGACGTCGATCCCGGACAGGTCAGCCGCCTCGTAGATCGCCTGTCGGCAGCCGCCGCAGGGCGTCACCGGGCTCGTTCCCGCCAGCGTTCCGTCCGCGCCGACATGCCCGCCGGCGACCGCGATTCGCGCCACCCTGTCGAGCCCGAACGCCTGGCGGGCGGCGGTCAGCGCCGAAATCTCCGCGCAGATGCCGAGCCGGTGGCAGGCATTCTCCATGTTCGCGCCGAGGACGATCTCGCCGTCGACGGATTCGATCGCGCAGCCGACGCTGAACTTGGAATAGGGCGCGTAGGCCTTGAGCGCCGCGGCGCGCGCCTGCTCGACGAGGGGATTGCTGGTCATCGTTCGCTCATAGCCGAACGGAGGGCAAAAAGAAGGGCGCCGCGGCATTGCCGGGCGCCCTTCATTTCCGGCCGAAGCCGAGTCGCTTATCTGAAGCCGACCACCAAGGTACCGATGATCGCCCGCGGAGCGCCGAGGTTCACGAACGGAACGCTCGTGTTCAGCAACTGGCCGCCGAAATTGCCGACGTAGAATTCGTCGAACAGGTTCGTCACGTTGAGCTGGAAGTAGGTCTCGTCGTTGAGGCCGGCCCAGTTGAGCGGGACGCGGACGTCGAGGTTGACGATGTTGTAGGCCGGAGTCCTGGCACCATAGACCTGGAAGCGGGTCGCCGTCGCCGGGCAGTCGACGACGTTGACGTAGGCATTGCCGCCAGTGGCGTTGGTGCAGAGGTATAGCGGCTGGTTCATGTCGTTGACGTAGCGCCCGCCGGTTTGCTTGAACGACACGCCGATTTCGACCCACGGAAGGTTGTACTGGACGCGGCCGCCGAACGTGTAGATCGGCGCGCCCGATTCGCGATTGCCCGAGGTCGGCGCGAAGATTTGCGTGCCGACGCTTCCCGCCGGGCAGCTGGCGCTGACGGTTGCGCTGCACTCGCCGGCAAGCACGTTCTCGCCGATATCCGACCAGAGGTACGAGCCGTAGGCGTAGAGCTGGAGCTCCGGAGTCGCCTGCCAGGCGATGCTGGCGTCGATACCGTATTTGTCGACGGTACCGAGGTTGCGGAACACGTTCTGGTCGAGATCCGGATCGTAGGCCTGGGCGATACGGTTGTGGAAGATCGTGTACCAGAGCGACGCCTGGGCGACGATGTTGCTTGAGCGGTAGCGGACTCCGAGGTCGAAATTGTCGGTCGTCTCGGGCGTCGGGCTCGCGCGGTCGGAGCCCGCCGGGTAGAAGAAGCTGTTGTAGAGCAGATCGGTGCTTGGGACCTGCAGGCCGCGCGAATAGTTGAAGAAGATGCTGGTGCGCGGAGCGATGTCGTAGACCGCGCCGACGTTGGGCAGGATCTCGCTATAGTTGAACACGCGGCGCTGCGGGCCCTGTACGGGCGCGAGGACGCCGCCGCCGATGTTCACCGTCGGATTGTTGGCCATCCAGGCGGCCAGGCCGGCGGAATTGCTGCCGAAGCACTCGACGAAGCCGCTGGCGCTCGAGGTCGCGCAGAAGTTGTTGAGGTCGCGCTCGAAGAAGGGAGCGCGAATGCCGACGTTCACGGTCAGGCGGCTGTCGAAGAACTCGCCGCGATATTCGCCGGAGATCTGGTGCAGCAGGGCGACCGAGCGGCGATCGCGCTTCTGCAGGATGTTGGCGCCATTGTCGGCGAGCGCGATGTTCACCGGGAAGACGTCGAGCGGCTCGCCGTTGACGTTGAGCAGGCCGGTCTCGCCGGTCTGCCGGTGCTCGCCGCGATCGAAGCTGTAGTTCAGGCGCAGAGTGTGGAAATCGTTGATGTCCCAGCGCAGGCCGGCGATCACGCCGTAGCGGTCGGTCTGGGTCTGGCTCGGCGCGAGCAGGCGGACGGTGTCGAGCAGATCGCCGTCGCCGTTGAGGTCGCGGCCGAAATAGGGCGTGCCGCCGATATAGCCGGTCTGGCAGCTGCGACCCGCGGTGCCCGGGGATTGAACGCACTGTTGCGGCGTGGCGGTATTGGCCGGCCCGCCGACCACCGGACCAGCCGGATTGACGTCGCGGAAGCCTTCCTGGGCAACGACGGTGCCGCCGCCATTGGCCTTCACGTACTGGAAGCTCGGATCGACCGTGAGGACGAGATTGTCCATCAGCGTGAAGCGCGAATTGAGGCGGATGTTACCCGTGTTCGAGGGGTTGTAGCGCTCCTCGAACTCGCCGCCGCAGCCATTGGCGGCGTCGGGATCGACGTAGCCGGCCGCGGTGACCTGGGCGACGGTTTCAAAAACAGCGTTCCGGGTCTGGCAGCGCGCAATCGTGTAATCGCGCTCGTCCCCGTTGAGCGGGTAGCGATTGCCCGCGGCCGAGCCGACCACACGCGGCTGGCTGCACGTCAGGGCCTGAGCCGGGGTCTGGCCCGTAACGGGCTGGCAATTGACCGTATCCTGGCGCAGCGGCAGCGAGCCGCCGAAATTGTTGCGGTTCTGGTTGTAGTGGCCGGCGATCGAGATGAAGTCGCCGTTCGAACCGATCGGCTGAAAGATCATCCCGTTATACTGCTGCTTGTAGACGACGCCGCGGTGGCCGTAGACGAAATCGTTGGTCGCCATGCTGGCCGAGCCGAACGCCCGGGTGCCCCACGAGGTGAGCACGCCGGTATCGATCACCCCGAAGACGCGGAAGAAGTCGCCGCCGTCGAAATCGCCGTACGAACCCTGGATGCGCGCGGCGAAGGTCTCGAACGGGCGGCGGGTGCGGAAGTTGACGGTCGAGCCGGTCGCCGAGGCGGTCGGGCTGTCGACGTCGGTCGAGCCCAGGCTGACGTTGACCTGCTCGATGATCTCGGGATCGAGCATCTGGTTGGAGAAGATCGCGTAATTGCCGGTGTCATTCAGCGGGATGCCGTCGAACGTCTCCGAGATGCGGCTGTTGTCGAATCCGCGAATGATGAGGTTGCCGCCCGACGACCCGAACGGATCGTTGTTGGTGAAGCTGACGCCCGGCAGGTTGTTGATCGTGTCGTTGATCGACTGGCCCGGAACCTGGCGCTGAATGAACTCGGCGTTGAGCTGCTCGCGCGTCTTCGACGTGTCCGGCACGACGATGCCGCCGACTTCGGCGGTGCGGGTGCCGGTGACGACGATGGTGTCCTGTTCGGCTTCGACGGTGCCGGTCGACTGGGCGAATGCCACCCCGGGCATGACGAATGCAGTGGTGGCGCAAAGCAGTGCGATCTTCTTCATGATGATGAATCCCCCGAGGCAGACGTGCCTTCCGATGCCCGGGCTATAGCAAGCCGCATTTTACGGTTCAAAGACTCTTCACGATGTGGAAGAAGAATCTTGTGGATCGTGGCCCCGGCGCTTCAGGTCTCTCGTAAAATCGTCGAAAAGCAGGGCCTTGACGGGCCTAGCGGAACGGCGGCTCGTCGAAGCTGCGAAGCTTGCGCGAATGGAGCTGGGGGCCTTCGCGCTGCAGGATGCGCAGCGCCTCGATACCGATTCGCAGATGCTGGCTGATCGCCCGCTCGTAAAAGGCGTTGGCCTGCCCGGGCAGCTTGATCTCGCCGTGGAGCGGCTTGTCGGAGACGCAGAGCAAGGTGCCATAGGGCACTCGGAAGCGATAGCCCTGCGCGGCGACGGTCGCCGATTCCATGTCGATCGCGACCGCGCGCGACTGGTTGAAGCGCAACGCCGAGAGAGTCAGGCGGAGCTCCCAGTTGCGGTCGTCGGTGGTTACGACGGTGCCGGTCCTGAGCCGGGCCTTGAGGTCCTGCGGATCCTCGCCGGTCACCTGGACGGCCGCGGCGAACAGCGCCTGCTGAACCTCGGCGATCGCCGGCACCGGCACCTCGGTCGGAAGCACGTCGTCCATCACATGATCGTCGCGAAGGTAGGCGTGGGCGAGGACATAGTCGCCGATCGTCTGGCTCGGCCTCAGGCCCCCGCAATGGCCGATCATCAGCCAGGCCTCGGGGCGCATCACCGCCAGATGGTCGCAGATCGTCTTGGCGTTGGAGGGGCCGACGCCGATGTTGACCAGGGTGATCCCTTCGCCGTTCGGAGCGATCAAATGGTAGGCCGGCATCTGGTGCCGGCGCCAGCCGCCTTCGGAGACCATCGCCACCGCGTCGGGCGTGTCCCTGGTCACATAGACTCCGCCGGCCGCCGAGAGGCCCTCATAGGGGCTGTCCTCGGCCTTGAGCTCCTCGACCGCCCAGCGAACGAACTCGTCGACATAGCGGACATAGTTGGTGAACAGGATGTAGCGCTGCGTGTGCTGGGCGGGCGTGCCGGTATAGTGGCGCAGCCGCGCGAGGCTGAAATCGACCCGCGGCCCGTCAAACAGCGAGAGGGGGCGGGCCTCGCCAGGGCTCTGGACCCATTCGCCGTCGGCGACTTCGTCGCCGATATGGGCGAGTTCGGTGGTCGGGAACCACATCGCCAGGTCCGCGGCCTGGGCGCCGTCGAGCCGAAGGTCGTCCGTGCCGTCGAGCACGTAAGGGTAAGGGATTTCGTCCGCTGAACGCCCGACCGACACCTCGACATCATAGTCGCGAAGCAGGCATTCGAGTTGCTCGGTGATATATTTGCGGTGGAGATAGGGGCGCGCGACGCTCGTCGCGTAGCGGCCGGGCTGGTTCAGCCTCGCATAGGCCCGGGGCGGAAAATTGGGCGGGCTGCCGTAGGGATAGTCGAGTCGAAGCTCGGGATAAGCAAAGCGGCCCTCGGCGCGGGCGCCGGGATCGGGGCGCTCGCCGTTCTTGAGATAGCGCGCGAGCGCGGTGCGAAGATTGGCGACCGATTCGTCATATATCTCGCAGAGGCGATCGATGATTCCCGGAATGTCCGCGACCGCCGCTGCGGCATGCTTTTCTTGCTTCATGCCGGCCGTCATTCGGCTCCGGGGCGCTGCATGTCAAACCCGGTGGCGTGCCTGGCCCTATTCGCCGAGCACGCGCGGGTTCAGCCGCCTCGACCCGCACGTGTCGAGAAGCGTGGTAATCGCGCCGCGGGTCTCGCCGATGGCGAAGGCGCTGTCGAACGTGTGGTTCTCGACGTCGCGCGTGCGCAGGACGAGGCGCTGCGAGCGCATCAGCGCGATCAGGAAGGACACCACCCGCCCCTTGTCGTCGAAGCTCGCGGTGCGGTCGCGGACGTGCCACAGGCGGCGATAGGGGCGGCCTTCGTCGAAGCGGTAGGTGATCGGCTGCTGGCCGGTGAAGAGCTGGCCGCGTGCGAGCCAGCGGCGCGAGTGAAATTCGATTCTGACATCCCCCCAATTGGGCGATTCGCACCAGATCTCGATCCGCCCCTCGTCGCCGTGCAACGTCGCCGTCGCGCGCAGGTGGTCGGTGATCGCATCGCGGACGACGGCGATCTCCATCGGCTCGGGCGGCGGTTCGGGCGCCGCCTGCACTGCGAGCAGGGCCAAAGCGATCGGAAACATTCGAAAAAAACTCCTTGGCGCGCGGCATAAGGCGCGGCGCGGCGCGGGGCAACATCGCCGGCGATGCGCTTGCGCGGGGCTAGCTTTGGCTTGCCTTCAACGGCTTGCGGGACTAATGCCCCCGCCAACGCCGGCCGCTCCGTGAAGGGGCGGCCCTAATTGTTTCTGGAGGTCCCTTTGGCCCAGCCGCTCATGCCCCACGCGACCGCTTCCTGGCTGGTCGACAATACCGCTCTCACCTTCCAGCAGATCGCCGAATTTTGCGGCCTGCACATCCTCGAGGTCCAGGCGATCGCCGACGATACGGCCGCGACGAAGCTGACGGGCCGGGATCCGCTGCGCTCGGGCGAGCTCACCCAGGACGAGATCGAGCGCGGGCAGAACGATCCCGCCTACAAGCTGCAGATGCAGAAGGAGCCGGACCAGGCGGTGCGCACCAAGGGGCCGCGCTACACGCCGGTTTCCAAGCGCCAGGACAAGCCGGACGGAGTCGCATGGCTGATCCGCAACCATCCGGAGCTTTCGGACGGGCAGATCGGCAAGCTTATCGGCACCACCCGCTCGACCATCCAGGCACTCCGCGAGCGCAGCCACTGGAACATCGCCAACATCCAGCCCAAGGATCCGGTGACCCTCGGTCTCACCTCGCAGCGCGAGCTCGACGCGGCGGTCGCCAAGGCGGCCAAGGCGAAGGGCGCCGAAGCGCCGCGCGACATGACCTTCGACGAGGACCGCGAAGCGCTGATCAACGAGCTCCGCGCCGAGCGCGACGCCGCCGCGCGCGAGGCGGAAGCCGCGCTCGCCGCGGAGAGCGGTGAAACGCAGGCAGCCGCCGAGCCGAATGCCGAAACCCTCTTCAAGAGCTGAAGAACCCGCGGCGCCGGACGCGTCGCTGGCCGCCGAGCCTGTTTCGCATCGCGGCCTGACCTACCCGCTCGGACGCTCCGGGCCGGCTTATGGCGAGATCGTCCAGCTCGCCGACGGGATCGGCTGGACCCGGTCGCCGGTTCCAGGATCGCTGGGCCACATCAATCTGTGGCTGCTCGACGATTCGGACGGCCTGGCGATCGTCGACACCGGCCTCGACATCGCTCCGGCGCGCGAGGCGTGGGAGGGCCTCTTCGCCGGCGCCCTCGCGGGGCGCCCCGTCACCCGGGTGATCTGCACCCATTTCCATCCGGACCATCTCGGCCTCGCCGGATGGCTCTGCGAGCGCTTCGGCGTACGCCTGTGGATGACCCGCGGCGAATGGCTGTTCGCGCGGATGCTGACGACCGACGTGCGCGACGCGCCGCCGCCGCAAGCCGAGGCCTATCAGCGCGCCGCCGGCTGGAGCGAAGAGCGGATCGCGGAGGAAAAGGCCAAGGGCTGGGGCCGCTTCGCCTCGGTCGTCAGCCCGGTGCCCGTCAGCTACGTCCGGATGCGGGACGGCGATTCGATTCGGATCGGCCGCAGGACCTGGCGGATCGTCGTCGGCAGCGGCCATTCGCCCGAACATGCCTGTCTGGTCGACGACGAGGCCAGGCTGATGATCGCCGGCGACCAGGTGCTTCCGCGGATCACCTCCAACGTCTCGCTGAGCCTCTCCGAGCCCGAGGCCGACCCGCTCGGCGAATGGCTGGCGTCGATCGAAAAGCTGAAAGGGCTCCCTGAGGACCTGCTTGTCCTTCCTTCGCACGGCGAGCCCTTCACCGGCCTCCACACACGCCTCGACGCGCTCTCCGACGGCCACAAGGGCCGCCTCGACGCGCTCGAGGTCCATCTCGCCGAGCCTCGCCGGGCGACCGACTGCTTCATGATCCTGTTCGGACGCCGGATCGATGACGGCTCGTTCGGCCTGGCAACCGGCGAAGCGCTGGCCCATCTGCGGCATCTCGAAGTGGAGGGGCGCGCTGTCCGGGAGGAGCAAGACGGCGTCTTCTGGTATCGCTCCGCCTCGGCTTGACCGCGCGCGCGCCCCGGCTCATTGCACTTCGCCATGGCTCAGGAAGACGAAGTCGCCCAGCTTTCGTTCGAGGCGGCGCTGAAGCGGCTCGAGGAGATCGTGCGCAAGCTCGAAAGCGGCGAGGCGCCGCTCGACGAGGCGATCGATCTCTACAGCGAAGGCGACCGGCTGAAGCAGCAATGCGAGGCCCGGCTCGCGGCGGCGCAGGCGCGGATCGAGAAAATCCAGTTCGGGCCGGGCGGCGCTCCGGAAGGCACCGCCCCCTTCGACGGCGAATGAGCCTCAAGTCAGCGCTCGAAACGGTCGGGGCCGAGATCGACGCGGCCTTCGACCGCCTGCTGGTCATACCGGAAGATGGACGCGGCCGGCTCTACGAGGCCATGCGCTACGCGGCGATCGGCGGGGGCAAGAGAATTAGGCCGATGCTGGTCCTCGCCGCGTGCGACATATTCGCGGTAGATCGCGAGCGGGCGATGCGCGTCGCGCTCTCGGTGGAGTGCATCCACGTCTACTCGCTGATTCACGACGATCTGCCGAGCATGGACGACGACGATTTGAGGCGCGGCAAGCCCACCCTGCATCGCGCGTTCGAGGAATCCACCGCGATCCTCGCCGGCGATTCGCTCCACGCGCTGGCGTTCGAGATACTCGCCGACGAGGCGACTCACGAGGATCCGTTCGTCCGCGCGGAGCTGGTCGCCGAGCTTGCCCGGGCGGCGGGGCCGGCGGGCATGGCCGGCGGGCAGATGATGGACCTGATGGCGTCGGAGGCCGCGCTCGACCTCGCCGCCGTGACCCGGCTTCAGCAGCTCAAGACCGGCGCGCTGATCGGCTGGTGCGTCGAAGCGGGGGCGATCATGGGGCGGGTGCCGCCCGAGGGCCGCACCGGCCTGCGCGGCTATGCCCGCGACGTCGGCCTCGCCTTCCAGATCGTCGACGATCTGATCGACCATGAAGGACAAGAGGAGAAGGCCGGAAAGCGCGTCGGCAAGGATCTGGCCGCGGGCAAGCAGACCTTCGTCTCCCTGCTTGGGTCGGAGCGCGCGCGGCGCCAGGCCGATCTGTTGCTGAACCAGGCGATCGAGCATCTCCAGGGATTCGGCGAGGAGGCGGCGCTGCTCCGGGCCGTGGCGCGCTTTGCGGTGGAGCGCGATCATTGATCGCTCTATGGGGGAGGTCATGAGGACAGGCGTCTATCCCGGCACGTTCGATCCGATCACGCTCGGCCACATGGATATCATCCGCCGCGCGGCGCACCTCGTCGACCGGCTGGTGATCGGAGTGACCACCAATCCCTCCAAGTCGCCGATGTTCTCGGTCGAGGAGCGGCTGGCGACGGTCGGGCGCGAAGTCGCGGGCATTCGCGACGGCGCGGAAATCCGGGTCGTCGGCTTCGATTCGCTGCTGATGGACTTCGCGGTGCGCGAAAATGCCTCGATGATCATCCGCGGCCTGCGCGCCGTCGCCGATTTCGAATATGAGTTTCAGATGGCGGGGATGAACCAGCAGATCAACGACGAGATCGAGACGGTCTTCCTGATGGCGGGCGTGTCGCTGCAGCCGATCGCGTCCAAGCTGGTCAAGGAGATCGCGCGCTACGGCGGCGAGATTTCCCGCTTCGTCACGCCGGCGGTCGCCGCCGAGGTGCGGGCGCGGGTGGAGCGGGACGGGGGCGCCGCGGGCGCCGGTTAAGGCGCCAGTCATGGGGCGGGAGCGAAAGGCGCGATCGGCGCTTGAGGCCGCGGCGAAGCGGCTCTAGACACTTGCCGTTCAGCGAAAAATCGAGGGTTTCACATGCCGCGTCTGCCGTCCCTGTTCCTTGCCCTCGCCGGCCTGTTCTGGAGCGCGCTCGCCGCGGCTCAGAACGCGCCGCAGACCGTTCCGACCGAAGCCCAGGTGCCGCCGCCTCCGCCGCCGCTCGAGGCGGAGAACAGCTGGGTGCTCGATCTTTCGACCGGCGGCCGGGTCGTGATCCAGCTGAGGCCCGACGTCGCTCCGCACCATGTCGAGCGGATCAAGACCCTGACCCGCCAGGGCTTCTACAACGGCCTCACCTTCTTCCGAGTGATCGAAGGCTTCATGGCCCAGGGCGGAGACCCGGAGAATAGCGGCGTCGGCGGCTCGCCGCTGCCCAATCTCGAGGCGGAGATCAACGGCCTGCCGCACACCCGCGGAGCGATCGGCATGGCCCGCGCGCAGGAGCTGAACAGCGCCAACAGCCAGTTCTACATCATGTTCATGCCCAGGCTCCAGATGGACCGCCAGTATACCGTGCTCGGGCGCGTGGTTTCGGGCATGAACTTCGTCGACGCCATCGAGCGCGGCGAGCCGCCCGCGGCGCCGAGCCGGATCGTCCGCGCCTCCATCGGCTCCGACAACGTCCCGCCGATGACCGCCGAGCAGCTGCGCGCGGAAGCGGAGCGGATGGCCGCGGCAGCGCCCCGCGTCGCGGCCGCCAGCCAGACCGCCGGCCCCGCCGAGCCGCCGCCCGCGGCCGGCCCGCACCCGCTCGAGCCGGTGCGCTCGCCCAACGCGCCGCCGCGCCCGCGCCGGCCGCAGCGTTAGGCTTCATCCCCAGGCGACACCAGCAACAGTCGATGCGGCTACCGTGATCCCGCTACGGTAGTTGTACGCGGCAATTTGCCTGGCGATTAAGGACGAATTCCGCTTTCCACCGCCCTCCTTTGGTGATCTATTCGTGCCGCGGCTCGAGGAGCCGCATAAAGGGGGCATCATGCGAAGCAGAGACAAAGTCCTGCTCGGCCTGGCGGTCGCTGCGACCGCCGCCGCGGCGGTCGCTTCGGAGACGATCAGCTACACCTACGACGCGCGCGGCCGGCTGGTGAAGGTCGAGCGCAGCGGGAGCGTGAACAACAACGTCTCGGCCAGCTACGCATACGACAAGGCCGACAACCGCACCAACGTCAACGTCGTCTCGCCCAACTCGCCGCCGCCCTGATCCGGCCCGCCGCTCGCGCGTCGGATCGCACTTGGCAGGTTAAAGGGGGGCATCATGGGCTGCAGGAATTTACGGACGCGCGCGCTCGGCGCCGTCCTGCTGGGGACGACCGGGCTGACGGCGCCGGCGCTGGCGCAGACCGGCGAGCCCGCGCATCGCGCCCTGGACGCCAACGGAGTCGACCTGATCAGCGGCACCTATCCCTTCGTGCTGACCGAAGGAACGATCGGCTCCGGCCCCGGGGCGATCACCATCGAGCGCCACGGCACCGATCCGGGCGGCGTCGGCAACTGGCAGAACATGTGGGCCCACCAATCGATCTCGGGGGGGACGACGACCGTGGTCGTTGTCCTCGGGGACCGTTCGGAGACGTTCACCAGCACGGGCTCGGGCTTCACCCCCGCCCAGGCCAACGGCGCGACTCTGAGCGGAGGGGGCGGAAGCGCGTTCGTCTACACCGCCCCCGACGGCAGGGCGATCACCTTCGGCGCTCCGGCCGACGATCAATATGGCGCCTCCAACCTGTGCGCCCATACCAACGCCAATCAGAGCTCCTGCTGTGCGACCGCGCTCGGCATGGCTCAGCCGGACGGCATGACGGTGACGTTCGGCTGGACCGTGCACGCCAATTGCTCCTCGACGTTCAATTCGGACGGCAGCCTCGACTGCACCTACGCCTGGCGGCTCGACACGGTCGAGAACAGCTTCGGCTACTCCGTCGACTTCGCCTACGTGACGGATTTCGCCTCGCTTCACCAGAATCCGTCCCCCGACTGGTACAAGCGCAGCGGCGAGACGCTGAGCAACGGGACCACCACGCGCACGGTGAGCAACACGTTCGTCTCCTCGACCGTGACCGACATGACCGACGCCGACGGCCGCGTGTGGCGGGTCACCAACGGCACCAACTCGCTCGGCATCCGGCGCCCGGGCTCGTCGTCGGACGATATCACCGTCTCCTTCTCCGGATTCGCGGTGACCCAAATCGTGCGCGACGGCATCACCACGAACTATTCGCGCAGCGTCAGCGGCAACAATGCGACGACGACGATCACCGACGCGGCCAGCCAGGTGACCACAATCGTCGCCGACACCGCGATCGGCCAGATCACATCGGTGACCGATCCGCTGAGCCACACGACCAGCTACACCTATGACGGCAACGGGCGGCTGACGCGCATTACCCAGCCGGAGGGCAATTACACTAATTACACCCGCGACAGCCGCGGCAACGTCACCGAGGTGCGCCAGGTCGCGAAACCGAGCACCGGCCTCCCCGACGTCGTGACCAGCGCAACCTACATATCGAGCTGCATCGACTCGTCCTGCAACAGCCCGCTGACCACCACCGACGAGCGCGGGAACGTCACCGACTATGCGTACGACGGCACCCATGGCGGCGTGCTGACGGTCACCGGCCCGGCGCCGGGGGGCACGGGGACTCGGCCGCAGACGCGCTATTCCTACACGCCGGCCGACGGCGGATATCTGCTCACCGGAATCTCGGCCTGCGCCACCGGAAGCACCGCTTCCCCGACCTGCGTCGACACCGCGGACGAGATTCGCACCGTGATCGGCTATGACGACCAGGGCAATGCGACATCGGTCACCCGAAGGGACGGCGCCGGAACGCTCATCGCGACCAGCACGATGACCTACGACGATTTCGGCAACCTGCTCACCGTGGATGGGCCGATCTCCGGCACGGCGGACACCACGCGCTACCGCTACAATAGCGCCCGGCAGGTGATCGGCGAGATCGGCCCCGATCCGGACGGCGGCGGCGCGCTGCATCACAGGGCGATCCGGGTGACCTACGGTGCCGACGGCCAGGCGACCAAGGTCGAACGCGGCACGGTCGACAGCCAGTCGGATGCCGACTGGGCCTTGTTCAGCCCGCTTCAGGAGATGCAGGCCGAATATGACGCGCACCATCGCCTCGTCGTCCATCGGCTGGTTTCGGGAAGCACGACCTATTCCCTGACCCAGACCAGCTACGACAGCCTGGGCCGCGCCAATTGCGTGGCTCAGCGGATGAACCCCAGCGAGTTCGCCACCTCGTCGCTGCCGTCGGACGCCTGCACGCTCGACACGACCGGAAGCTACGGCCCCGACCGGATCGTCAGGACGAGCTTCGACAATGCCGGCCGGCCGAACCTGGTCCAGACCGGCTACGGCGTCAGCGGCGTGCAGGCCGACGAGGTGGCGACGACGTACACCGCCAACGGCCAGATCGAGAGGGTCACCGACGCCGAGGCCAACCGCACGACCTACGCCTATGACGGGCTCGACCGCCTGACGCGGACCTCCATGCCCTCCCCGACGACCGACAATACGAGCTCGACGTCGGATTACGAGGAGCTGACCTACGTTACCGCGGCGAGCGGCACGCGCTCCACTTCGCTGGTCGCGAGCCGGCGGCTGAGGGACAATAGCAGCGTCGCCTACAGCTACGACGCGCTCGGCCGGCTGACCGCCACGAACGTACCGAACACCGCCTATGCGGAATATGATTCCACTTACGATCACGACCTGCTCGGCCGCCTGACCGCCTCGTCGCACGTCGGCGCCCATTCCGTGAGCTTCACCTATGACGCGCTCGGGCGGAGGGTGGGGGAGACGAGCTACTTCGGCACCAAGACGATGCAATACGACCTCGCCGGCCGCCTGACCCGGCTCACCTGGCCGGACAGCTTCCAGGTCGGCTATTATTACAACGAGACCGACCTGACCGAAATCCGCGAAAGCCCGTCGGGCGCGAACCTGACCCTGGCGAGCTATACCTACGACGATCTCGGCCGGCGCACCTCGCTGACCAGAGGCAACAATGCCGTGACGAATTACACCTACGACGCGGTGGGACGGACGACCCAGATCTTCCACGACCTGGCCAGCACGGCGAGCGACCTGACGCTGGACCTCGGCTTCAACCCGGCCGGCCAGATCGCCAGCACCACGCGCAGCAACGACAGCTACGCCTGGGGCGGCCATTACGCGTTCAACCGAAGCTACATTACCGACGGCCTCAACCAGTACAGCCACAGCGGGCCGGCCGACCTTTCCTACGATGGCCGCGGCAATCTGTCGCAGTCCTCCGTGACGGGCCTGCCGACGTTGAACTTTACCTATACGTCGCAAAATCGCCTGTCGGCGGGGCCGTCCTCTTCCCTGATCGTCTACGATCCGTTCGGACGGTTCCTCCAGGTCTATCACGCCGATTCCGGCGGCGGGCATTACCAGCGCTTCGATTCCCTCGGCGGCACCCTGATCTCGGAGCTGGACACCAGCAACGTCATCACCCGCCGCTACGTCCCCGGCCCCGGCATGGACGAGCCGGTGGTCTGGTACGAGGGCTCGGGGACGAGCACGCGGCGCTATTACCATGCCGACGAGCGCGGCTCGATCGTCGCCGTCAGCGACGCCGGCGGCAATGCCTATGCCATCAACAGCTACGACGAATATGGCATACCGGGGGCGAGCAATTCAGGGCGGTTCCAATATACCGGCCAACTCTGGATGCCCGAGCTCGGCATGTATCACTACCGCGCCCGCTTGTACTCGCCGACGCTGGGGCGGTTCATGCAAACCGATCCGATCGGGTTCGGGGGCGGGATGAACATCTATGGCTATGCGAGGAACGATGCGATCAATTTGACCGACCCACTTGGTCTCGATCCGCCGGCGCCATCGCCCACAGCCGATGACGATGATACTATCACGGTCAACGGGAGGCGCCGCCCGAAGCGGACAAATGGGTGCGAACCCGGCGAGGTCCGGTTAGGCGGCTATTGCATTTCTGGGTTCGATCTGAGGAACATAACTTTAACTGACACGACGATGACGTTAATATCGCTTACTAATCCGAATCAATTGATTCCAGGCTGCAGCGCGAACGGAAGTGTAATTACCTGCCAGGTTAGAGAACCGGACAGTCCGCCTACAAACTACTGCGATAGTGCCTCGTACAAAATTGGCCGAATGTTGGATGACCTTGGTAGATTTGGTCAAAGGGCAGCAATCCTTGCTGCAGTAGTCGGTTTTACTATGGATGGCCCGGGAAGCGCCATGCCGGCATTAGCCGCTTATAGCATAGCGGGTGACGTGCGAATGGTGGGAACTTTGTTGGAATGGTATGGCGGCGCGCCCTTCCCGGCCTATGATATGGGCACCACGATTGCCAGCCGCGGACTTGGAGCGGACCTGGTTTTGCAAACCATCGCTGATATCGCGGGGGGCGCCGTCGGCAGCGTAACTCTTCGACCGGATTCCTGCCCATGAGCTTTCTCAAAGGACATTCTCTGGCAGTTGTTTATTTTGCGCTCTTGTTCGGCTTGATAAACGCCCTGTTTGACCAGAATCGCGTTGGATTCTTCAGCGCCGCCGCTCTGTTTGCGATATCCGCGGTCGCGGCATTTCTGAGCTTACGAAAATTGTCGCCGACAGGGCCTGCGCGCGTCTTTTGCATAACGGTAACCTGCTTATGTGGAATTTCAGGAATGCTTGGCCTTGTTGCGGGGCTCACTCATTCCTGACGACGAGCGATGTCCAGAACCCCTGCGGCAAACGATTGGCGAGCGGCAGCAGCTCGACGACGCCTGCGATCCGCTCGGCCGTCTTTCGCAGTCGTCCGTGACGGGCCTGCCGACGTTGAACTTTACCTATACGTCGCAAAATCGCCTGTCGGCGGGGCCGTCCTCTTCCCTGATCGTCTACGATCCGTTCGGGCGGTTCCTCCAGCTCTATTACGCCGATTCCGGCGGCGGGCATTACCAGCGCTTCGATTCCCTCGGCGGCACCCTGATCTCGGAGCTGGACACCAGCAACGTCATCACCCGCCGCTACGTCCCCGGCCCCGGCATGGACGAGCCGGTGGTCTGGTACGACGGCTCGGGGACGAGCACGCGGCGCTATTACCATGCCGACGAGCGCGGCTCGATCGTCGCCGTCAGCGACGCCGGCGGCAATGCCTATGCCATCAACAGCTACGACGAATATGGCATCCCCGCGGCGGGCAATTCAGGGCGGTTCCAATATACCGGGCAGCTCTGGATGCCCGACCTCGGGGTCTATTATTACAAGGCCCGGCTCTACTCGCCATACCTCGGGCGGTTCATGCAGACCGATCCGATCGGGTTCGAAGCAGGAATGAATATCTATGGGTACACGCAAAATGACCCGATAAATTTCGTGGACTCCACAGGACTTGAGCAGACTTGTTATACATTAACCTATATTGTTGGCAGGGAGGAATATTCCGACGGTGGAGGAGCGAATTTCTTCCGGGTGCAAAGAATTTGCTGGAATATTACGACCGTCGCAGACGTCGCCCATGCGCTGGGTAACATGCTAGATCGGTTTGCCGAAACCAACCTGCGTCCGCCAGAGCCTCGAAGAGAAACTGAGACGGAAGAGCAATGTCAAAACCGGGTTGTGGGGGGGATAGGCCGAGCAGCCGCTGGCAGTTCTTTGCTGGGCGCCGGAGCCCGACTGCTTCCCTATACACGTGGCACGCCCGGCGGTGCTGGGACTTCGCTCATCTCGACACTCGCTAGATCCGTCTTTGGTCCCAATCTTCGAATGGGGAGCACTCGAATTTTTGGGACCAATAGCGTGGGGGGGGCAGTCGGAAGGGGGGGCTCTATCGCATCCGTATACGCAGGATCTGCGATTCTGGGCTATGCCGTAGGAGAACAAATTGGAGCAAGGCAGATATGTCGGAGCCGATGAGCGATGAACTGAAATCAGTGCTGAAATGGGCTCGGTATTTTTCTGGTAAAACTTCAATAATGCCAAACATGTTGGTTTCACAAGATTTGGGCATCTATGGACAAGATTTCATCGATTTTGTCGAGCGACTTGAAGTAGAATTTTGCGTATCGCTCGAGGCGATTTGTCCCAGAGATAGTAATGAAGGATTTGACACATCTCTTGCAAACCTGGCTGGTCTCATCCGATTTGCAACTCCAGGAGCAATACTTGACGACAAGTCGGGGTGACGGCGTCACTTAGGCTGCACTCTGGCTCGCCCGGTGCGGCGGCTGCCGTGGTATCCTACGCCAAGCAGTGCTATTTGGGATGGTGAGGATCAAAGGAATGAATAAACGAGAATCTATAACAGAATTATTTGCCGTTGTCTTCTGCGGCACAATAATTTTCGATTTACTGCTGTCCTACACAATGCCCGGAATAAGAGCTTGGTCCGCGGCGGTATCGGCGTTCCTCTCGATGTCTTTATATTTCTGCTGGCTTTCCTTCAGAAGGAAATTTCGCGGCCGCGATCCGCAGTCTGCAATTCCGGGCAATTCCAAGGACGCAATGCCTCCCTCAGGTGACGCAAACCGCGCGCCGGACTCCCATTGACCGACCACGAATTCCGCGGCGGCAGCGGCGACCGCCGACGCGGCTAATTTTGCCGGGGGGCTTCGACCCGGCTCCTTTGCCACGACTGCGTCTGGGACGCCCATGACCGGGCAGCAGGCCCAAGCTCTTCTAGCGCTTCCCCCGCGCGCAACTGTTCCGGATGCTTATTATCCGGTATCCGTCGATGTCCTGCATCCAGTCGAGGGCCCAAATCCGGTTACGCCAGCAAACGGTCAGCCTGGGGGCGGCGTCGAATATGAGTTCCCTGAGGGTACCCCGCCGGGAAGCGTGGGTCCTCCCGTACCCATTCCTCCGTGTTAGGGCACCGGAAATGAAATGCGAAATAACCCCGATATATGGCAACGGGTGGACAAACGGTTTCCATACGATAGAGACGCCATCGCCATTTTGCCTAGTTAATTTCAAAAGCGAAAGTACGGAAATAGTCAACGGAAATATTGAGTCTGATGATCTTGACTTGAATGGCGCAAAGTTCCAAGCGTCATTGCGAGCACTTGGAGGAAGCACGTATAATTGCCAGATAAACATTAATTCATATAAGGAAGAACACACCAAAGACGGTAAACTGCACGGCTATTGCTACATAAAGGTGTCCTAGTCATTTCCTGAATTTACCTTACGGGTCGTGCTTAGGAGCGCCTCGAGCCCCAGCTGAGAACCAGGGACTGGCGCGTTACCATATTGCGCATTGATCACGGCGCCCGCACCCAGGCTCGGCGCGCTCCCGGAGCTCGCTCTGAACAGATGAATACCGTGATTCCCACTACGGCAGTTGTACGCGGTATCATGCCTGAGCGATTAAGGACGAATTCCGCTTTCCACCGCCCTCCTTTGGTGATCTATTCGTGCCGCTGCTCGAGGAGCCGCATAAAGGGGGCATCATGCGAAGCAGAGACAAAGTCCTGCTCGGCTTGGCGACAGCGGCGATCGCCGCCGCGGCGGTCGCTTCGGAGACGATCAGCTATACCTACGACGCGCGCGGCCGGCTGGTGAAGGTCGAGCGCAGCGGCACGGTCAACAACAACGTCTCGGCCAGCTACGCCTACGACAAGGCCGACAACCGCACCAACGTCAACGTCGTCTCGCCCAATGCGCCGCCGCCCTAGGCGCGAATCGCATCGGGTAGCGCGACTGGCGACCGTTCGGGGGCAAGAATGATCAGGTCCGCATTGCATATGGCAGCGTCAGGTCTCGCGCTCGCCTTTCTGTTCCTTGCCGCGCCCGCGCGCGCGCAATGCTGCGTCGAGCCGCAGCATGAAGTTCCGGAAGGCGGCGGCGAATCGACCGCGTTCACGGCCTCGCCCCCCGCCGAGCGGTTGCTCGTCAGCCCGACCGGCGTCGACCTGCGCACCGGCCGATACGATTTCTCGCAGACCGACCTGTCGATCGGCGAGGCCAGCGAGGGAGGCGGCCTCGCCTTGACCCGCAGCCTTGGCAACGACGCCATCGGCCATATCAATCCCTTCGGCAATTTCTCGCACAATCTGGACATCTTTCTGGACATGCGGCTGATCGAACATCTCAGCCAGGGCGGCGGGAGCGGCACGCAAATCCGGGTCCATTTCGGCGGCCGCTCCCAAACCTTCGAGGAGATCCACGGAACGACCGCCTTCGTCCAGACGTCGCGCAGCGGCTTCGCCACGCTGACGGCTTCGGGCAGCGTCTTTACCTTCACCTCGAACGACGGGACCATCGCCGTATTTCGAAGCACCTCCGGCGAATGCTCGACGATCTTGGGCTGCGCCTTCGTCTCCACGATCACTTATGCGGACGGCACCCGCCTCACCTTCGATTACGATGCCGCCACCACGGCCGGAACGGCGCATTTGCGCTCGGTCACCAGCAACCGCGGCTATGCGCTTAAGCTCAACTACGGCAGCGGCGCGGATTCGAACTTCGTGACCTCCGCCTGCCTCATCAATCTGGCGATCGCTCCGGCGCCCGCTCCCGGGACATGCCCGGCGGGTTCGCCGAGCGCCAGCTATGCCTATGCGACGTTCGGAACCGAGCGGCGCCTCGCCGCTGCGACGGACGCGGGCGGCGCGATATGGGGCTATGCCTATTCGGCCCTTACCAACGGCTTCACCATGGCCTTCACGCGGCCCGGCGAAGCCGCGCCATGGCTGACGAACACGGTGCTGGTCCGGCCATCGATGGACACGCCTCCGACCGAAGTGATCGTTCACCAGAGCTTCGCCGACAACTCGGCTTATGACTTCAGCTACGATCTCTCGCCGCTCGTCGACGGCGAGATCCAGCAGATCGCGGGCGGGCAATATGTCGACCCGGCCGGACATATGGTGAGTGCCGAATATGGCTTCTACCCGACGCCGGGACCCTATGCGCAAACTCCGGACGCGGTCGTCTGGCAGATCACCCCCGGGCCGACCAAGGTCACCGACGCTCTGGGGCGGGTCACGAACTACGATTATTGCGAACGGAGCGCGATGGCGAACCTGCCGTCCTATATCCACAACCGCTGCCTGGTGATGCCGGTGCCGGTGTCCTTCACGGAGCCGGACGGCCGGGAAACGATCCTCGAGTGGGATTTCGCCATGCGCCTGTTGGGACGAAGCACGCGGCATCCGCTGGCCGGCTCGGTGGGCCTTGCGCCGATCGTCACGTCCGCGACCTACAATTGCTCGCCGGCGACGATGGCGATCTGCGCGAGGCCGGTCACCGCCACCGACGCCCGCGGCAACACCACGGAATATGTCTACAGCGCGACTCATGGCGGCCTCCTCAGCGTGACGGGGCCGGAGCCGACCGCCGGCGCGCCGCGGCCGCAGACTCGCCACGAATATGCCCAGCGCTACGCCTGGATCGCGAACGGCACCGGCGGCTACGTGCAGGCCGCGACGCCGATCTGGGTCCGCACCGCCACCAGCGCCTGCCGGACGAGCGCCGCAACCGGCGCGCCCTGCGCCGCCGGCCCGCTCGACGAGGTGCGCACGGTCTACGATTACGGGCCAGACAGCGGCCCCAACAATCTGCTGCTGCGCGGCCAGGCGGTAACCGCGGAGGTCGAGGGCAGCCTCGTCACCCATCGCACCTGCTACGGCTACGACGCGCGCGGCCGGCGGATCAGCGAGACGCAGCCCAACGCCAATTCGGCGAGCTGCCCGTGAGCGCGCCCCGCCTGATCGCGGCGCTGGCCGCCATGCTCCTCCCCGCCGCCGCCTGGGGGCAGGCGGCGCCATCGCCCTTCACCAACGCCCAGCGCTACGACGCGATGGGCCGTGTCACCGGCACGATCGCCGCCGACCCGGACGGGGCCGGCACGCTCCACCATGCCGCCGTGCGCAACCTCTATGACGGCGCGGGCCGGCTGATCCGGGTCGAGACCGGCGAGCTCGCGAGCTGGCAGAGCGAGGCGGTGACGCCGGCGAGCTGGAGCGGCTTCACCGTCTTCCGCACGCTCGAGACCAGCTACGACGCGATGGGCCGCAAGACCCGCGAGCAGCTGCGCGAAGGCGCGGCCGGGGCGGTGCGGACGCTCACCCAGTACAGCTACGACGTCATGGGCCGGCTCGAATGCACGGCGGTGCGGATGAACCCGGCCGCGTTCGCCGCGCCGCCCGCCTCCGCCTGCACGCCCGGCCCGGCGGGCCCCGACGGCCCCGACCGGATCAGCCGCGCCGTCTACGACGCCGCCGGGCAGCGGCTGCAGTTGCGCGAAGGCGTCGGCACCGCCGACGAGGGCGCCGAAGCGACCTGGGACTATAACCTTAACGGCCAGGTCACGACGGTGATCGACGGCAACGGCAACCGGGCCGAGCTGCGCTACGACGGCTACGGGCGGCAGGACCGCTGGACCTTCCCCTCGGCGATCCGCGCGCCCGCGTTCGACGACGCCACGCCGGCCAGCGCGCTGGCGAGCGCCGGAAGCGTCAACGCCGCGGATTACGAGGCCTATGGCTACGACCCGAACGGCAACCGAACCAGCTTACGCAAGCGCGACGAATCGAGCCTCACCTACCATTATGATGCGCTCAATCGGATGACGCTGAAGGTCGCGCGCGCGGGGCTGACCGCAGCCCAGACCCGCGACGTCCATTATGCCTACGATCTCGCCGGCCATCAGATTGCGGCGCGGTTCGACAGCCTGGCGGGGCCGGGGATCGCCAACAGCTATGACGGCTTCGGCCGGCTGGCTTCGACCACCGACGACACGAACGGCACGGCGCGCACGCTCGCCTACCGCTACGACCCGAACGGCGGCCGCACCCGGATCACTCACCCGGACGGCGCCTGGTTCTCCTACGAGCGCGACGGGCTCGGCCGCCCGTTCTACCTCGCCTCGCCGGACGACAGCGCGCGCTATTACAGCTCGTACCGCCCCGACGGCCTGCCCGCGGGGCAGAGCCGCGGCGATGGCGCCTCGACCTGGACGTCGCGCGACGGCGTCGGGCGGCTGAACGGCCTCGGCCATTATTACGGCGCGGGCGGGGCCGCCGACGTGCTCTGGCTCTACGTCCACAATGCCGCCGGCCAGATCCGCTCGGCCAATCGCGACAACGACCTCTACGCCTGGACCGGCCATTATGCGGTGGCCCGGCCCTACGCCACCGACGGGCTCAACCGATATACGGCCGCGGGCGGCGCGAGCTTCGGCTACGACGCCAACGGCAATTTGAGCTCGGACGGGGGGGGGACCTACGTCTACGATGTCGAGAACCGGCTGGTCGGGGCCTCGAACGGCGCGACATTGAGCTACGACCCGCTTGGGCGCCTGTCGCAGGTGACGAGCGGCGCGGGGACCCGGCGGTTCCTCTACGACGGCGACGCCTTGGTCGCCGAATATGACGGCACGGGCGCGATGGCCGCCCGCTACGTCCACTGGGAGGGCGCCGACGTTCCGGTGTTCGGCTATGACGGCGCGACGCTCACCATCCCGCGCTACTTCCACCCCGACCACCAGGGCTCGATCGTCGCCATCTCGAACGCCGCGGGCGCGATCCAGATCAACCGCTACGACGAATACGGCATCCCCGCCGCCAGCAATGCCGGCCGGTTCCAGTATACCGGCCAGATCTGGCTCGCCGAGCTCGGCCTCTATTACTACAAGGCCAGGGTCTACTCGCCGACGCTCGGCCGCTTCCTGCAGACCGATCCGATCGGGTATGAGGGAGGCATCAATCTCTATGGATATGTGGAGAATGATCCGATCGACAGAGCAGACCCTTCCGGAAAAGACTGGCGGGATCGTCTGAATCAGGTGATGGGTGCCGGTGAAATTCTCTTGGGAATCGTCGTTGGCGGCGGCGGCGGCGGCGCTGCTGGAGCGGCGACCGTTGCCTCGGACGGGATAGCCGCTCCGCTGACAATTCCCGCGGCGGAGGCCGCGGTGAATCTCGGCGGAGTCCTTATCGTCGATGGAGCGCGCCGCCTTGTCGGCGAGCCGCCGCAAGGAACTGTATTGGAGAGTCGGGGGCGCAATCATCTAGGGCCGGACCCGAACGCTACCGGAGCCCACTCCACGTTTAGACGAGGACCGGATGGAAGAATCACCAATACCGCGACCTATCGGCCGAATCCCCGTAATCCGTCCGGCTTTCAGGAAACCCGGAGGGTTGACGTTCAAGGCAGGGCGCATCGCAATTCGGACGGTAGCACCGTGCCCACGCCGCATGTACACGAACCAAACGCGCCGGTTCGGCCCGCTCGACCGGACGAGCTCCCACGACAACCAAGGTAGGCATTATGGAGCAGACGCCCCCGCAGAGCGGTGGGAGCTTAGACGCCCCTCTTTCCAAGCTAAGGCAGTGGTATGAGGATCAGTGCAATGGCGACTGGGAGCACCAGTTCGGCATAAAGATCGATACTCTGGATAATCCGGGATGGCTTCTTGAGGTCGACCTCTCCGACACCAATCTCGAAGGAATCTGCCACTCAAGGGCCGAACGGACTTCATCTGAGTCCGACTGGATAGATATTAGGGTCGACGGAACGAAATTTATCGGCACGGGAGATGTAAAAAAATTGGAGCATATAATATTCCAATTCATCTTCTTTGCCGAGAACGGTCATATAGAAGGATTTTCTGATCCAGAGGAATAATCCTTATTATAGGAATTTGAAAAGAGCTGCGAAGCGTCGTGGCGCCTGTCGCAGGTGACGAGCGCCGCGGGGGCGATCCGGCGGTTCCTCTACGATGGCGACGCTTTGGTCGCCGAATATGACGGCACGGGCGCGATGACCGCGCGCTACGTCCACTGGGACGGCGCCGACGTTCCGGTGTTCGGCTATGACGGCGCGACGCTCGCCATCCCGCTCTACTTCCACCCCGACCACCAGGGCTCGATCGTCGCCATCCCCAACGCCGCGGGCGCGATCCAGATCAACCGCTACGACGAATACGGCATCCCGGCCGCGAGCAACGACGGCCGGCGGCTGATATGAGAATCCTCCGATATGCGTTCATCCTCGCCGTCGCGGCCATTATGATCGCGATCACGCTTGGGTTTTCAGTCTTTAGGCCCGCCTTCGATGAGTCGAGGCGTGGGGATGCGTTGGGCTGTTATTACATCGACAATACCATCGTGATGGAGTTGACGCCCGATAACTTGCGATTGCCTGGCGGCGACAGCATGACCTATCATATTTGGACCGACAAGACCGGTTTCGCGGTCGCACCCCACGAGCGTCTCAGGCTGAATCGTGCGCGACATGGAGGCTGGCAGCTGACTCGCGTCCCCGGCCTTGCCGACCTGCTCCGGTTTCAGGGGCGGGCTTGGGATAGGCTCGAGATCGACACGATCGACAGGCAGATTCTAATCGCGCGCAAGCGGGCGTGCACGTAAAGAATGGCGCGACCTCCGGCGGAGCGCATCTGGCCGGCCATTACGCGTTCAACCGAAGCTACATTACCGACGGGCTCAACCGGTACAGCGACAGCGGGCCGGCCGAGCTTTCCTACGATGGCCGCGGCAATCTTTCGCAGTCGTCCGTGACGGGCCTGCCGACGTTGAATTTTACCTATACGTCGCAAAAATCGCCTGTCGGAGGGCCGTCCTCTTCCCTGATCGTCTACGATCCGTTCGGGCGCTTCCTCCAGGTCTATCATGCCGATTCGGGCGGCGCGCATTACCAGCGCTTCGATTCCCGGGGGGCGTCAAGGCGAACGGGGATTGCCTTCGCAACGACCGCGATGGCCGCTAGGGCCGTTTCCATGCGCGTCCTTCGGCAAGCCCAGGATGATCGGACACCACGCCATGCGCGTTGATCTGTTCGACTTCGACCTTCCCGCAGAGCGGATCGCGCTGAGGCCCGCCAGCCCGCGCGATTCGGCGCGGCTGCTCGCGGTGACCGGCGAAGACGTCTCCGATCGTGCCGTGACCGACCTGCCGCGGCTGCTGCGGCGCGGCGACGTGCTGGTGTTCAACGACACGCGGGTCGTTCCCGCCCAGCTCGAAGGGCGGCGGGGAGAGGCGCGGATCGGCGCCACATTGCACAAGCGCGAGGGGCCGCGAGCCTGGCGCGCCTTCGTCCGCAACGCCAAAAGGCTCCGCGACGGCGACCGGATCGATTTCGGCGCGGGGGTGGCGGCGGTTGCGGGCGAGCGGGGGGAGGACGGATCCTTCCTTCTCACCTTCGCCGGCGAAGAGCCGGTCGAGCTGCTGCTCGAGCGCGCGGGAAGGATGCCGCTGCCGCCTTACATCGCCGGCAAGCGCGAAGCGGACGAGCGGGACCGCGAGGATTACCAGACGATGTTCGCCAGGGCGGAGGGGGCAGTGGCGGCGCCGACCGCGGCGCTGCACTTCACGCCCGCGCTGATGGCCGCGCTGGCCGAGGCGGGAATCGCGCACGAGACCCTGACGCTCCACGTCGGCGCCGGCACCTTCCTCCCGGTCAAGGCCGAGGATACGGCGGACCACCGGATGCACGCCGAATGGGGCCGGATCGACGCCGCCACCGCCGAGCGGCTCAACGCCGCGCGCGCCGCGGGCGGGCGGATCGCCGCCGTCGGCACCACCTCGCTTCGGCTGCTGGAAAGCGCGGCTGACGAGGCCGGGCGGGTGCGGCCGTTCGAGGGCGACACGGCGATCTTCATCACCCCCGGCTACCGCTTCCGGGCGATCGACGGCCTGGTCACCAATTTCCATTTGCCGCGATCGACGCTGTTCATGCTCGTCTCGGCGCTGATGGGGCTGGAGACGATGCAGGCCGCCTACGCCCATGCGATTCGGGCGGGGTATCGCTTCTATTCCTACGGTGATGCGAGCCTGCTGCTGCCTACATGACAGGTCGTCCATTTGCTACAGAATTTCAGAAGTTGTATGGTATCGCGGTCTGTAGCGGGGAGCTTCGCAATGAGTGCGGAACGCGGACGACTGGTGAGCGGCGGGCGGCTTCAGATCCCGGCGCGGGTGCGGCGCGAGCTGGGCCTCAAGGACGGCGACGCGGTCATCATGGAAACGGTGAGGGGCGAGCTCAGGGTGCGCCCCTATCGCGACGTGCTGGCCGAGATAACGGCGAGCTTGCGTCAATATATTCCGGAGGGCGTATCGCTTTCCGAGGAACTGATCGCCGACCGCCGCGCGGAGGCGAAGCGTGAGTGAGCATGTGCTCGACGCGTCGGCGCTGCTGGCGGTCATGCTCGATGAACGCGGAGCGGAGAAAGTTCGGGAATTCCTGCCGAGCGCGATGATCGGGACGGTCAATCTGGCCGAAGTCGTGGCGAAGCTGCAGGAGCGCGGCGCGCCCGACGAAGATATCGACCGGAACGTCGCGAGGCTCGGTCTGCCCGTCATCCCGCTCGATGAGGCGCAGGCGATGGCGGCGGGCAAGCTGCGTGGAGCGACGAAGAGCCTCGGCCTGTCGCTTGGCGACCGGGCTTGCTTGGCGCTGGCGATGGCGCGCGGACTGCCGGCGGTGACTGCCGACCGAGGATGGTCGTCACTCGACATCGGCGCGGAGGTAATCGTCGCCGGGGACTGAAGGCAGGCGATTCCGGCGGGGTATCGCTTCCATTCCTATGGGGATGCGAGCCTGTTGCTAGCCGATTAGGCCCCCGAGCCTGTCGTGGGCCACGTCCCACTCGAACACGCCACCGGTGCGTTTCCGGACAGCATACCAGCCGATCAGGGTGCTGCCGCAGATTTCCTCCCTGCACCGACCGCGCAGCGCGAGAATGTAGTAGCCGCGCGGGCTGGCGGCTGCCCTGAGAGGCTCGCAAAACGGGATGCTGGATACAGGGCGGTGAAGACGTGCGGCCACGCGCGCCTTCGCCACCGCGCAAGCCGCTCCGCCGGTCCTGACCGGCGAGGCGTGGACCGATGGAGCGAGGGCCAGGGCCGCTCCCGCCACCAGCATTTTCGCCGCCGCTTTGAAGCCGCTCATCCTGCGATCCTAACCCACCAGCGAATGTCCGCAATGGGTGGAAACCTGACCTTGCCGCAATGCATATCACGCAATACCCTCCGCGAAATGAAAGCACATCGCCTCTCGACAATGGCTATTGCGGGGTGCTTGGTTATGGCCTGTAGTTATCATTCCGAAACTCTCCCGCGCTGCTTCTCGGACAATATCGAGCCAAGTTTGCGCGCTGTGAAACAGGTTACAGACAGCGGAGCCTATCGGAGCGGGATGGTCGAGCTAAAGCACACGTTTTGCAGCACCCATGATGACCGGCTTGCCATAGCCGAAAGACTTCTGACAGCGCGCGGCTTCTCATTCGAGCGCCACATCGCAGAGTTGGGGAACTGCACCGACGTAACGGTGACGTCGGCCCTGACGGCGCAGGCCCTTCGAACACAGGTGACTACCTTCTGTGGAGTAGCGGCTGCTGCGGGCGTCGCTTACTCGCATTGGAGCGGCGGCATCGGAGACCGCTTCCTTTTCGTGTCGGGCAACTACGTCTCGTTCTCGGGGTGAGGCCAACTGCCCAGCCCGAGATAGATGCGGCTGGCGAACGTCCGCGATGGGTCGAAAGCGGAAATGGCGGCTGACGGGCGAGCGGCCTCGCGATATCATGCCCTTATGCTCGATCTCTCCTGCCACTGCGGCCTCGTTCGCCTGACCATCGAACGGCGGCCCGATTATATCCACGAATGCAACTGCACCCTGTGCCGCAAGACGGGCGCGCTGTGGGGCTATTTCCCGTCGGCGATGGTCGGCGTCCAGGGGGCGACCAGCACCTATCGCCGGGCCGACAAGGCCGATCCCGGCGCGGAAATCCATTTTTGCGGGAGATGCGGGGTGACGACGCACTTCACCTTGACCGCGGAGATCGTCGCGCGGTTCGGGCAGGACCTGACCGGCGTGAACATGCGGCTGGCGGACGAGCGCGACCTCGCGGGCATCGAGCTTCGCTATCCCGACGGATCTGCGTGGTCGGGCGCGGGCGCGTTCGGCTATGTGCGCGAGGCGCGGATCATTGGCGAAGGAACGACTTCGGGCTGACGGCTGGGAACCTCCGCAAGGTGACGCTTTGGAGCTGGGACCCGCTTTGCGCGGACGAGGATCTATAAATATCCAATCCTATTTGGTTCACCCTCTTGACTTGCAGGAAATGATCTGGCTTTGTTCCCCATGGGCGAATCGGGGAACGGGTGCGGAACGTGGGCGGAAAGAAGGAAGGCGGGCGGGAGCGGCACGGGAAGCTGAGCGCGGAGGAGCGGGCGCTGTTCCTCAAGGTGCTGCGCGAAACGGGGAATCGGCGCGCGGCGGCCGAGGCGATCGGGGTGGAGGCGCGGCTGATGGACCAAAGACGCCGGCACGATCCCGCTCTGGACCGCGACTGGGAGGATGCGGCGCTGGCGGCGCATTTGCGGCTTTCGAAGGCAAAGGGTCCGTTCGCGGGCGGATCGGGGACGATCCGGCGCGGCAAGAGGGGGCGGCTGCAGCTGGTCGACGCCGGCGAGAAAAGATGGAGCGCCGAGGTGGAGGAGCGCTTCTTCGAGGCGCTTCGGGCGTGCGGCAATGTGCGCTCGGCTGCGCGCTCGGTCGGGTTCACCGAGAGCGCGGTCTGGACCCGGCGGCGGCAATGGCCGGCCTTCGCGGCGGCGATGGAGGCGATGCTGGAGGAGGCCGAGCTGGCGCTGGAGTTTCGCATTGCGAGCATGGGCAATGTCGTCGATTCCGCGTCCGTCATTGCGAGTGGAGCGAAGCGATCCAGTTCCGAGCCAGTGGATTGCCGCGTCGCCGGCGCTCCTCGCAATGACGGGGAGGTAGAGGAGGGCGCCTTCGGCGCACCCACCCCCAACCCCTCCCTTGAAAGGGAGGGGGGAGAAGGGCCGCTGCCGTTCGACATGGATGGGGCGATGCGGTTCCTGAAGTGGCGCGAGGAAAAGAGGCGGGGGCGCGGAAGGCGGGCGCCGGCGGCGGCGCCGCCTTCGATCGAGGCGGTGACCGAGATGATCGTTCGGCGGGTCGAGGCGATCAAGCGGCATCGGGCGCGGGAGTCGGAGCAAATCCCTCCCCCCGAGGGGGAGGGTAGGGTGGGGGTTTACGGAGTTTGTGACTCCACCTCGGACGCCGGAACCCCTCACCCCAACCCTCTCCCCAGGGGAGAGGGGGCATAAGTGGAGGCTCCCGTCGGCAAGCACGCCGTGTCCGCGCTGGAGGGATTGCCGGCCCCGGACAGGCGCATCGCGCTGGAGTCGCTGCCGGAGGCGGCGCGGCGGGTGCTGGCGGCGGACTGGCCGAGCTGGGCCCATCCGGGGCAGGCGCCCCCCGACGACGAGTGGCGCGTGTGGGTGATGCTCGCCGGGCGAGGGTTCGGCAAGACGCGGGCCGGGGCGGAGTGGGTTTCCGCGTTCGCGCGGGCCCATCCGGAGGCGGCGATCGCCCTCGTCGGCGCGACTCCGGACGAGGCGCGCGCGGTGATGGTCGAGGGGCGATCGGGGCTGCTGGCGCTGGCCCGGGCCGAGGAGCGCGGCGCGATGCGCTGGGAGCCGAGCCGGCGGCGGCTCACTTTCGCGAGCGGGGCCGTGGCCTTCCTCTATTCGGCGGCCAATCCGGAGAGCCTGCGGGGCCCCGAGCACCATCTCGCCTGGTGCGACGAGCTCGCCAAATGGCGGCGCGGGCAGGCGGCGTGGGACAATTTGCGGCTCGGCCTGAGGCTCGGGGAGAGGCCGCGGGCGCTGGTGACGACAACGCCGCGGGTGGTGCCGGTGCTCAAACGCATCCTCGCCCTCGACGGGACGGTGCTGACCGGCGGGGGGACCCGGGCCAACCCCCATCTGCCGGAGGATTTCATCCACGCAGTCGAGGCGGCGCACGGGGGGACGCGGTTCGGGCGGCAGGAGCTGGAGGGGGCGCTGCTCGAGGATGTCGAGGGGGCGCTGTGGCCGCGGGAAATGATGGAGAGGTGCAAGGTTCAGGTGGGGACAGTTGCCGGCAACTGTCCCCGGGTGATGGTCGGCGTCGATCCGCCGGCTTCCGAATCCGGCACCTGCGGGATCGTAGTCTGCGGGATGGACCGGGACGGGATCGCTTACGTGCTGGCGGATTGTTCGGCGGGTGGGCTTTCGCCGGAGGGGTGGGCGCGCAAGGTCGCCCAGGCGGCCGAGGCGTGGGGCGCACACCGCGTGGTGGCGGAGCGCAACAATGGCGGGGAGATGGTGGCGTCCGTCCTGCGCGGGGCCGATGCGGGGCTGCCGGTGATCCTGGTCCATGCCGCCGACGGCAAGGCGGCGCGGGCGGAGCCGGTCGCGGTGCTGTTCGAGGCGGGGAAGGCGAAGTTCGCGGGGGCCTTTCCGGCGCTGGAGGACGAGCTGGCCGGATTTACGCCGGCGGGATGGCGGGGCGCGGGTGCGAGCCCGGACCGGGCCGACGCGATGATCTGGGCGATGACGGAGCTCGCGGTGAAGCCGCGCCGGGAGCCGCGGATCCGGGTGCTTTAAGGGCGGCTTTCCGGGGTCCGCCCCGATGCACAGGCGCGATCGACCCGGCGCATTTGGGCGGCGATGGACGTGCTGGTCATCGGCGCCGGGCCGGCCGGCGTGTTCGCGGCGCTTCGGGCGGCGGACCTCGGCGCGCGCACGACTTTGGTCACCAGCGGCGCGTTCGGGGGCATGGCGGCGAACGACGGGCCGGTGCCGGTGCGCACCCTGGCCCACGCCGCGCGGCTGATGCGCGAGGCGGGGCAGCTGGCCGATTACGGGATCAGGGTGGGCGAGCCGCGGCTCGACTATCCGGCGCTGCTGGCGCGGGTTCGCGAGGTGGTCGGCGCAGTGCGCGAGAGCTCGGCGATGCGGCGTCAGCTCGAGGCGGCCGGGGTGCGGATCGTCGAGCAGGCCGGGGCGGCGCGCTTCCTCGACGATTCCACGGTCGAAACGGCCGAGGGGATGCGCTTCGCGGGCGAACGGATCATCCTGTGCACGGGGGGAACCAGCCGGCAGCTGCCGATCCCGGGCTTCCAATATCTCGCGACTCACAGCGATGCGTGGGGGCTCCAGGCGGTGCCGGAGACGATGATCGTCCTCGGCGCCGGGGCGACGGGGCTTCAGGTCGCCTCGATCTTCGCCGCGTTCGGGACGAAGGTGAGCCTCTTCGAGACGGGGCCGCGGATCATTCCGGGCGAGGACGAGGACGTTTCGTCCGCGGTGGCGGAGGGGTTCCGCGCGCGGGGGATCGAGGTGCGCGAGGGGATCGGAGCGGTCGACGCGTTCGAGCCCACCTATGACGGCATTCGCATGATCCATGGCGGCGAAAGCGTAGAGGCGGCGCTGGCGGTCTCGGCGGTCGGCTGGGCGGCGGACGCCGAGGCGCTGAATCTGGGCGCGGCGGGCGTCACGACCAACGCGCGCGGCTTCATCGCCGTCGACGGCGAAGGGCGCACCGCGGCGCGCAACGTCTTCGCCGCCGGCGACGTGACCGGCGGCTTCATGCTCGCGCCGCAGGCGATGCAGGACGGCTTCGTCGCCGCCACCGCGGCGATGGGCGGCGAGACTCGGGTCACCGCCTGCCGGCTGGTTCCGGTCGGCAGCTTCACCGACCCCGAATATGCCCGTGTCGGGATGACCGAGAAGGAAGCGGGGAGCGGGGCGCTCGTCACGCGCGCGGTCTTCGCCGAAGCGACCAGGCCGATCATCGACGGCCGCACCGCCGGCTTCGCCAAGCTGATCGTCGATCCCGGGACTCGCGCGATGCTGGGCTGCGCGGTCGTCGGCGAGCGGGCGGTGGACATCGTCCAGGTCGCTGCGGTGGCGATGGCCGCCGAGATGCGAGTAGACGCTCTGGCGCACTTCCCCTTGTCCTTCCCGACCTATGCCGGGGTGCTGTCGCAGCTCGCCGCGAAGTCCGCCTACGCCTTGCGCTGAACGGCGGAGCGGCCCTGGCCCAAAATCCGCCCGCCGCTTCGGGGCACCCCACAAAGTAATACTTTGTGGGGACCCCTTCGCGGTCGCCCGGAGAAGGCCGCCGGCGGCGTCGGACGGCTGGTCCGGGCAACCAGCCCGGCCTGCACCGCCCTCCTTGCCGGCGGCCTTCTCCGGGCGATCACGACCATTGCGGGGGCCGAGTTCGGACCCTAAGCCGCCGGGCGTGAGCCGCTTCTCGTTCTCCATCGCCGCCACCGACGGCAAGGCGCGCACCGGCACCATCATTATGCGCCGCGGCGAGATCAGAACGCCGGCATTCATGCCGGTGGGCACGGCGGCGACGGTCAAGGCGATGAAGCCGGCGGAGGTGCGCGCCTCGGGCGCCGACATCATCCTCGGCAACACCTATCACCTGATGCTTCGCCCCGGCGCGGAGCGGATCGCCCGGCTCGGCGGCTTGCACCGATTCATGGGCTGGGACCGGCCGATCCTGACCGATTCGGGCGGCTATCAGGTGATGAGCCTGTCGGAGCTGACGAAGGTGAGCGAGGAGGGGGTGGCGTTCGCCAGCCATCTCGACGGCTCGCGGCACATGCTGAGCCCCGAGCGCTCGATGGAGATCCAGACCCTGCTCGGCTCGGACATCGTCATGGCCTTCGACCAGCTGGTGAAGACGACCGACACGGCTGAGGCGCAGGCCGCGGCGATGGAGCGCTCGATGCGCTGGGCGCGGCGCTCGCGCGAGGCCTTCGACGGGCTCGGCAACGAGGGCGCGCTGTTCGGAATCCAGCAGGGCGGGCTCGACGAGGGGCTGCGCGCCGCCTCCGCGGACGCGCTGCGGGAGATCGGGTTCGACGGCTATGCGGTCGGCGGGCTGGCGGTGGGCGAGGGGCAGGAGGCGATGTTCGCCTGCCTCGATTTCGCGCCCGGGCAGCTTCCGCAAGACTCGCCGCGCTACCTGATGGGCGTGGGCAAGCCGGACGACATCGTCGGCGCCGTGGAGCGCGGGATCGACATGTTCGATTGCGTGCTCCCCACGCGCTCGGGGCGGACGGGGCAGGCCTTCACCCGGGACGGCCCGATCAACATCCGCAACGCGAAGTTCGCCGACGATTCGGAGCCGCTCGACCCCGAGTCGCCGACGGCGCAGTGGTCGAAGGCCTATCTCCACCACCTCGTCCGATCGGGCGAGATATTGGGGGCGATGCTGATGACCGAGCACAATCTGTGGTTCTACCAGCGGCTGATGCGGGAGTTGCGCGAAGCGATCGCCGAGGGGCGGCTGGCGGTTTGCGCCGATGCCTTCCGCGCGCGCTATTGCCGCTCGGCCGTTCAAATCGAGGGTCGATAAATTTCCTGCCGCTCGACCGGACCGGCTTGTTCGAATCGACGCTGGACCGACCTTCAATAGTATGAAAGGTTCGCTGATCTTTTTCTGATCGGGGGGCGCGGCAATGCGGATCGGAAGCAGGCGGAAAATGCTCCTGGTTCTGGCGACGGCGGGACTGACGACCGCCGCCTGCACCACGCTTCCCGACACGAGCGGTTACACCGCCGCCAGCCTCGCGCTGAGGCCCGCCGCCGCGGCGGCCGGCACCGCGCTCGGCTCCGAGCTCGTCCGGATGACGGAGCTGCTCCCGGCCGACAGCCGCGCGGAGGCCACCGGAATCGGCAATAGTTTCAACGATGCCTGGGCGACCACCGTCGTCTCGCTCGGCGCGCTCGGGCGCTACGCCGAATCGATCGAGGCGGTGACCAAGGCCGGCAACAGCGGCGCCGCGGCGGCCAACGGCGTGGCGGAAAGCGTCGGGGGGCTCGCCAGCGCGCTCGGAATCGTGCCCGGCGCGGCCCTTCTCGGGGTCGCCACCGACACATTCGCCCTCCTCAACACCCAGATCGCCAACATCCGCGCGACGCGCTCTTTGGAGCGCTCGCTCGAGGCTTCCGAGCCGCTCATCCGGGACATGTCGAACGTCATCGGCGGCCAGGTCACCCGTGCCAGGACGCTGTTCCAGCAGGCGATCGAGATGGAAGGACGCGCGCTCGATCACGACATCGACGACACGGCCCAGCTCGACGCCAGGCTCGAAGCCATGGAACGCGAGGAGGGGTTTCACCTCGCGGCCCTCGCCGAGCAGCCCGCCCGCGATGCCGAGCGGAGCGTTTCGGAGGCCAATTTGAAGCGCATCCGCGACGGCCGCGCGGCGATCGCCCCGCGCGTAACCGCCTACCGCAGCGCCCGAGCGGCGCTCGCCGCGAGGGCCCAGACCGGCAACGACCTGTTCGCCGCGACCGAACATGCGCTCGAAACCTGGCGTGAAAGCCATGCGAAGATGGTGCGGGCGATCCGCGAGCGCCGCCCGGTGAGCTTTGAATCGCTGACCGCGGCGGCGGAGGAAATCCGCGAACTGAGCAGGAGGTGGCGCGCACTATGACCGCAATCATCGGACCGGCCGCGGCCAAATCGGCGTTGACGGCCTTGCTGGCGCAAATCGAGGCGGCACTGAACGCGGCGGGCCCGGCCGCCTACGGCGCCGCGGTCGACAAGGCGCAGCAGGATCTCGAGACATTCTTCAAAAGCACGAGCGCGGCGGATATTACCGATCAGACCGAGGTCGCCGCAGTGCGCGCGATCGACGATCTGGCCTACAACATGCTCGTCAAGCTCAGCCTCGGCGAGATGCAGGCCAATATCCAGATTCTCCTGGCGGGCGCCGACAAGCTCAAGACGCTTGCGGGCCAGCTCGACGCGCAGACGAACACCAACGTCGCTTCGGCCGGGTCGATCGGCCTCAAGGGGGTCAAGGACGCGGTCGACCAAATGACCGCGATCGTCGATCAGGTGAAGGCGCTGAGGGCCGGTCTCAAGGCCGACAATCCGGACGAAAAGGCGATCGCGGACGAGATCGGGAAGCTGGCCGATCAGTTCAAGACGCTGAAGGACAAGGTCGACAAGATCCCCTAGGGTCCGTACTCAATTGGCTTGCCTGGATTGGCGAGCAATTTCAGAGTCATCCCGGCGAAGGCCGGGACCCATGAACGCGGCGTTCGGTGGAAAGACGTAGGTCTGCGCTTCTTCTGGGCCCAAAGTGTCCATAGGTCCCGGCCTTCGCCGGGATGACTCCTTTGAATTCCCATTCAAGGGTGAACCTCCAATTGAGTCCGACCCTAGCGCGCCGCCTTCCGAGGAGGATCTTCAGCCGCCGAAGCCCTTGCCGAGGAAGCTCGGGACCGGACCGTTCCAGCCGTCGTCGGCCGGCTCGAGGTCCGGCGCGCGCTCCTGGCGGGGGCGCGGCGCGCGTTCGCGGCGCTCCGGCTTTTCCGCACGCGGTCCGGGCTTCTCCGCACGCGCTTCGGGCTTTTCGGCCCTGGGCTCGGCCGCCGGCTTCGCGTCCGGCTTGTCCGAGCGGCGCGGGCGGCGCTCGCGGGGCTTTTCCTCGCGCGCTTCGGGCGCTTCCTCGCGCTCCGGCGCCTTCTTGCCGCCCTCCATCTCCGCGATCTTCGTGCCGGTCAGCTTCTGGATGTTGTCGATCGATTCCGCGTCCTCCTTCGTGACGAGGCTGATCGCGGTGCCGGTCTTGCCGGCGCGGCCGGTGCGGCCGATGCGGTGGACGTAATCGTCCGGATGCCAGGGCACGTCGTAGTTGAAGACGTGGCTGACGCCCTTGATGTCGAGGCCGCGGGCGGCGACGTCGGAGGCGACCAGGATGTTGATCTCGTCGGCCTTGAACCGGTCGAGCTCGCGGATGCGGTCCGACTGGTCCATGTCGCCCTGGATCTGGCCGACGTTGAGGCCCGAGCGCTTCAGCGACTGGGCGAGCTCGCGCACCGTCGTCTTGCGGTTGCAGAAGACGATCGCGTTGCGCACCTGCCCGCTGAGCAGGAGGTCGGTCAGCGCCTGCTTCTTGCCGCGCGATTCGACGCGCAGGATGCGCTGGTCGATCAGCAGGTTGGTCTGCGCGGGCCGCGCGACCTCGATCGACTTGGGATCGGTGAGGAAGCGATCGGCCAGCTTCTTGATCGGCGGCGGCATCGTCGCGCTGAACAGCAAGGTCTGCCGGGTCTTGGGCAGCTTGGTGCAGATTTCCTCGATGTCGGGGATGAAGCCCATGTCGAGCATGCGGTCCGCCTCGTCGATGACCAGCAGGCTGCAGCCGTTGAGCATGATCTTGCCGCGGCCGAACAGATCCATGAGGCGGCCCGGCGTGGCGATCAGCACGTCGACGCCCTTTTCGAGCGCCTTCACCTGGTCGCCCATCTGCACGCCGCCGATGAGCAGGGCCATGGAGAGCTTGTGGTGACGCCCATATTTCTCGAAATTCTCGGCGACCTGGGCGGCGAGCTCGCGGGTCGGCTCGAGGATCAGCGAGCGCGGCATCCGGGCGCGGGCGCGACCTTGCGCCAGGATGTCGATCATCGGCAGGACGAAGCCGGCGGTCTTGCCGGTGCCGGTTTGGGCGATGCCGATAATGTCCCGCCCCATGAGGACCGGGGGGATCGCCTGGCGCTGGATCGGAGTCGGGTCGTCGTAACCCGCCTCGTTCACCGCGCGGAGCAATTCGTCTGACAGGCCGAGATCGGCAAAGCTCATCTAAAATCCGGGATTTGGGGCGCTCCTGTTCGAGGCGGCGCTTGCGTCCGCCCGATTGTGCGAAGCGGCCTTCATTGTCAAGCGAAGGTGGGCCCGCGGTCTTGTCGCCACGCTCGCCGAGGCGTATCTTTCCGCAAATGAACGCACGCGCCAAGGTCCTGCCGAGCGGGGATGTCGCCATCCCCAAGGATGTGCGCGACCGGCTGGCGTGGGAACCTGGGACACCGTTGGAGCTGGTGGAGATGGTGGACGGCATCAGCCTCAGACGCCCGACCGGAACCTCGCCGTTCCCACCGATGACGCTGGCTGATCTCGACGCGCTGCCCCGCTACAAAGGCGAACGGCAGCCGATCGAAGCGATCAGTCGGCTGTCCGATCAGGACATCCTGCGCCTCCTCAAATGAAGGCGCTCGACACCAACTTGCTAGTCCGCGTGGTGGCCGGCGACGATGAGGCGCAACGCGTTGCCGCGAGGGCGATCATGGCCGCCGGGGACGTACTCCTCCTCCCAACCGTGCTGATGGAGGCGGAATGGGTGCTGCGCTCCCGTTACGGACTGGGCCGCGTGGACATTGCAAAGGGTTTGCACACCTTGTGCGCGCTCGAGGGGGTTACCGTTGCGTCAGCCGAGGCGGTGGCAAAAGCACTCGGGTCCTATGTGGTGCAGGGAGATTTCGCAGATCTGCTCCACTTTGCTCTCGCCGCGGAACAGGGCGCCACCGCTTTTGCCACCTTCGACCGCAATTTCACCCGGCCGGCGGGCGAGAGCCTCAAGGTGGAAATCATCAAATAGGGAGCTCAGCGCGGCGCGGCGGCCGTAAGCGTGCGGAACCGTTCGATCTGGCATTCGCCGCCGGCGCGCGAGCGGATCGAATCGCGGTCGGCGCAGATCTGGCCGTCGGCGGACATCGGCACGTAGAAGCCGCTGTAGAAATCGAGCGCCGGGCAGCGCCCCTCCAGGCGAGCGCGGATTCGGGTTCGGTCGCGGAAGACGAGGTCGACGCTGTTCTGGCTGAGCCGGGCGGCGCCGAGGATCTGGCGGGCGGAAATGCAGCGCGGGCCGCGATGCTCCTCCCAGCGGACCGTCGGCGACACCCCGGCGCCGACCGGCGCGGCGCCGGGCGCGACGCGGATGATGATCTGCTGGTGGTAGGTGATCGTGCCCCGCCCGCCTGCCGGTTGTCCCTGCTGTTCGGCGCCGTCGCCGAAGGCAAACAGCAGCAGCGCCGCGAAGCCGGCGAGGATCACGTCCAAATCTCCATAGCCGCCCGGAATTCACGGGCGCGCTTGAACATGCGATTAATTTGCCCCTCCCCCCGGCTCGCTTTATCGTTTCGGCGATGGCTTATCCTTCCGAAGACCTGCTGGGCAAGCTGGGCGAGCGTCTCGGCCCCAAGGGCTTCACTCGCGACCCCGAGGCGATGGCCCCTTCGCTCCGCGACTGGCGGGGGCGCTATCACGGCGCGGCGGCGGCGATGCTGAGCCCGGCGACTCGCGAGGAGGTGGCGGCGATCGTCGCCTTGTGCGCCGCCGCCGGCGTGCCGCTCGTGCCGCAGGGCGGCAACACATCGATGGTCGGCGGAGCGACTCCCGATTCGAGCGGCGAGGCATTGCTGCTTTCGCTGAGGCGGATGGACTCGATCCGCGGCATAGATCCACAAGCCGGGATCGCCGTCTGCGAGGCCGGCGTGATCCTCGCCAATCTGCACGAAGCGGCGAACCAAGCGGGCCTGCGCTTTCCGCTCAGCCTCGGCGCCAAGGGCTCGGCGACGGTCGGCGGGCTGGTCTCGACCAATGCGGGCGGCACGCAGGTGCTTCGCTTCGGCACGATGCGCTCGCTGGTGCTGGGGATCGAGGCGGTGCTGCCCGACGGAAGCCTCTACGAAGGCCTGACAGCGCTCAAGAAGGACAATCGCGGCTACGACCTCAAGCAGCTGCTGATCGGCGCGGAAGGCACGCTAGGCGTGGTGACCGCCGCTACCCTGAAGCTGGTGCCGGCGGCCGGGGCGAGGGCGGTGGCCTGGGTGGGGGTCGCTTCGCCGGCGGAGGCCCAGGCGCTGCTGCGCAAGCTCGAAGGCACGCCGGGCGACGCGGTCGAGAGCTTCGAGATCGTGCCGGCGAACGTTCTGGAGCTCGTCCTCGCCCACATTCCGGGGACCAGAGCGCCGCTCGCCCGTCCGGCGCCGTGGAACGTGCTGGTCGAAGCCGTCTCGCCCGTCGGGGCGCCCGAACCCGACTTGGCCGAGGCGCTGACTGGAGCCTCGGTCCTCGACGCCGCAATCGCCGCGAGCGAGGCGCAGGCGGAGGCCTTCTGGCGGCTGCGCGACAGCATCGCCGAGGCGGAAAGGCAGGCCGGGCCGGCGGCGAAGCACGACATTTCCGTGCCGGTGGGGACGATGGGCGCGTTCATGACCGAGGCCGCGGCAGCGGTCGAGGAGCGCTTTCCCGGCACGCGGGTGATCGCCTTCGGCCATCTCGGCGACGGCAACGTCCATTTCAACGTCCAGGCTCCCCCCGGCGCCCCCGGGGCGTGGCTGGAAACGACGGGGGCCGAGGTCACGCGCCTGGTCCACGACCTCGTCACCGCCGCGGGCGGCTCGATCTCCGCGGAGCACGGCATCGGCCAGGCCAGGGTAAGCGAGCTCCAGCGCCTCGCCGACCCCGCCCGGCTGGGCGCGCTTCGGGCGATCAAGCGCGCGCTCGATCCCAGGGGCATCATGAACCCGGGCAAGCTGGTGCCGATTCAGGATATTCTTGCGCCGGAGCCGCTTCCCTCATAGAGGGTGGCGCAGAATTTCCGCGGCCCTGTGCGGCCGCTTTCCGAAACCCATGGAGACTGAAATCATGGCGACCCAGCCGCCTTCCGGCCTGCCGCTCTTCTACAACAACCTTCAGCCGATCTCGCCGAGCATGCACGGCAAGCTCCACACCAAGCCGAGCGACCGCGCGCCCTATTTCGCCGAAGCCAACGCGATCCCGCTGACGATCGACGAGTTCATCACCGCCCAGCGCCACTTCCCGATCGTCTTCTCGAGCGGGGACGTGCCGGTGCCGCTGGGCCTGATGGGGCTGAACGACGGCGTCAACGTGTTCGTCGACGGGGAGGGCAAGGCCTATAATCCGTTCTACGTGCCCGCTTATGTCCGCCGCTATCCCTATCTCCTCGCCAAGCTCAACCAGGAGAGCGAGGAATTGTCGCTCTGCTTCGATCCCGACAGCGGCCTGACCGCGGAGGACGGCGAGGGCCCGGCCCTGTTCGACGGCGACAAGCCGAGCGAGACGCTGACCCAGATCCTGAAGTTCTGCGAGGATTTCGAGATCGCCGCCCAGCGCACCCAGGCGTTCGTCAAGGAGCTCGAGGAGATGGACCTGCTGATCGACGGCGAGGTCACCATCCAGCCCGAGGGCGCCGCCCAGCCCTTCCTCTACCGCGGCTTCCGCATGGTCGACGAGAACAAGCTTCGCGAGATGAACGGCGACCAGCTGAGGAAGATCAACCAGAACGGGATCCTCGCCCTGATCATGGCCCATTTGTTCAGCCTCGCCGCGATCCGCGAGCTCTTCGCCCGCCAGGCGCAGCAGGGCAAGGTGCCCGAGCAGCTCCAGGGAATGGTGCCGGAGACGGCGGCCTAAAGGCGCTTACGAGGCCTCTCGAATAAGGGAAGGGCCGGGGCGGGAACGCTCCGGCCTTTTTCTTCGCTGGCTTGTCCGTTAGCCTCCTTCGGGAGGACGCATGAAGACGACGCGCTATTTCGAGGAGCAGGTGCTGCGCAAGCGGCCCTATGTCGAGCGGGCGTGGTGCGCGGCGGCGATCGCCGATCCGATCCGGAGAGAGACCCAAGAGGACGGACGCATCCGCTTCTGGTCCGCGGTCACTTTGAGGGGCGAAGACGCGCCGCGTGTGCTAAGAGTGGTGACGCTGGAGGACGGCGAGACGGTGCACAACGCCTTTTTCGACCGCAACTTTCGCGAGGAGCCGCGATGAAGCTCAATTATTATGCCGAGACGGACAGTCTCTATATCGAGCTCAAGGCCGGCCCGGGCGCCGAGACGCGGGAGATCGCGCCCGGCGTCAATGCGGATTTCGCGGCGGATGGAACGATCGTCGGTCTCGACATCGACGGGGCGAGCAAGCTCGACCTTTCGACGCTGGAGACGCTCGGCGTCCCGATCATCGCCCTCAAGGCCGCGTGACCGCGCGCGCTTATCGGTCTGCTATTGAAACGGGAAACAGCCTTCCTATCTCGGGTAGGACGCCGCCGTATCCCCCCTTTACGCCGGCGTCACGCGCTCCTTCGAAAGCGGGAGCGCACCTCCCTGAACCTGGGCCGCCTCACGCAAGTGAGGCGGTCTTTTTTGTGCGTTTATATAGGTCCAACCCGCTACAGAAAGTCAGCGACGGACCGCTCCAGTTGAGGAAGATTTTGAGTCAGAGCGTCATGGATGCGCTCGACAGGTTCCACGAAATCGCCGAGCGCTTTCGGACCAAGTGCCGGAGCCTGCTCCAGTGCCGCGCTCGCTCTCGCGAGTAGCGCATGCGTTTTCGCGACAAGTGCGAGCGCATCACCAACCGATTCGGGACGCTCATCGTTAGTGCTCATTCCGGCTTCTCCATCTCTTACTACTCAGCAGCGATCGCCTCCAGCCCGCCCAGCAACCGCGCCTCCAGCGCCCCCGCCACCGCCGCGATCAGCCGGCACACCCCCTCGAACCCGGGCCCGGGGCCGCGCAGGTCGCGGTCGAGGTAAAGCGAGCGGTCGAGCTCGATCTGGAGGGCGTGGATGGAGCGCTCCGGCCGGCCGTGGCGCGAGACGGTGTAGCCGCCGGCATAAGGCGCGTTGCAGGCGGTTCGATAGCCCAGCGCGCGCGCCGCCTCCACGGCGGCGTCGAGCAGGTCGGCGCCGATCGTCGCGCCGTGGCGGTCGCCGAAGATCACGGTGGCGTTGGGCGCGGCATTGACGCCCTGCTGGGGCGGGCGCGGGGGCATCGAATGGCAATCGAGCAGGATCGCTCCGCCGAAGCGATTGCGGGCGTGGACCAAAGCCGCGTCCAGCGCCTCGTGCCAGGGGCGGTGGATCTGCGCGATCCTGCGATCGAGCTCGCTCCGGGCGAGCCGCTCGCGCCAGATCGGGCCCAGGCCGACGATCCGCGAGGGGACGAGGCCGATTCCGCCGCGGGTGCGCGCCGACTGGACCAGGCCGCTGGAGGGCAGCGGCGGGGCGACCGATGCCGGATCGATCTCGCGCTCGTCGCGGTTGAGGTCGATCTCGGCGCGCGGCGAGCGGGCGACGAAGGCGGTGGCGCCGTTGGCGGTCGCCCGCCACACCAGCCGGTCGACGAGCCGGTCCTCGAGGCTCTCCAGAGCCGATTGCGGAAGCCGCGCCGCGCGGATCAGCTCGGGGCGGTAGTCGCGCCCGGCATGGGGGATGGAGAGGACGACCGGCGACACCGGCCGCTCGGGACCGATTCGGAAGAAGGGGGCGTGATCGGGCGCGTTCATCGGCCTCCGACCTAGGCCCGCTATGGGACGGGCGCAATCGAGGGCATTCCCGGACGGCTGGAAAAATTTACACTCTGCGGGCATAACATGGCGCAATGCTCAGGATCCTGCTCGCCGAAGACGACGAATCGATGCGCACCTACCTGGTGCGGGCGCTCGAGCGGGTGGGCTACGAGGTGGTCGCGGTCGACCGCGGGACCGACGCCGTGCCGTTGCTCCAGGCGGCGCGCTTCGACCTGCTCCTGAGCGACATCGTCATGCCCGAGATGGACGGGATCGAGCTCGCCCAGAAGGCCGGCGAGATCCAGCCCGGAATCCGCGTCATGTTCATCACCGGCTTCGCCGCGGTGGCGCTGAAGGCCGGGCGCAAGACGCCCGACGCCAAGGTCCTCTCCAAGCCCTTCCACCTGCGCGAGCTCGTCGCCGAGGTCGAGCGGATGTTCATGACCGAGGACCAGCACGGGCGGCTTTAGCGCGGCTCGACCTTCGTCATCGCCAGCCCAGGCCGGAATACTTCTGCCTTCCCTTTGCGGCTTTGCGTCTTTGCGTGACGGCCTTCCTTTTTTGCTCACGCGAAGCCGCGAAGGCGCAAAGAGGAAAAGGCGGAGCAGCACGACGGGCCCCGTCGCAGGGTCCGGTCCTTCGTTCATTCCTCGACGCTTGCGCCGAGTTGAGCCGGATATGCGGCTGACGCGTGGGCGGACGCATACGGCGCAGTAACAATGTCGGGTGCATCGTGTATCTTCGGACCACGCGGATCCAGTGGGGTATCGAGATGCGGATCATCGGCTTTCTAGTCTGGCTTCTGGCCTTCGTCGCGCAACCGGCTCTGGCCCAGGCGCCGGCGCAGCTGCAATCGCTCGAGCAGAGGCTCGCCGCTTTGGCCACCGAAAATCCCGGCGAATATGGAATCGCCGCGCTCGACCTGACGAGCGGGGCGATGGTCGCCTTCAACGGCGACCGGCCGTTCCCGATGGCCAGCACGGTCAAGGTCGCGGTCGCCGCCGCCTATCTTTCCGAGGTCGACGCCGGGCGCCGCACGCTCGACGATCCGATCGGCGCCTCGACGGCCCGCGTCCTCATGGAAGCGATGATCATCCACAGCGACAACCGGGCGACCGACATGCTGATCGCAACGCTCGGCGGGCCTTCGGCGATCGATTCCTGGCTTCGCGCCCACCGGCTCAGCGGGATCCGCGCCGACCGCACCATCGCCACCCTGCTCAGCGACCGCCGCGACCTCACCGATGTCAGGGATTCGAGCACGCCGACGGCGATGCTCGGACTGCTGCGCGCGATCGACAGCGGCGAAGCGCTGACCCCGCAGAGCCGGGCGCATCTGCTGGACCTCATGCGCCGCTGCGCGACGGGCACGAACCGGATTCGCGGGCTGCTTCCGCCCGAGGCCCGGGTCGAGCACAAGACGGGGACCCTCAACGGTTATACCGGCGATGTCGGCTATCTGACTTACCCCGACGGGCGGCGGATCGCGGTGGTGTTCTTCGCCCGCGGCGGTTCGAACCGGCCCGGAGTCATCTCGACCGCCGCTCGGGCGATCTACGACGGGTTCGGCGGCGGCGGGCAGGCCGCGGGCCTCGCCGCGCAGGCCGGGCGGGTGCAGAACGCCTATGCGCCGATCGAGCGCAGCGCGCCGGCGGGTTCCGCCTGCTCGCTCGGAGGGCAGGCCGTCCAGGCGCAATGCTGAGCGGCCGAGGGTCAAGACTCAATAAGAACTGAGATTTTGGACAAAAAAGGAGTCATCCCGGCGAAGGCCGGGACCCATGCACACCGAGGTATGAATAAGTGTGGCGCAGTCCCGAGCTTCTTCTGGCAAGACAGAGTTCATGGGTCCCGGCCTTCGCCGGGATGACTCCGTAATTAGGCGGAAAACCGCTCAGCTCAGTTAGGTACGGACCCTGAGCCCCGGCGAACTGGGGGCGACTCCCTAAGCATTGCTACCGATATGGCGTCCCCGCCGGCGGCGATAAGACGAGCCGGGCTGCGTCGCGCCGGCTTGCTTCCGAATAGCGCGGTTCCGCACGCCTCATGGAAGGAACAGGGAAAATGAACCTCGCTCGTGTCGCATTCGCCTTCGCCGCGCCGCTGACCTTGTCGCTCGCGGCGGTCTCCGCCCCCGCTTACGCCCAGGGCCATTCGGCCTATGAGCGCGCCGTCCTCGCCGGGCTCGACAGCAGCACCCGCTCCGAAGTGACTCGCCGGGCGGCCGGCGGCGATACCGTGTCCGGAGTCGTCGCGGTGATCCTGCTCAACAATTACCAGGCGGCCGGAGCGACCGCTCCGGGCGAGGCCCTGAGCGTGGTCGCGGTCGATTTCGAGCGGGGGACGGTGGTCCTTCGCAAGGGCGCCGAGGAGCTCGTTCTTCACCGCTTCGATCCGGCGACGCTCAGAATGACTCCGTAGCGGCGGGCCTCAACGCTTCGAGGGGGCTTGCGCGGGCTGCTGCGCCGGTGCGCAGAACATCGCCCAGGTCTCCTCGAAGCTGGCGCTCCAGCGGTTGCGCTCGCCGGGCACGTACAGATCGCGCCGGGCCCAGGCGCCGTCGCGCAAGTCCTGAAACATCACCGGGACGGCGCGCCCGCCGACCTCGAGCTCGCCGCAATAGAAGGGGTAGATGCTCGTCCTTCGGCCCTCGCGCATGGCGACGATCCGGATTTCCCCGTCCGGAAAGCGGGCGCGGGCGGTCTGCTCGATCAGCGTGCCGAGGCCGATGGCCGCATACATGACGGCGTTGGCGAGCTCGGCGCTCGGCCAGCGCGAGCAGATGTCGGATACGAGGCGCGTCTCGCTCCCGCGGCGGATCCGGACCGCGCTGTTGATCGCCCCGTAGCAGGAATCGATCTGGCCGGTGCGAAGCGGCATGTGGAAGGGCGTGTAATCGGGCTGGATGGCGAAGCAGGGATCGGCGAGGACTCGGTCGATCGCCGCCGCCTGCGAGGCGCTCAAGGGGCCGCGGGTGGCGGGGCGCTGCGCGCGCTCGATCTCCTCCTCGGTCATGACCGGCGATCCCGGAGGCAAAGACGGCAACGAGGCGCTGATATGATCGATCCGGTCGACCTGCCACTGGCCGCCCGGCTCGCGCCAGACGAAGGCGGAGGTCGAAGTCGGATATTCCTGGGTCTCGCCGGGGCCGATGGCGATGTCGATGACGATCTCGGCGCGGCCGATATCGGGCAGCGGCCAGGGGCCGCGGATGCGGCGATGCTCGGCGTCATAGTCGTAAGGCGCCGCCGGACGATCGCGCTCCCCTTCCGCCAGCTCGCGCGCGACCCTTCGCCAGTCGACCCGCGCCAGATGCGGGCACTGGCGCAGCTCCGCCGCCGTCGGCACGCGCCGGTCCTCTCCGGTCCGCGCCGGGGCCGGCGAGCCGGCGAGCAACGCAACCATCACCAAAGCTGGCACTGTTGAACGCATACCGGCCCCCTGTTCGGGCAGAACTGCTTGGTTTCAGGGCATGAGTCCAGCGGGCTCGGGTCGAAAAGGGACCTGGAGCCTAGATGTTGCTCTGGTCGCCGGGGACGCCGTCGGGGAGCGTGGCGGCGCGGGCGCCTTCCGCGCAGGGCAGGCCCTCGATGCCGAGGCCGTAGCAGGTCATCGACAGCGAGCCCATCGCATAGCCTTTGAGAAAAGGCGTGGCCGCCTTGCCCTCGGCCGCCGCCAGAGCGGCGGTGTAGAGCAGCGGGATGAAATGGTCCGGCGTCGGCACGGCTAGGCCGTAATCCGGGTGCTCGGCGGCCTTCAGGATATCGCCCGGCGCGGTCGCCATCCGCTCCGCCACGGCGTCGTCGAAGCGGTGCGCCCAGTCGGCCCCGCCGGCCGGGTCCGCCCAGTCGATCCGGCGGAGGTTGTGGACGACGTTGCCGCTGGCGAGGATCAGCACGCCCTGCCGGCGCAGCGGCGCGAGGCGGGCGGCGAGATCGAGATGATAGTCGAGCGGCTTCAGCGCGTTGATCGAGAGCTGAACGACGGGCACGTCGGCCTTGGGGAAGAGGTGTGCGAGCACGCTCCACGTCCCGTGATCGAGCCCCCATTGGTCGCGGTCGGCGCCGATCCAGTGCGGCTTGACGATTTCCGCGATCTCCCCGGCGAGCCCGGGTAGGCCCGGCGCCGGATAATCGAAGGCGAACAGCTCGTCGGGGAAGCCGTAGAAATCGTGGATCGTGCGCGGCCGAGCCATCGCGGTCACCGCGGTCGCGCCGATGAACCAGTGCGCCGAGACGACGAGGATCGCGCGCGGCCGCGGCACGGCCACCCCGAGCCTGCGCCATTCCCGCGTATAGCCGTTCAGCTCGAGCGTGTTCATCGGGCTTCCGTGGCCGATGAACAGAGCGGGCATTTGGTTCATGGCCGCAGCTTGCCCTAAATTCGGGACCGGGGACAGAGGATCGGGTGCGACGGCGGGACCTGCCCCAAGGCCGTCATCGCGAGGCGCGTCAGCGCCGTGGCGATCCAGACGCCGCTGGATTGCCGCGCTTCGCTCGCAATGACAGCGAGGTAATCAATGCGACCGTCCCACGGGCTTGCGAAGGGCGAGGGGGCTCGCTACATCGCGCGCCTTCGGTGGGCGTGTAGCTCAGTGGTAGAGCACTGTGTTGACATCGCAGGGGTCGCAAGTTCAATCCTTGCCACGCCCACCATTTCCCCCTTTTCCAGGACCAGATCGCCAAGGCCGCTTCGGCTCGGCCGCAGAGCGGAGTTGACGTTTACGTAAAGGCGCGCCTATCGACTCTCCGCACTCGAAAAGCGGAGGGGTCGATGAGCCCGATTACCACCAAGCGCCATGGCGACGTCCTGATCGTCACCTCCAACAACCCGCCGGTCAACGCGCTCGGCCATGCGGTGCGCGAGGGGCTGGTCGCGGCGATCGGGGAGGCGGACGCGGACGAGGGCGTCAAGGCGGTGGTGATCGTCTGCCAGGGCCAGACCTTCTTCGCCGGGGCGGACATCAGCGAGTTCGGCACGCCCAAGGCGATGCAGCAACCGGTGCTTCCCCAGGTGGTCGACATCATCGAGAATTGCACCAAGCCAGTGGTCGCCGCGATCCACGGCACGGCGTTCGGCGGCGGGCTGGAGGTCGCTCTGGCGAGCCATTACCGGGTGGCGCTGCCCTCGGCGAAATTGGGCGTGCCCGAGGTCAAGCTCGGCCTCCTTCCCGGCGCAGGGGGCACGCAGCGGCTGCCGCGCGTGGCGGGCGTCCAGAAGGCGCTGGAGATGGCCGCGACGGGCAATCCGATCTCCGCGAAGGAGGCCTTCGACGTCGGACTCGTCGACCGGTTGATCGAGGGCGATCTCGAGCAGCACGCGGTCGCCTTCGCCGAGGAGGTCAAGGACGCGCGGCCGCTGCCCAAATCCTCCGAGCGGCAGGACAAGATCGACGCGGCCGATCCGGGGGTGTTCGACGCCTTCCGCAAGGGCAATGCGCGCAAGTTCCGCGGCTTCGAGGCGCCCGAGAAGAACATCCAGGCGATCGAGGCGGCTGTCGCCAAGCCCTATGCCGAAGGAGTCCAGGACGAGCGCCGGCTGTTCATGGAGCTGATGACCGGCACCCAGGCGCGCGCGCAGCAATATTTCTTCTTCGCCGAGCGCAAGGCGGCGAAGATCGACGGTGTTCCCGAAGGCACGGCCCCGCGCGAGATCCGCAAGGTCGGCGTGATCGGCGCCGGGACCATGGGCGGCGGCATCAGCATGAACTTCCTGTCGGCGGGCGTCCCCGTGACGATCGTCGAGATGGCGCAGGACGCGCTCGACCGCGGCACCGGCGTGATGCGCAAGAATTACGAGGCCAGCGCAGCCAAGGGGCGGATGACGGGCGCGCAGGTCGAGGGCGCGATGGGGCTTCTGACCCCGACGCTGAGCCTCGACGACCTCGCCGACTGCGACCTGATCATAGAGGCGGTGTTCGAGAATATGGAGGTGAAGAAGGAGATTTTCGGCAAGCTCGACAGGATCGCGAAGCCGGGCGCGATCCTCGCTTCCAACACCTCCTATCTCAACATCGACGAGATCGCGGCCAGCACCTCGCGGCCGCAGGACGTGCTCGGCCTCCACTTCTTCTCGCCGGCCAACGTGATGAAGCTGCTCGAGGTCGTGCGCGGGGCGAAGACGGCGCCCGACGTGCTGGTTACCGCGATGCAGCTCGCCAAAAGGATCAGGAAGGTCGCGGTCGTCGCGGGCGTCTGCCACGGCTTCATCGGCAACCGGATGCTGATGCCGCGCCAGATCGAGGCGATGAAACTGCTGCTGGAGGGCGCAACTCCGGAGCAGATCGACCGCGTCCATGTCGAATTCGGAATGCCGATGGGGCCGTTCCAGATGTCCGACCTCGCCGGGGTCGACATCGGCTGGCACCGCGACCCGACCCGGATCGAGAATATCCGCGACGCGCTCGCCGCCGAGGGGCGCTGGGGCCAGAAGAAGGGCGCCGGCTTCTACGATTATGACGAGAAGCGAAATCCCAGCCCGTCTCCGCGCGTCGCCGAGATCATCGAGAATTTCCGCGCCAAGACCGCGACGCCGCAGCACGCGGTAACGTCCCAGGAGATCGTCGAGCGAACGCTCTATACGATGGTCAACGAGGGCGCGCGGATCCTGGAAGAGGGTATGGCCCAGCGCGCCAGCGACATCGATGTGGTGTGGGTCTACGGCTATGGCTGGCCCGTCTATCGCGGCGGGCCGATGTTCTGGGCCGACACCGAAGGCCTGCCGAAGATCGTCGAAGGGCTTGAGCGGCAGGGCTTCGAGGTTGCGAAGCTGCTGAAGGACAAGGCGGCGGCGGGCGAGAAACTCTCGCGCTAGGTCCCATGGGAGAGGGTTTTTGAGGCTCGTTGCTTCCTTAGGGTTCCTGCTCCTGCTCGCCGCCTGCACGCGCCAGCCGGCCTATGATCCCCCTGCCGAGGAAGCGGCGATCCGCCAGGTGATCGCGAACATGGAGGCGGCGTGGAACCGCGGCGATTTTCGCGGCTACATGGCGGGTTTCAAGAACCCGGACGTGATCTTCGTCTCGAAGGGCCGCTTCCAGCAGGGCTGGCAGGGGACGCTCGACCATTATGTCCGCGATTATGGCGGCGATCCGGCGCGGCGCGGCCGGCTCCACTTCTTCGACGTGCGCGTCGAGCTGCTCTCGCCCGACGCCGCCCAGCTGATCAGCCGCTACCGCCTCGAGGGCGGCGGCAGCCCGCAGGACGGGATCAACACGCGGCTGATGCGCAAGGTGGACGGCAGGTGGGTGATCGCGCTCAATCATGTGAGCTCACGGGACGAGGCAACCCGCACGCGCGCAACCAGCGCAACGGCAGCCGCGTTCGGACCAGCGCGCAGGCCATGAGACGACTGCCGTTCAGCGAAAGGTGGTGGCCGTCGAAGAACAGATAACCCCTTCGGTCGCGGATCGTGCAACGCTCCTGACGGCAAATGGCCTCCTCCGGATCGAAGAAATCGACGCCATGGAGGCTGGCGACCTGCGCCGTGATCACGGTTCGAGGCCTGATCTCGGCGACCACGCTGCCATAACGTGATTCATAGATGACCGGATCGTCGAAGAAGAAACGGGGGCTTTGGAGCACGACGGTCACCCGCACGCCTCGGCGGCGGATGACGTCGATCGTATCCTGCATCAGGTCCATCCGGTCCGCGAGCGGATATTCTTCCCAGTTCGCTGCCAGGATCACCTGGTCGAACCGCTCCCGCGCGAGCATCGACGCCACTTCGCTGTTGAACTGCGTGCAGGCCGGCTGGAAGCGAAAGACGAAGCCGAGCACGGGCGGACAGGAGGTCTTGCTCACCTGGACGATGTGAATCCCTGCGCCCCGCGCGGCCAGATCCCGAATGCCGGGCATCAATTGCGCCGCGTGCGAATCGCCCCAAAGCAGGATCCGCGGCGCGCCGGTTCCCGCGCCGCACCGGATCGGCCCCGCCCAATCGGCGATCAGCTGATCCGAATCGAGGTGGCACGGCCCCTGGCGCATCGATTCCACCGCTGCGAAGCGGGTATCCTGGATGGCCACGGCAGTGCCGGACAGGTGGAAAAGCGCAACGAGCGCCCCGCACGCGAAAACCGCCAGGGCCGCGGCGCCGAGGCCGAAAATCTTCCATCGGGAAAAGCGTGCGCTGTCGCGAAACGGCCTCTCGACGAAACGCCAGGAAAGGGAGGCCATCAGGACGGCGAACAGGAATATCGAGACGCGTTCGGCCCCCGTGAGAAAACGGAAGAGATAGAGCTGGGAGAGAACGATCGGCGGCCAGTGCCACAAATAGAGGGAATAAGAGATGAGACCGATGCCGACCAAAGGGCGCGAGGAGAGCAGTCGCGAAACCGGGTGGGAGCCATGGTCCCCCGCTCTGATGATCAGGGCGGCGCCGAGCACGGGCGCCACCGCGCCGATGCCCGGGAAGGGCAGATATTGGTCGTAGAGGGTCACCGCCAGCGCGATCAGGGTGAGGCCGAGAACCCCGGTGGTCGTGGCCGATCGGAATGAAGGCGCCCGCGGGGGCGGTCGCGTGGCAAGCCAGCATCCGGCGAGCAGCTCCCACATTCGGAACGGCAAATGATAGAAGGCTATTTCCGGCTGGGCGGCCGTGAACTCCACGGAAAGCAGGAAGGAGGCCACGCCGAGCCCCGCCAGCACGAGCGGCATTCGCTTGGGGGCCCAGCGCAGCAGCGCGAGCATGAGGAAGGGAAGCAAGACGTAGAATTGCTCCTCCACAGCCAGCGACCAGGTGTGCAGCAGCGGGCGGGTTTCCGCCGTAATGCCGGCGAAATAATCGAGGCGCATGGCGAACAGCGCGTTCGAGGCGAACACGGCCGTGGCGAACACGGACTGGGCGTAGTCGTAATTCTGCAATGGCGAGAAAAGGAGCGAGCAGGCGACCGACACCAGCGCCAACAGCACGACGAGCGCCGGCAGGATTCGGCGAGCGCGTCTCTCATAGAAACCGGCGATGGAGAAGCGCCCGTCAGCCCATTCGTCCAGGATGATCGAAGTCAGCAGGTATCCCGAAATCACGAAGAAAATATCGACGCCGATAAACCCGCCCGAAAATCCCGGCACATCGAGATGAAACATCAGGACGGGAAGCACGGCGACGGCGCGCAAGCCATCGATGTCCCGCCGGTAGCCGCGGACATGGCTGAAGGAGGGAGGCGCCGGCATATCGATTTTCATCGATATTGCGGCGGCAAGCTTGCCGACAAGGCGCCGCGGTCCGCCCGCCCCGCGGTCTCCGCCGACGTCGTCATCAGGACGGCTTTGGCCAAGGGCACAGGCGATCCGGTTCGGTCAAGGACATGGACAGTCAGCGCGCGTCCGTCCGCCGCAGCAGATCGACCAGCTCGTCCTTCCAGAACCGCGCCCAGGTGTGAGTCCCGTGCCCGCGCGTCTCCGCCGTCGCCGGGATCAGCACGAAGCGCACCGTCGGCATCCGCCGCGCGGCGGGCTCGGCGATTCCGAGGTCGGGCGGGTTGATGAAGTCGTCGGCGGAGTTGATCCAGGTCGTCGGCACCCGGATCCGCTCGAGATCGGGCAGGGGATTGTAGGTGCGGCTGGCCTCGAGCTGGTAGATCAGGTCGTTGGCGTCGCGGGTGGCGATGTCGGCCTCGACCCGCTGGTCGATCCAGGCGTTGGCCGCCGCGCCGGTGGGATAGGTCTGCTGGACGTAGATCGGCGCGAGGCCGGCGACCTGGAGCAGCGAGACGGCGGCGCGCAGGCCCTGGATGGGCTCGCTGGTGTAATTGCCCTCGGCCCAGGCGGGATCGCGGCGGATGCCCTCGGCGGCCATGCGCCGCCACATCCGGTTGCGGCCGGCGATCTCGGCGGGAAGGCAGGCGAGCGGCATCATGGCGCGGGCGAAACCGGGGTGCGCCTCGGCCCAGACGAAGCCGTGCATGCAGCCCATCGAGGTGCCCATGAGCAGGCGAAGGCGGGTCACTCCGAGCCGCGCGAGCATCAGCCGCTGCGCCTCAACCATGTCGGCATAATCGTAATGCGGGAAGCGCGCGCGAAGGCCGTCGCTCGGCTTGGACGAGCGGCCGTGGCCGATCCCGTCGGGCAGGATGACGTAGTAGCGCGCGATGTCGAGCGGCTGGCCGGGCCCGTAAAGCTCGCCGGCGAATTGCGGCGCGAGGAACTGGCGGCCCGAGCCGCCGGTGCCGTGGAGGACCATCACCGCATTGTCGATCTCGCCGCGGGCGTTACGGTGCGGCATCCCGAGCGTGGCGTAGTGGATTCGAAGCTCGGGCAGGGTCTCGCCCGAGCGGAAATGGAAATCGTTGAGCGCGACGTCGCCTTCGGTGAGCCGGGAGCCGTAATCGGGCGCGGCCGGCGTCTGCGCAGCGGCGGCTCCGGCGAACATCAGCGCCGACAGGAAAAGGGCCAGCCCCCGCATTGCCAAGTCTCCTTCTCGATCACGACCGGTCGAGCATCTCCCTAACGCGCGCGGCCAGCTCGGCAAAGGCGAAGGGCTTGGCGACCAGCTCGATGCCGGGATCGAGGCGGCCCTCGTGGACGATCGCGTCGCGGGCGTAGCCGGTGGTGTAGAGGACCTTGAGGCCGGGCCGGATCCGGCGCGCCTCCTTCGCCAACTCAGCGCCGCTCATTCCGCCGGGCAAGACGACGTCGGTGAACAAGAGGTCGATCCGCCGCGCCTCCTCCTCGACGATCCTCAGCGCCGCGGCGCCGTCCGCGGCCTCCAGCACCTGGTAGCCGAGCTCGCCGAGCAACTCGACCGTGTACGCGCGAACGTCGTGATCGTCCTCGCAGACGAGGATGATCTCGTCGCCGCCGCCGCGCGGAGCCGCGGCGGCCTCGCTCTGCTCTTCCTCGGGAGATTCCGCCGTGAACCGGGGCAGGTAGATGTGGACCCGGGTGCCTTGCCCCGGCTCGGACTCGATCTTCAGGTGGCCGCCCGACTGCTTGACGAAGCCGTAGACCATCGAGAGGCCGAGCCCGGTGCCCTTGCCCACGTCCTTGGTGGTGAAGAAGGGCTCGATCGCCCGGCTCACGGTGTCCTGGTCCATGCCGAAGCCGGTGTCGGACACGGTGATCACCGCGTAGGTTCCGGCCTCGAGCCCGTTGGCCGCGGCGGCTTCGACGCGCGCGGCCGAGGTCTCGATCACCAGCCGGCCGCCGTCGGGCATGGCGTCGCGCGCGTTGACGGCGAGGTTGAGGATCGCGCTTTCGAGCTGGTGCGGATCGGCCTCGATCCGCCAGATGCCCGCGGAAAGCCGAGTCTCCACCTCGATCGTCTCGCCGATCGTGCGGTGAAGCAGGTCGGTCATTCCCGCGACCAGCGCATTGGGATCGATCGCTTTCGGCGCGAGCGGCTGGCGGCGCGAGAAAGCGAGCAGGCGCTGGGTGAGGGTCGCGGCGCGGTCGGCGCCGACCGAGGCACTGCCGATCGCGCGGACGATCCGCGGATCGGCGTCCGGCCCGAGCCGCCGGGCGACGAGATCGAGGTTGCCGGCGATCACCGTCAGCAGATTGTTGAAATCGTGGGCGATGCCGCCGGTGAGCTGGCCGACCGCCTCCATCTTCTGCGCCTGGCGAAGCGCCTCCTCGACCCGCTCGCGCTCGAGGATCGCGGCCTCGATCCGCGCCTCCAGCGACTGGTTGAGCTCGCGAAGCGCGGCTTCGGCCTCTTTGGCCTCGGTGATGTCGTAGGCGGCGCCGATGAAGCCGATGTGCTCGCCGGCGGCGCCGAAGCGCGGCTGGGAAACCGAGCGCAGCCAGCGATAGCCGCCCCCCGCGCCCTTGTAGCGGCCCTCCAGGACGAAGGTTTCGAGGCTGGCTTCGCCGGCGATCGATTCCGCGACGATCCGCACCCGATCTTCGGGGTGGATGATCGTCCGCCAGTCGAAATCGGCCGCCGCCTCGCGCGGGATTCCGAGGAAATCGACATAGGCCTGGTTCACGAAGTCGCGCTTGCGGTCGAGCCTGGTCACCCACATCGCGACCGGCGTGCTGTCGGCGATCCGGCGGAAGCGCTCCTCGCTCTCGCGCAGCTCCTCCTCGGCCCGTCGCCGTTCGACCAGCTCGCGCTGGGCGGCCTCGAACAGCCGCGCATTGTCGATCGCCACCGCGGCCTGCCCGGCGATTCCGACGAGCAGCTCTTCGTGCCGGGCGGTGAAGCGGCCCGGCAAAGCGTGGCCGAAGAAGAGACCGCCGGTCACCTCGCCGGACCGGGAGACGACGGGCACCGCCAGATAGGACGTGACCGGCAGATGCCCTTTCGGCATTCCCCGATAGGGTTCGCTGAGACCGTAGCGCGGGTCCTTGGTGATGTCGTCCGATCGCACCGGTCCTTCGCCGCCGAACGTGGGCGCGAAGATCGCGGTGTTGCGCGGCATCGGGAATTTGTCGAACTCGGAGCGGTCGACGCCGGAGACGGTGTAGAGCATGTAGCTCTCGCCGGCCGCGTTCAGCACGTTGTAGAAGAAGGCGCCGAACTGCGCGCCCGAAAGCTCGACTCCGGCGTCGGTGACCATCTGCACGACGTTCTGAAGATCGAGCTCGGGCGCGATCTGCGCGCCGATCCGGTTGAGGGTCTCGAGCGATCTCTTGTCCTCGCGAAGCTGCTGCTCGGCCTTACGCGCGTCGTCGATGTCGACGGCGAGGCCGACATAGCCGATCAGTGCTTCCTGGGCGTCGAAGCGCGGCCGGCAGGCGACCCGCATCCAGCGATAGTCGCCGGCGGCGTCACGGAAGCGGGCTTCGTAGCCATAGTCGCTCCTGTCGGCCCAGGCGCGGTCGCGAGTCTCCAGCACGCCGGCGAGGTCGTCGGGATGGATCATCTGCGTCCAGAAGGTCCCGGTCAGCTGCTCGGCCGAGACTCCGGCGACCTCCTCGAATGCCTTGTTGGCGAATTCGATTCCGCCGGGTCCCGTCACCCACACCGGCGAAGGAGCGCTGTCGGCCATCGCCCGGAACCGCTCCTCGCTCTCCCGGCGCGCCTCGTCGGCGAGCTTGAGATCGTGGATGTCGGTGCAGGTGCCGTACCAGCGGACGATCTCGCCGCTCTCGTCGCGCACCGCCTGGGCGCGGCCGAGCACCCAGCGATAGTCGCCCGAACGGTGCCTCAGGCGATATTCGATATGATAGGGCTCGCCGGTCTCCAGGCAGCGGCGCCAGACGCTCCAGGCATTGTCCTGGTCGTCGGGGTGGAACATTCCGTTCCAGGCCTCGCCGTCGGTCGATCCTTCGGGGACTCCGGTATATTCGTACCAGCGGCGGTTGTAATAATCGTGATAGCCGTCGGGCAGGGTCGACCAGATCATCTGATCGACCGAATCCGCCATCGCCTTGAAGCGTGTCTCGCTGTCCCTGGTGCGGCGCTCGCTCTCGACCCGTTCGGTCGTCTCGCTGACGATGCACAGAACGCCTCCCACCGCGCCGCTCTCGTCCGGCACGGGCGAGTAGGAGATGTCGAAATAGACCGTCTCGGGATAGCCGTGGCGCTCGATGTAGAAAGGGCGGTCCCTGGCGAACACGGTCTCGCCGGTCTCGCGCACCCGCCGCAGGAGCGGCTCGAGGTCGTCCCACAGCTCCGCCCAATTTTCCCGCGCCGGCCGGCCGAGCGCGCGCGGATGCTTGCCGCCGATCGTCGGCGCATAAGCGTCGTTGTAGAGCGCGACGAACTCGGGGCCCCAGAACAAGACGATCTGGGCCATTGCGGGAAGGATCAGGCCGACGGTGGTGTGAAGGCTCTGCGGCCATTGCGAAGGCGGGCCGAGAGGGGAATCCGACCAGTCGCGCGCCTCGATGAGGTCGCGCATCGCCCCGCCGTCGCCGGCCGCCGTCGAGGCGGCGGCGAGGGGCGCGGATTCGGCTCCGGAATCCGCGCCTCCTGCTTCAGAGCTTCGCACCAATCCCGCACCCCGCTTTTGGCCCACCGACGTCAATCCTCTTGGGGGCGATTCGTTCCTGCCAGGGCGGTCTCGTAAGACTCCGCGCTGAAGCCCGCCAGCCGCTCCGCGCCGGTGTCGAGGATGGGACGGCGGATCATGGACGGCTGGGCGAGCATCAGAGCGATCGCCTGGTCTTCGTCGAGCCCCTGCTTGTCCGCCTCGGGCAGCTTGCGGAAGGTCGTTCCGGAGCGGTTGAGAAGCCTCTCCCAGCCGAGCTCGCGCGCCCAGCCGCGCAGCCGCCCCTCGTCGATCCCCGCCGACTTGTAGTCGTGGAAATCGTAGGCGAACCCGCGCGCGTCCAGCCACGCCCGGGCCTTCTTGACCGTGTCGCAATTGCGAATGCCGTAGAGCGTGATCACCACAGGGATCGCACCGGATAGGAACGGATCGTCCTGTCGGCGGTGACCAGCGTGAACCCGCCCAGAATGGCGTGCGCGATCATCATCCGGTCCACGGGATCGCGGTGGATATTGGGAAGGGCCTCCGCGACTCGCCAGGCTTCGGCGGGGAAATCGATCACCGAGAAACCGATCAACTCCGCCAGCGAATCGAGCGACTCTTCGACAGGGAATCGTCCCCGCCTCTGTAGGTCGGCAAATTCGAAGGCGACGGGCGCGCTGACATGAAGGCTGTTGTCGGAGAACCGAATGGCGTCGACTGCCCGGTTCGAAATCCTGCGATCGCCAAGCGGTATCCAGACCAGAATCTGCGTATCAAGTAGAAGGCGCACCGAATTTGCGCTGGAAGCGCTCCTCAAGCTCCTCGTCGGTCATCGACGGCGGCACGATCGTGTCCTCGGGGCGCAAATGCGCGTATTTGCGGGCCAGCGCACCGAAGGCGGCCTTGCGTTTTGCGGCGGTCTCCCGGCGCCGCGCTTGCTCGGCTTGTGCGACCGGAACCAGCATCACCTGCGGCGCGCCTGCTTTATCCAGAACGATCTCCTCGCCGCGCAGCGCGGCTGCGACCAGTTGTGAAAGCCGGGTCTTTGCCTCGCCGATGTTTACGTGGATGGTCATGACTTAGCCAAGATAGCTTGGCCAATCTGCCATTGCAACTTCCGACGGCTCAGCAACCGCCCGATGGCGCGCGTTTCCGGCCACAGAGACCCGGATCGCGATCCGGAGGCTCGCCATGCACCCCGGGCGGACCGACACTGGTCAACCAGGCGGCGAGCCGCTCGGGGTCGCCGAGCAACAGGCCGTTGACCCGGTGATTTCGGCCTCTCGGCGCGACGTGGATCAATTGAGGCGGTAAGACCTGCGGCCCATCGCCGAAATACCAGCTTCGCTCCGGATCGAAGATCAGCACCGAGCCCGACTGGTCCTTTCTGATGTCGTCCGGGCTATGGTGATATTCGGGACGAAGACGCTCGAACATGCCATCCGGCTTTTGCCTGTAAAGTGCATCGGCGCGGCCCCTGAACTCTCGTTCGTAGTCGCCGATGGACACTGAGCGATGCACTCGGCCGGCCCAGGCGACCGCCCCGAGTTCCGCCGGTGCGCCATGACAGCCCAAGACCCAGTCGCCCGGTCGCGCGCAACGTCGGATCACGGGTTTGCACGTCGCGAGCGAAATCATTCCCTGATCGGGGCATGGTGCGATTCCATCGTCGCTCGTCATGACATAGCGATAGATCTCCATGCCGAAGATCCTGCGCCGGTTCACTCCCACTCGATCGTTCCCGGCGGCTTGCTCGTATAATCGTAGACCACGCGGTTGATGCCCTTCACCTCATTGACGATGCGCGTCGCCACGCGGCTCAAAAAGGCCGCGTCGAAGGGATAGACGTCGGCGGTCATGCCGTCGGTGCTGGTGACCGCGCGCAGAGCGCAGACGTGGTCGTAGGTGCGGTGGTCGCCCATCACGCCGACGGTGCGGACGGGCAGGAGGACGGCGAACGCCTGCCAGATCGCGTCGTAGAGGCCCGCATTGCGGATCTCCTCCAGATAGATGGCGTCCGCCTTGCGCAGGATGTCGCAGCGCTCCTTCGTCACCTCGCCGGGAATTCGGATGGCGAGGCCGGGGCCGGGGAAGGGGTGGCGGCCGACGAAGGCTTCGGGGAGGCCCAGTTCGCGGCCCAGTTCGCGGACCTCGTCCTTGAACAGCTCCCTCAAGGGCTCGACCAGCTTCATGTTCATCCGCTCGGGCAGCCCGCCGACATTGTGGTGGCTCTTGATCGTCACCGAAGGGCCGCCGGTGAAGCTGACGCTCTCGATCACGTCGGGATAGAGCGTGCCCTGGGCGAGGAAATCCGCGCCGCCGATCTTGCGCGCCTCTTCCTCGAAAATCTCGATGAAGGTCTTGCCTATCAGCTTGCGCTTGGATTCGGGCTCGTCGAGCCCGGCGAGGCCGCCGAGAAACTGGTCGGAGGCGTCCACGTGGACCAGCGGGATGTTGTAGTGATTGCGGAAGAGGCTGACGACTTGCTCCGCCTCGTTCGCCCGCATCAGCCCGTGGTCGACGAACACGCAGGTCAGCTGGTGGCCGATCGCCTCGTGGATCAGAACCGCGGCGACGGCGCTGTCGACCCCGCCGGAGAGCCCGCAGATGACTCGGCCGCTGCCGACCTGGGCCCGGATCTCGGCGATCTTGGTCGCGCGATATTCGGCCATCGTCCAGCCGCCCGGGAGGCCGCAGACGTGGCGGACGAAATTGGCGAGCAATTTGCCGCCGTCGGGCGTGTGGACCACCTCGGGATGGAACATCAGCGAGAAGAATCGGCGCTGCTCGTCGGTGGCGATGGCGTAAGGCGCGCCTTCCGAGGCCGCGACGACGCCGAAGCCCTCGGGCAGGGCCTCGACGCGGTCGCCGTGGCTCATCCACACCTGGTGAGTCTCGCCCTTCTTCCACAGGCCATCGAACAACATGCTCTCGCCGGTGATCTCGATGAACGCGCGGCCGAACTCGCGCTGGTCGGACGGCGCCACGCGGCCGCCCAATTGATGGGCCATGGTCTGCTGGCCGTAGCAGATGGCGAGCATCGGCAGGCCGGCGTCGAAGAAATGCTGCGGCGCGCGCGGACTGTCGTCCCGCATCACCGAGGAGGGGCCGCCCGACAGGATGATCCCCTTCGGCTTCAGCCGCTTGAACGCCTCGCCGGCGCGGTTGAACGGAGCGATCTCGCTATAGACCCCGGCCTCGCGCACCCGCCGCGCGATCAGCTGGGTCACCTGACTGCCGAAATCGACGATGAGGATGCAATCGCTGGGGCGCGCCGTCATGGCCGGGCGATAGGCAGCGGGGTAGCGAGTGTAAAGCGGCTCCCTCTCCCATGGGGAGAGGGTTGGGGTGAGGGGGTCGGATGTCCGAGGAAAACCCCAAATGCCGTACCCCCTCACCCTACCCTCTCCCCCCCGGGAGAGGGTTTTTCTGAGTGAGCTGCCAGGCAGCCTAGAACGGCAGCGGGAACAGCAGCAGGAAGCCGTTGGCCGTCAGCAAAGTGCCGAGCGCTCCGAGCACGGTGGCGAGGCCGAGGATCATCCGGTTGAGGGCGAGGATCGCGACCGAGCCGAGCACCAAAGCGAGCTGGAGGAAGACCTCCGCCATGTCGAAATTGTCGTCGCGGGCCGAAGCCTGCTCGCGCGCCGCCTCGAACGCCTGGGCCTGGGCGCGGAGCTGGGCCTTGCCCTCGCCGCGGAGGGGGTCGTTCGGCGCCGCTTGGTCCGGCTCGCTCTCGTAGCGGGTGACGGTCGCGCGATAGTCGGCGAGCTGGGCGGCCATGCGCGCGCGGGCCGCGGGGTCGAGGCCCGGCGCGGCGAGCTGCGCCTCGATCTCCGCCGCGCGCAGCTCGTAGGCCGTCTGGCGCACGTTCTTCGCCTGATAGAAAGCCCAGGTGTCGCTGGCGCGGACGTTGTTGTAGATCATGTCGTCGGTGGCGTTGCCGCCGCCCAGGCCGCCGACCGCGAGCACCGCCGCGAGGCAGGCGATCAGCAAGGCCGCGCGGCTCCGGAAGCGCTCGGCGCGGGCATTGTCGGCGCGGTCCTCGTGAAGCTCGGCGATCAGCTCCGCCGCGTCGTTGCTGTCCATGATGTCCCCCGTTCGGAATAAAGCTTGCGGCCCAGTCCGTTAGGCAGCGGCCGCGAGCCTGTAAAGTTAAGCACGTGCTAAACTGTATTGCCCAGCAGGTCGGATCGCGATACTTAAGCCCATGCTTAACGAATCGACCCGGCTCGATCTCGCCTTCCAGGCTCTGGCGGACCCCAGCCGGCGCGGCATGCTCGCGCGGCTGAGCCGCGGCCCGGCGAGCGTGTCGGAGCTCGCCCGCCCGCTCAGCATCAGCCTTCCGGCGGTGCTCCAGCATGTGCAGGCGCTGGAGGCGAGCGGGCTGGTCAGATCGGAGAAGAAGGGACGCGTGCGCACCTGCCGGCTGGAGCCCAAGGCGCTCGGCGCGGCCGAGGCCTGGATCGCCGAGCAGCGCGCCCTGTGGGAAGGCCGGCTCGACCGGCTGGAGGATTTTCTGGTGGAGATGCAAGCGAAGGAGAAAGCCAGGTGAGCGACCATGACCTCGTGCTGGAGCGGGTGCTCGACGCGCCGCGCGAACTCGTCTGGAAGGCGCTGACGACGCCGGAGCATATCCGCAAATGGTGGGCGCCCCGGCCCTATCGGACGACCGACATCGCGCTCGACCTCGTTCCGGGGGGGATTTTCCGGATGCGCATGGTCGGCCCCGACGGCTTCGACACCGGCACCGGCGGCACCGGCTGCGTGCTCGACGTCGCCGAGGGGACAAGAATCGTCTGGACCTCCGCGCTCGGCCCGGGCTGGCGGCCGAACGATCCGGGGCCTGCCGCCGATTGCGGCGGCTTCCTGTTCACCGCGATCATGAGCATCGAGGACGCACCCGGCGGCAAGACGCTCTACCGCGCCGTCGCCATGCACAAGAGCCTCGCCGACGCCGAGACCCACGCCAAGATGGGCTTCCACGAAGGCTGGGGCACCTGCGCCGACCAGCTCGGCGAGGTGGCGGGGACCCTCGCATGAGTGCGACGGTGACCGTGGAGCGGCGCTTTGCTGCGCCGCCGGAGGCGGTGTTTGACGCCTGGCTCGACCCTGCCGCCGCGAGTCGGTTCCTGTTCGCGACCCCGGGCGGGGTGATGGAGAAAGTCGAGATCGATCCGCATATCGGCGGCGGCTTCACGGTGATCGAACGGCGCGGCGAGACCCAAGCCGAGCATCATGGCGAATATGTCGAGATCGACCGGCCGCGCCGCCTGGCCTTCGATTTCTGGACAAGCTTCAGTGCCGAGCGGACCCGGGTCTCGATCGACATCGAACCCGACGGCGGGGGATCGCGTGTCACGCTTACGCACGAGGGCGTTGGGGCGGACTGGACGGAGAAGACCCGCCAGGGCTGGACGACGATCCTCGACGGGCTCGCCCGAACCCTGGAGAGCTAGACTGTATCTACCCCTCCCCCTGAGGAGGAGGGTAGGGGTGGGGGTTTACGGCGCCGGTGATTGTCCGGCCACGCCAGGACCCCTCGCCCCAGCCCTCTCCCGATGGGAGAGGGGGCTGAATGTGGGTATGGCCTGGGCGGCTCAGCAGGCGGTCGCCGCGCTGCCGACGAGGGCGCCGAGAGCGCCGCCGATGATCGCGCCTTCGACGCTGCTGCCGTGGCCGTAATGGCCGCCATGACCGTAATAGCCGCCGTGATGTCCGCTGCTGTGGTCGATCGCCGCGCCGAGCGCCGCGCCGGCCGTCCCGCCGACCACCGCGCCGGCCGCCGGATCACAGCCGTGATAATAAGCGCCCTGGCCGTAATAAGCGGGCCCGTAAGCGGGCGGATAATAGCCGGGCGCGTAGCCGTAGGGCGGGTAATAAGCGCCGTAATAAGGCGTGTAATAGGCGCCGATCGCGATCCCCGGATAGGCATAGCCGTAGCCGTAAGGATTGCCGCCATAATAGCGGCCGTAGCCGCGGCCATAATGTCCGCCATGGCCGTAATAGCCGCCGTGGCCGCCATGATAGCCGCCATGGCGCCCGCGCTGCGCCTCAGCGGTCGAGGGCAGCATGGCCAGCGCGGAGGCGGCCGCAACCAGGAGGATTTTCTTGAGCATGATACGTCGCTCCCTGATCAGAAATTCGACTCGAACGCACTGGCCGATAGCCAGCGCTTTCAACCACCTAGGCTTAGCCGAAGCTGAACGCGGGCGAAACGGGGCCGCCTTTATTTCAGGCGCGGGCGCTGACCAGCCCACCTGCCTGCCCACTCATCGCGCCGCCACCCGCAGCCCCGTATAGTGCGCGATAAACGCGTACATGTCGGTATATTCGGCGATCTGCTTGTCGGTCGGCTTGCCCGAGGCGTGGCCGGCGCGGGTCTCGATCCGGATCAGGTGGGGCGCGCCGTTCGGGTCGGCGTTCTGGATCGCGGCGATATATTTGAAGCTGTGCCCGGGAACGACGCGGTCGTCGGTGTCGGCGGTGGTCACCAGCATCGGCGGATAGGCGGTGCCCGCACGGATGTTGTGATAGGGCGAATAGGCCCTGAGCACCCGGAAATCGGCCTCGCGGTTGGGGTAGCCGTAATCGTCGACCCAATAGCGCCCGGCGGTGAAGCGGTCGAAGCGGAGCATGTCCATCACGCCGACGGTCGGCAAAGCGGCGGCGAACAGGTCCGGCCGCTGGTTGAGCACCGCGCCGATCAGCAGGCCGCCGTTGGAGCGGCCCTCGATCGCCAGCTGGCGGCTGGTCGTGACGTGCTCGCGGATCAGGTATTCGCCGGCGGCGATGAAGTCGTCGAACGTGTTCTGCTTGTTGGCGAGCCTTCCGGCGTCGTGCCAGGCCTCGCCATATTCGCCGCCGCCGCGAAGGTTGGCGACGGCGAGGATCCCGCCCATGTCGACCCAGGTCATCCATTTGGGCTGGTAGCGCGGAAGCTCGGTCGCGTTGAATCCGCCATAGCCGTAGAGCAGGGTCGGCTGCGGCCGGCTCCGGTCGAGGTCGCGGCGGTGGACGAGGAACATCGGCACCCGCGTCCCGTCCTTCGAATTGTAGAAGACCTGGCGGACCTCGTAGCGCGCCGGATCGAAGGCCAGGCGCGATTCGGCGAAGACACTCGTCCGGCCGGTGGCGCTGTCGTAGCGGTAGATCGCGCCCGGGCTGTTGAAGCTCGCGAAGCTGTAGAAGGTCTCGGCCGAAGACTGGTCGCCGCGGAAGCCGCCGGCGCTGCCGATGCCGGGCAGGCGGATGAGGCCGGTGCGCGTCCCCTCGAGGTCGAAGGTGCGCACCTCGCTCTTGGCGTCGGCGAGGTAGCGGACGATCAGCTGGCGCCCGACGATCGAGGCGCCCTGAAGGGTCGCCCTGTCCTCCGGCACGATCTCGCGGATCGCCAGCTGCGGGCGGGAGATGTCGGTGGCGACGATGCGCTGGCGCGGCGCGCCCTTGTTGGTGCTCCAGTAGAAGACGTTTCCGCGGTTGCCGAGATAGGACCAGTCGTTCTCGAACCCGGCTATCAGCTGGCGCGGCGCCGCCTCCGGCCGGGCGAGGTCGATCAGCGTGATCTCGTAGCGCGCGTCGGTGCCCTCGGAGCTTGAGACGATCAGCCAGCGTCCGTCCTCCGAGACCTCGGCGGTGTGGCCGAGCCGCGGCCGGTCGGGCGTGGCGTAGACCAGCCGGTCCTCGCTCTGCGGCGTTCCGAGGCGATGGAAATAGACCTTCTGATTCTCGTTGAGCGACTGGAACTGGGTCCCCGTGGCCGGCTCGGCGAAGCGCGAATAATAGAAACCCGATCCGTCCCTGGCCCAATCGAGGTTGGAGAATTTGACCCAGCGCACCTCGTCGCTCGTCGGCCGGCCGGTGGCGACGTCGAGCACGCGCACGGTGCGCCAGTCGGTGCCGCCGTCCTGCACCGAATAGAGCAGGTGGCTGCCGTCGTGCGAAGGATCCCATTCGGCGAGCGCGGTAGCGCCGTCCTGCGACCATGTGTTGGGATCGATCAGCACCCGCGGAGCGCCGTCGATCCCCTCGCGGACGTAGAGCACCGCCTGGTTCTGAAGCCCGTCGTTGCGGGTGTAGAAATAGCGGCTTCCGGCTTTCTCCGGCAGGCTGAACCGCTCGTAATCGTAGAGCTCGGTCATCCGCGCCCGGATCGCGTCGCGCCCCGGAAGCGCGGCGAGGAACGCCTCGGTGACCCGGTTCTGCGCGGTCACCCAGGCGCGCACCGCCGGGTCCTGCCGGACGTCGTTCTCGAGCCAGCGATAGGGATCGGCGACCCGCTCCCCGAACTGCTCCTCGGCCACCTCGCCGCGCGCCGTCTCGGGATAGGCGATCGGCGTGGAGGCGGGCTGGGCAAGCGCGGAAGCGGCGGCGAAGGGGAGCAGCAGGGCAGGGAGAAGACGCATCGGGACAGCTCTTTCGATGTGCGGGACGACGGAGGGTCTAGTTCATCCGGTGACGAGTTTAAATCACGACCGCTCATCCTGAGGAGGGACTGAGCCCGTGCTTCGATATGGCATTTCGCCAGGCTCAATGCCTACTCAGCATGAGCGGAAAGGAAAGAACGCTCATCCTGAGTAGCGGCTGAGCTTGTCGAAGACGCGTATCGAAGGACAGGCTCACCGGCTCCTCAGGATGAGCGAGAAGGTAAGCGGGGATGAGCCTAGCAGCCCCGTGCGCGGCGGCAAGCCGCGTCCGCCCCAAGCCCGCCACCCTGACTTGTTTCAGGGTCCAGGTCTCCGCCACCCCCGGGGCTCGTCCTTGATGTCCCGAGTCTCGACATAGGCGGGTGCATGTGGCATATGCCATGTAATATGCCACGGAGACCATGATGGGCGCGGAGCGTCATGTGAAGCTGTTCAAGAACGGAAGAAGCCAGGCGGTCCGGATTCCGCGCGAGTTCGAGCTTCCGGGCGAGGACGCCATCATGCGCAAGGAAGGGGGGCGGCTGATCATCGAATCGGCGCCGCCGCGCTCGTTGCGCGCGATCCTTGCGGCGATGGCCCCGATCGAGGAGGATTTCGGTCCGATCGACGATCCCGCGCCCGAGCCGGTCGATTCGTGACTCGCTACCTGCTCGATACGAACATCGTCTCCGATCTCGTCCGCAATCCGCAGGGCGCCGCCGCCGCGCGCCTCGTGGGCATCGACGAGCGCGCGATCGGCACCAGCATCATCGTGGCGGCGGAGCTTCGCTACGGCGCGGTCCGGCGGGGCTCGGCCCGGCTGACGGCGCAGCTGGAGAAGATTCTCGGCGCGATCGAAGTGCTGCCGTTCGAGGCGCCGGCCGAGCGGGTCTATGGCGAACTGCGTTGCAGCCTCGAGGCGGCGGGGAGGCCGACCGGCGCGAACGACCTGCTCATCGCCGCGCACGCGCTCGCGCTCGGCCGTAGCCTCGTCACCGACAATTTGCGGGAATTCTCGCGGGTGGCGGGACTGCCGCTGGAGAACTGGCTTCGGGACGCCTAGGTCTTATCGACATTTGGCTTTCTACCCCCTCCCCCTGAGGGGGAGGGTAGGGTGGGGGTTTACGGAGTCGGCGGTTGTTCGATCACGCCGGAACCCCTCACCCCAACCCTCTCCCCATGGGAGAGGGAGCTCGATCGTGCTGAATGTGCTTCGTCCTGGAGGCCCGGCGCGCGTTCGGGCGTTTGAACGTCGCCACGTTTCGGGAGTCACTCATGCGCTGGACCCTTCTTCCCCTCGCCCTGATCGCCGCCGCGGCCGTCCGCGCGGCTCCTCCCGCGGACCCCGGCTCGCCCGCCTCCTACGCCCCCGTCGATCCGCAGCGCCTGTCGCAATGGACGCGCGCCTTGGCCGCCGACGAGATGCAGGGCCGGGCGCCCGGCACCGAGGGCGAGACCCGCGCGGTCGCCTGGCTCTCGCAGCAATTCGCGGCCCTCGGCCTCCAGCCCGGCGGCGAGAATGGCGGCTGGACCCAGCGCGTGCCGCTGATCCACACCCAAATGCCCGCCTCGGCCCGTTTCGCCATCGCCGGCCACGGGGAGACGATCGCGCTCGAATCCCCGCGCGACATCTACGTCAGCACCGCTCGCGAGACCGACCGGGTGCGGATCGCCGCCGCTCCGATGGTCTTCGTCGGCTACGGAGTCACCGCCCCCGAACGGGGCTGGGACGATTTCGGGGATGCCGACCTCAACGGCAAGATCGCCGTCTTCCTCGTCAACGATCCGGATTTCGAGGCTTCGGCCGGCGAGCCCGCCGCCGGGCGCTTCGGCGGCCGGGCGATGACCTATTACGGCCGCTGGACCTACAAGTTCGAGGAAGCGGCGCGGCGCGGGGCGATCGGCGCCCTGGTGATCCACGAAAGCGAGGCGGCCGGCTATGGCTGGAACACCGTCCAGGCGCCGGGCGGGGAGAATTACAACGTCGTCCTCGCCCCAGGCGCGCGCCGTCCGGTCCTCCTCCAGGGCTGGATCCAGCGCGACGTCGCCGCCGGCCTCTTCCGCCGCGCCGGGCTCGATTTCGAGGCGGCGAAGCGCCAGGCGCGCAGCGGCCGCTTCCGCCCGGTCGATCTCGGCGCCGCCTTCTCCACCGATCTGCCGGTCGCCGTCGCGCGGGTGGAGAGCCACAACGTCATCGGCCGCCTGCCCGGCAGGCGCCGCCCGCAGGAGACGATCCTCTTCTCCGGCCATTGGGACGCCTACGGCACCGGCCCGGCCGACTCGCGCGGCGACACGATCCGCAACGGCGCCCACGACGACGCTCTGGGCCTCGCCGGGGTGCTCGAGATCGCCCGCCTGTTCCGCGCCGGCCCGCGCCCGGAGCGCACCTTGCTCTTCGCCGCCTGGACCGCCGAGGAGCGCGGCCTGCTCGGCTCCGAATATGGCGCGGCCAATCCGCTCTATCCGGCGGAGACGATGGTCGCCAGCATCACTCTGGACACGCTCCAATCGGCCGGCCCGGCGCGCGACGTGGTGCTCATCGGGCAGGGCCAGAACAGCCTCGAGGACCTGATGGCCGCCGAGGCCGCGGCGCAGGGCAGGGCGGTGACTCCCGACGCCCAGCCGCAGCGCGGCCTGTTCTACCGCGCCGATCATTTCCCCTTCGCCAGGCGCGGCGTTCCGACTCTCCTGCTGATGGCGCTCGGCGGCGGAGTCGACCTGGTCGATGGCGGGCGCGAGGCGGGCGACCGCTGGGTCAGCGAGTTCACCGCGCATTGCTACCACCAGACCTGCGACCAATGGTCGGTGGACTGGGATCTGCGCGGCGCGGCGCAGGACGTCGCTCTCGCCTACCGCATCGGCCGCCGCCTCGCTTTCTCGCGCGACTGGCCGGTGTGGCGCGAGGGCTCGGAATTCCGCGCCGTGCGGGAACGATCCGAGGAGCGCCGCCGCTAAGCCGCCCGTCTCCGCCCCGGACCGCGAATCAAGTTGCGGGCAGCATGCCGGCAAGTAACGAAAAACGCGGAGAAGTTTTCGGCTGCGAAACATGGAGACAATTTTGTCGTGGATTTGGAACGCAACCATGGCTAAGGGGTTGCGGTTCTGGCCAAACCCCGTGCGTATGATCGGGGGGCCCGAATTCGCTGTCCCGCTGTCCCGTGCGGATAGCAACCCAAGGAGGTTGTAATGCTTTCGAAAAAACTGGCTGCGGTCGCCGCCATCTCGATGATCACCGCCAGCAGTGCTGCGGTGGCTCAGTCGGCTCAGCCTTTGAGCCTTGCCAGCCCGAGCGCCCCGCGCGCGGGCGCTCCCACCGCGGGCGAGAGCAATCTCGATCGTGGCGGCTACGGCATCTACATCGTCGGCGCTGTCGTGCTCGCCCTCATTATCTGGGGCATCATCGAGCTCACCGACAACGACGACGGCCCGCACAGCCCGTAAGCTGAGCACAGGGGATTCCCCGGAAGGTGCGCTCCGAGAGATCGGGGCGCATTTTCTTTTGGGCGACGGTTGCATAATTATGCAAGGATATGCATAGACCCCGCATGTCCGTTCCTGTCGCCATCTTCGGAGCCTCGGGTTTCGTCGGCGCCGAGCTTCTCCGGCTCTGCGCCGCGCATCCGGCGCTCGATCCGGTCCATCTCTACGCCGACAGCCAGGCCGGAAAGCCCCTCGCCGAGGTGCACCCCCACCTTGCTTTGGCCTACCCCCGGCATGTTCTGGAGCATGCTCCCGCGCGGATTCCGGGGGACTCCCGGGTGGTTTTCGCGGCGCTCCCGCACGGCGAATCGCAGAAAATCGCCCCCGCCATCCTCGATTCGGGGGCTTTGTTCGTCGATCTGGGCGCGGATTTCCGCCTTTCCGACGCCGCCGCCTACGAGCGCTGGTACCACGAGCCGCACAGTGCGCCGGACCTCCTGGGCCGCTTCGTCTACGGCATCCCCGAGCTCCACCGCGAGGCGATCGCCGGCGCCAGGGCGGTCGCCGCAGCCGGCTGCTATCCCACAGCCGCGATCCTCGCCCTCAAACCCCTGCTCGGCCTGATCGACCCCGACACGATCGCCGTCGACGCCGCCTCGGGAGTCAGCGGCGCCGGCAAGGGGCTCAAGGAGGCCACCCACTTCAACAGCGTCGACGAGAGCATGACCGCCTACGGCCTGCTCCATCACCGGCACACCGCGGAGATGGAGATGGCGCTCGGCGGCAAGATCCTCTTCACGCCCCACCTCGCGCCGATGAACCGCGGAATCCTCGCCACCTGCAGCGCGATCGCCAAAGGCCCCTGCGACCCGCTCGACGCGCTTCGCAGCGCCTATGAGGGCGAGCCGTTCATCCATGTCTCGGAGCGCCCGCCCTCGACCAAATGGGCCCTGGGCTCGAACGCGGTCCACCTCACCGCGCGCTACGACGAGCGCACCGGCCGGGTGCTCGCCATCGCCGCGCTCGACAATCTCGTGAAGGGAGCCGCGGGCCAGATGATCCAGTGCGCCAATCTCATGCTCGGCCTCGACGAGAGTGCCGGGCTCAGCACGGTGGGAGTGTGGCCGTGAGCGTCACCGCCGCCTTGGGCTTCGTCGCAGCCGGCTGCCACGCCGGGATCAAGCGGCGCCGCTACGACATGGCGCTGGTCGCCACCGACGACCGCCGGCCGGCGACCTGCGTCGCGGTCTTCACCCAGAACAAGTTCGTCGCGCCCCCGGTGGTGCTCGACCGTCAGCGCCTCGCCGCGAACGGCGGCAAGGCGGCGGCGATCGTCGTCAATTCGGGCAACGCCAATGCCGGCACCGGGGCCCGCGGCATGGCCGACGCCGAGGCGATGAGCGCGGCCGCGGCCGAGGCGCTCGGCATCGACAAGGCCCACGTGCTGGTCTCCTCGACCGGAATCATCGGCACGCCGCTGCCGATGGACGTGATCCTCCCCGCCGTTCCGAAGCTCGCCAGGAAGCTCTCCGCCGAGGGCGGCGAGGATGCCGCGCGGGGAATCCTCACCACCGATCACCGGGCCAAGGAGGCGGTGGTGGAGGGCTCGACCTTCACCCTCGGCGGCATGGCCAAGGGCTGCGGGATGATCGCTCCGAACATGGCGACCATGCTCGCCTATCTGACGACCGACGCGGAGCTTCCGCAGGGCGAGCTGCAGGCGATCCTTCGCGAGGCGGCGGACCGGACCTTCAACACGCTCAACGTCGACGGCGCGACCTCGACCAACGACACCGTCATCCTGCTCGCCAACGGCCGGCGCGGCCCCGCCGACCGCGCCGAGTTCGCCGACGCGGTCCACCGCCTGTGCGAGGACCTGACTATGCAGATGGCGCGCGACGCCGAAGGGGTGACCAAGGTCGTCCGGCTCAAGGTCACCGGCGCAGCGAGCGATTCCGAAGCGCGCGCGGCGGCCAAGAACATCGCCGAGAACAACCTCGTCAAATGCTCGTGGCACGGCGGAGACCCCTATTGGGGGCGCCTTTTGGCCGCCGCGGGGTCCGCAGGCGTCGAATTCGAGCCCGGGAGGTGCTTCGTCGCATACGGGGGCACCGTCGTTGCGCGCGCGGGAGCACCCGTAAAACATGCGGGAGGCACCGTAAAAAAGCACATGGAGCATGACGAAATCGAGATCGAAGTGGGCCTCGGAGCGGGCTCCGGAAGCGCCCAGGTCATCGGAATCGACCTCGGTCCGGGCTACATCAAGGAAAATGTGAAAACGTCATGACCCCGACCGAGACCGCGCGCATACTTATTCAGGCGCTGCCCTACATCCAGCGCTTCCGCGGCAAGACAGTGGTCGTGAAGCTCGGGGGGGCGGCGATCGACGCCGAGCTCGACCGGGCGCTGGCCCAGGACGTCCTGCTCCTCAGGAGCGTCGGCGTGCGCTGCGTGCTCGTCCACGGCGGCGGCCCTCAGGTCGACGCGCTGATGAAGCAGATGGGCAAGAAGCCCGAATTCCGCGACGGCCTGCGCGTCACCGACGCCGAGACGCTGCGGATCGTGCGCATGGTCCTGGTCGGCGAGGTCAGCCGCAACCTGGTCGCGACGATCAACAAGGAATCCCCCGCCGATCCGGTCGCCGTGGCGGTCGCCGGCGAGGATGGCGGCCTGCTGATCACCAGGCCGCGCGATCCCGCGCTGGGCTTCGTCGGCGACGTCGCGGAGGTCCGCGCCGAGCGCCTCCACGGCCTGCTCGACCAAGGGCTCGCTCCAGTGGTTTCCACCGTCGGCGCCGATCCCTCGGGCCAGCCCTACAACATCAACGCCGACGAGGCGGCGATGGCCATCGCGGTGGCGATGGACGCGGAGAAGATCGTCTACCTCACCGCCGCACCCGGCCTGCTCGAGGACCCGAAGGACGAAAGCACGCTCGTCCAGCGGCTGAGCTCCGACGCGCTTCGCGAGCGGATCGAGCACGAAAGCGTCAGCGCGGGAATGATCCCCAAGCTCAAGGCCTGCGCCGACGCTGTCGACGGCGGAGTCGGCTCCGCCCACATCATCGACGGGCGCGTGCCCCACGCGCTGCTGATCGAAATCCTCACCGATCAAGGCATCGGCACGATGGTCACCCGGGAGAAAGCTGCATGACCGCTAGCCCTTATAAGTCATCCCGGCGAAGGCCGGGACCCATGAACACAGGGGTCTCAGGTGAGGCGGAGTCGACCGTGCGCGACCTCAGCCACTTCGGTTCATGGGTCCCGGCTTTCGCCGGGATGACTCCATTTTCATCTCCGTTTGGGGAGACCGCCCGATGACCGACCTGCTGACCATCGCCGGCCTGCCCGACGGCGCGCTGGCGGAGATCCTCGCTCTGTCCGAGCGCGACGATCTCGGCGCGCCGCTCGCCGGCAAGGGCGTCGCTTTGGTCTTCCAGAAGCCCTCGGCGCGGACCCGCAACTCGATGGAGATGGCGTGCGTCCAGCTCGGCGCCCACCCCGTCTACATCCAGAAGGACGAGGTCGGCCTCGGCACCCGCGAGAGCGCCGAGGACGTGGCGCGTACGCTCGCCTGCTACCATTCGGTCATCGCCGCGCGGGTGATGGACCATCGCGATCTCACCGCGATGGCCGACGCGGTCGAAACTCCGGTGCTCAACCTGCTCTCCGACAGCGATCATCCGCTCCAGGCCTTCGCCGACCTGCTCACGGTCAAGCAGTTGCTCGGCCGGCTCGAAGGGGCGCGGATCGCCTATGTCGGCGACGCCGACAACAATGTGGCCCGCTCCCTCGCCCAGGCCTGTGTCGCGGTGGGAGCCGAACTGACCCTCGCCAGCCCGGCCGCTTATGCGCTGAAGGATGCGCCTTACGGCGTTCGCCGGGTGGTCGATCCGGCCGAGGCCGTCGCCCGCGCCCAGATCGTCTACACCGACGTCTGGGTCTCGATGGGGCAGGATTCCGAAGCCGACGCCCGGCGCAAGGCCCTCGCCGCCTATCAGGTCGATGCCGCGCTGATGGCCAGATCGAGCGACGCCTGGTTCCTCCACTGCCTGCCGGCCCGCCGCGGCGAGGAGGTCACCGACGAGGTGATGGAAGGTCCGAAGAGCGCGGTCTGGCGCCAGGCCGAAAACCGAATGCACACCGCCCGCGGCGCGCTCGCCTGGCTGGCGGGGGTTCGGTGATGTTTCCCAATGAGTCATCCCGGCGAAAGCCGGGACCCATGAACATGGCGATCGAGGGAATGCGATGACGACGTCGCCAACCTTTATAGTCTTCGGTTCATGGGCCCCGGCTTTCGCCGGGGTGACTCCGAGGGGGATGCGGGGAGCACGTCCATGACCGACACCCGCTCGCGCCGCCTGCGCACGCTCGCCGACCTCATCCGCGCCGACGCGCTCGCCAGCCAGGAGGAGGTGACCGAGCGTCTTCGCTCGTTCGGCTTCGACGTCACTCAGGCGACGGTCTCGCGCGACCTCGACCAGATCGGCGCGATCAAGGTGAAGAGGGGCGGCGTGCTCTCCTACGCTCTGCCCGACCAGATCGGCGCGGCGGACTGGGGCACCGACCGCCTCCAGCGGATCCTCGCCGAATGGGTGACCGGAATGGAGGTGGCCGGCCAGCTGATCGTCATCAAGACTCCGCCCGGCTCCGCCCATCTCGTCGCCTCGGCGATCGATCAGGCGGCGATGCCCGAGATCGCCGGCACCGTCTCGGGCGACGACACGATGTTCGTCTGCTGCCGCGACCAGGTCAACGCCCACGCGATCCTCACCCGCTTCAAGCGGATGATGGGGCAGAAGGTCAGCTATGCGTGACTGGCACCTTTTTTTGCTCCCCGGCGAAGGCCGGGGCCCAGGAGGGCCCCAGCCCTGGACCCCGGCCTTCGCCGGGGAACAAAGGCGGCGTCTGCTAAGGATTTCAAATGACCGATAAACCCAAAAAGGTCGTCCTCGCTTATTCGGGCGGGCTCGATACCTCGATCATCCTCAAATGGCTTCAGACCGAATATGGCGCGGAGGTCGTCACCTTCACCGCCGATCTCGGGCAGGGAGAGGAGGTCGAGCCTGCGCGGCGCAAAGCCGAGCTGCTCGGGATCAAGCCTCAGAACATCTTCATCGACGATCTCAGGGAGGAGTTCGTCCGCGACTACGTCTTCCCGATGTTCCGGGCGAACACGGTCTATGAGGGCGACTATCTGCTCGGCACCTCGATCGCCCGGCCGCTGATCGCCAAGCGCCAGATCGAGATCGCGAGGCAAGTCGGCGCCGACGCGGTCTGCCACGGCGCCACCGGCAAGGGCAACGACCAGGTCCGCTTCGAGCTCGGCTATTACGCTCTGGAGCCCGACATCCGGGTCATCGCCCCCTGGCGCGAATGGGAATTCGCCAGCCGCGAGCAGCTGATCGACTTCGCCGAGAAGCACCAGATTCCGATCGCCAAGGACAAGCGCGGAGAATCCCCTTTCTCGGTCGACGCCAACCTCCTCCACTCCTCCTCGGAAGGAAAAGTGCTCGAGGACCCGGCGGTCGAGGCGCCCGAATATGTCCACCAGCGCACCATCTCGCCCGAGGACGCGCCGGATAAGCCCACGATCGTCACCATCGCGTTCGAGAAGGGCGATCCGGTCGCCATCGACGGCGAGCGGCTGTCGCCCGCGGCTTTGCTGACCGAGCTCAACCGGCTCGGCCACGACAACGGCATCGGCCGGCTCGATCTGGTCGAGAACCGCTTTGTCGGAATGAAGTCGCGCGGAGTCTACGAGACTCCCGGCGGCACCATCCTGCTCGCCGCCCATCGCGGGATCGAGAGCATCACGCTCGACGGCGGAGCGATGCACCTCAAGGATTCGATCATGCCGCGCTACGCCGAGCTGATCTACAACGGCTTCTGGTTCGCCCCCGAGCGCGAGATGCTCCAGGCGCTGATCGACAGGAGCCAGGAGCATGTCTCGGGAACGGTGCGGATGAAGCTTTACAAGGGTAACGCCACCGTCATCGGCCGGGAGAGCCCGCTGTCGCTTTACGACCAGGATCTGGTGACCTTCGAGGAAGGCCTGAGCGGCTACGACCACCGCGACGCCGCGGGGTTCATAAGGCTGAACGCGCTGAGGCTGAGGACGTTGGCGAAGCGGGCGGGGCGGGGGAAGGTCTGAAGGAACGTGGGAGTCATCCCGGCGAAAGCCGGGACCCATGAACACTGGTGCTTGAGGGTGAGGCGAATGCGTCGTCGCCATACATCATGCGCTTCGGTCCATGGCCCCGGCTTTCGCCGGGGTGACTCAATAGCTAAGCTCCCGGCCATGAACCTCGCCATCCTCGAAACAGGAACCCCGCCGGGGCCGCTGGAAGAGCGGTTCGGGCGCTATCCGGCGATGTTCGAGGATCTGCTCGGCATGAAGGCGACGAGCTACGACGTCGCCGCCGGCGCCCTGCCTCCCGACGTCGGCCGGCACGGCGCTTATCTCGTCACGGGCTCGCCGGCCGGCGTCTATGACGATCTGCCGTGGATCGCGCCGCTCAAGACCTTCCTTCGCGCCGCGCACAAGCGGGCGAAGCTCGTCGGCATCTGCTTCGGCCACCAGATCATGGCCGAGGCGCTGGGCGGGCGGGTCGAGAAATCGGCCAAGGGCTGGGGCGTCGGGCTCCAGAGCTATCCGATCGTCCGCCACGAGCCGTGGATGGACACTGTCCCGCTCGTCTCGGTCCCCGCCTCGCACCAGGACCAGGTGGTCGAGCAGCCCCCGCGGGCCGAGGTGATCGCCTCGTCGGTCTTCACGCCTTATGCCGGGCTCGCCTGGAGCGACGGCCCGTCCATCTCCTTCCAGTTCCACCCGGAGTTCGACCCCGCTTTCGCCAAGGCGCTGATCGCCGAGCGCTACGACCGCACGCCCGATCCCGAAGCCGCGATCGCCACTTTGGACTCGCCCAACGACAATGCGCGGGTCGGCGAGTGGATCAGGCGCTTCCTGTCGTGACCTCGCTCTGGCTGGCGTGCGAAGCGCCCGGGAAACCGGAGATCTTTCGCTCGGTGCAGGGCGAGGGGCCTCGAACGGGCCGGCTGCGGACCTTTGTCCGGCTGGCCGGCTGCAACCTGCGCTGCACCTGGTGCGACACGCCCTATACGTGGAACTGGAACGGCACGCCTTGGCCGCACGATCGCGACCGCGAAGGCGTTCCCCACAAGTTCGATCCCGCGGCGGAGACGATTCGGTTGCCTCTCGAGGAGGTCGCCGAGCGAATCCTCGCTCTGCCGGCGCCCGGAATCGTCGTCACCGGCGGCGAGCCCCTCATCCAGATGGAAGAACTGATCGCGCTGGCCGAGGCGCTCAGCGCGCGCAAGCCGGGCCTTGCGATCGAGATCGAGACCAACGGAACGATCGTGCCCGGCGCCCGCCTGGCACGGCTCGTCGACCTGTTCGTGGTCTCCCCGAAGCTCGGCCACTCCGGCAACGAGCCCAAGGCGGCGCTCCGGCGGCGGACGCTCGCCGCGCTGGCGGCGCTGCCGGCTGCGATATTCAAGTTCGTCGCGCGCGGGCCGGAGGACGTGGAAACGGTTCGGGCCCTCGCCGCGGACATCGGCCTGCCGCCAGGCCGGGTGTTCGTCATGCCCGAGGGCACGACCAGCGCGGAATTGACCGCGCGCGGCGCCTCGTTGATTGACTCGGTGATGGCGGCGGGCTTCAGCTATTCCGATCGCCTGCACATCCACCTGTTCGGCGCCGGGCGTTCGACCTAGGGCGTGAATGAGGCTCCAGCCGGAAGCCCGGCCAGCCGAGGAGACGAGTTCCGATGAAGACCCGCGCCGCCATCGCCTTCGAGGCCAGGAAGCCGCTGGAGATCGTCGAGGTCGACCTCGAAGGGCCGAAGGCCGGCGAGGTGCTGGTCGAGATCATGGCCACGGGCATCTGCCATACCGACGCCTATACGCTGGACGGGCTCGACAGCGAGGGGCTGTTCCCCTCGATCCTGGGGCACGAGGGCGCGGGGATCGTTCGCGAGGTCGGCGCGGGGGTGACGAGCGTGGCGCCCGGCGACCATGTCATCCCGCTCTACATCCCCGAATGCCGGCAATGCAAAAGCTGCCTCTCGGGCAAGACCAACCTGTGCACCGCGATCCGCGCCACGCAGGGGAAAGGCGTGATGCCCGACGGGACGAGCCGCTTCTCCTACAAGGGCCGGGCGATCCACCATTATATGGGCTGCTCGACCTTCTCGAACTTCACCGTCCTGCCGGAGATCGCCGTGGCGAAGATCCGCGAGGACGCGCCGTTCAAGACCAGCTGCTATATCGGCTGCGGGGTGACGACCGGGGTCGGCGCGGTGGTCAACACGGCCAAGGTCGAGCCCGGCGCGAGCGTCGTCGTGTTCGGGCTCGGCGGGATCGGGCTCAACGTGATCCAGGGCGCGAGGCTGGCGGGGGCGGGGCCGATCGTCGGCGTCGACATCAACCCGGACCGCGAGGAATGGGGCCGCAGGTTCGGAATGACCGACTTCATCGACGGCCGCGGCAAGTCTCGCGACGAAGTGATCGCCGAGATCCTCGCTTTGACCGACGGCGGCGCCGATTATACGTTCGACGCGACCGGCAATACCGAGGTGATGCGCACCGCATTGGAGGCCTGCCATCGCGGCTGGGGCACGTCGGTCGTTATCGGAGTCGCGGAATCGGGCAAGGAGATCGCGACGCGGCCGTTCCAGCTGATCACCGGGCGCAGCTGGCGCGGCACGGCGTTCGGCGGCGCCAGGGGGCGAACCGACGTTCCGAAGATCGTCGACTGGTATATGTCGGGCAAGATCGCGATCGACCCGATGATTACCCACGTTTTGACGCTGGAAGAGATCAACAAGGGCTTCGACCTGATGCACGCGGGCGAGAGCATCCGCAGCGTCGTCATTTACTGAGGAGGCAACACCATGTTCAGCCACATGATGGTCGGATCGAACGATTTGGGCCGCTCGAAGCGCTTCTACGACGCCTTGTTCGAGAAGGACGCTAGGCCCGACGACAAGGGGCGGCTCAGCTACGGCCGCCGGGGCGCGGTGTTCATGGCCACCAGGCCGATCGACGGCGAACCCGCTTGCCATGCCAATGGCGCGACGATCGGCTTCGCCTATGACAGCCCGGAGGAGGTTGATGCCTGGCACGCGCGCGGGCTCGCCGGCGGCGGCACGGCGATCGAGGACCCGCCGGGGCTGCGCAGCGGCGCGTTCGGGTCGCTCTACCTCGCCTATCTGCGCGATCCGGACGGCAACAAGCTCTGCGCGCTCCATCGCCCGACACCCTCGTGAGGAACCGCTCGCCGAACCCCTCGTTCTGCCCCCGTGACGAACGATCGCGGAGCATAGAAGATGGGAAAAGGACTATTGTTGTGGCTGATCGGCGTGCCGATCCCGGTCATCATCCTTCTCTGGCTGATCTTCGGCCATTGATCGCGGCGGGCGGCGGCGCCTCGTGATCGAGACGCTGTCGCAAGCCCGCGCCTTCGGGGGCATTCAGGGCGTCTACCGCCACCCGTCCACCGCGACCGGCACGGACATGACCTTCTCGGTCTATCTGCCGCCCCGGGCCGAGACCGCGCCCTGCCCGGTGGTCTGGTATCTCTCCGGCCTCACCTGCACCCATGCCAACGTCACCGAAAAGGGCGAATATCGCGCGGCGTGCGCCGAGCTCGGCCTGATCTTCGTCGCGCCCGACACCTCGCCGCGCGGGGAGGGCGTGCCCGACGACGAGGCCTATGATTTCGGGCAGGGCGCCGGGTTCTACGTCGATGCGACTCAGGCGCCCTATGCCGCCAATTATCGTATGTATTCCTACGTCACCACTGAGCTGCCCGATCTCGTCGCGGAGATTTTCCCGGCCGACATGGTCCGGCAGGGGATCATGGGCCACTCGATGGGTGGCCACGGCGCGCTGACGCTTAGTCTGCGCAACCCCGGAACCTACCGCAGCGTCTCCGCTTTCGCGCCGATCGTCGCGCCGTCACAGGTGCCGTGGGGAGAGAAAGCGCTCGGCCGCTATCTCGGGGACGATCGCAGTGCCTGGCGCAAGCACGACGCGGTCGCGCTGATCGAGGACGGGGCGCGCATAGCCGAGCTGCTGGTCGATCAGGGCGGGGCCGACAACTTCCTCGCCGAGCAGTTGCGGCCGGAGCTTCTCGAGGCGGCCTGCGCCAAGGCCGGCATCCCGCTGACCCTTCGGATGCAGCCGGGCTACGACCACAGCTATTATTTCATCTCGACCTTCATGGCGGAGCACCTGCGCTGGCACGCGGAGCGGCTGGGCGCCTAGAGCGCCTCGACGATCGTCACGTTGGCGATTCCGCCGCCCTCGCACATCGTTTGCAGCCCGTAGCGCAGCCCCCGTGCGCGCAGCGCGTGGACGAGCGTGGTCATCAGCTTCGCCCCGGAGGCGCCGAGCGGATGGCCGAGTGCGATCGCCCCGCCGTTGACGTTGAGCCGCTCCGCGTCCGCGCCGACATGGCCGAGCCAGGCGAGCGGCACCGGGGCGAAGGCCTCGTTGACCTCGTAAAGGTCGATGTCGGCGATGGTCATGCCGGCCCGCCTCAGCGCCCGGTCGGTGGCGAAGAGCGGCTCTTCGAGCATGATGACGGGATCGCCGGCGGTGACGGTGAGGTTGTGGATCCGCGCCAGCGGGGTCAGGCCGTGCGCCTTCAGCGCGGCTTCGGAGACGATCATCACCGCCGCCGATCCGTCGCAGATCTGGCTGGCCGAGGCGGCGCTGATCGCCCCGTCCTCCTTGAGCAATTTGACCGCCGCGATCCCCTCGATGCTGGCGTCGAAGCGGATGCCCTCGTCGACCGAATGGACCGTGCCGTCGTCGAGCGTCACCGGCACGATCTCCGCGCCGAACGCCCCCGCCTCGGTCGCGGCCTTGGCGCGCTGGTGGCTTCGCAGCGCATATTCATCCAGCTTTTCGCGTGAATATCCATATTTGCGGGCGATCATCTCGGCGCCCATGAACTGGCTGAACATCGGCACGCCGTATTTGCCGGTGACGCTCGGCGGGAACGGGTTGAAGCCCTTGTCGGCGACCACCGACAGGCCCATCGGCGCGCGAGTCATGCTCTCGACCCCGGCGGCGATCACCACGTCCTGAGTTCCGCTCATCACCGCCTGCGCCGCGAAGTGGATCGCCTGTTGCGAGGAGCCGCACTGGCGGTCGATGGTCGCCGCCGGAACGCTCTGAGGCAGCAGCCTGGACGCCAGCACCGCGTTGCGCCCGACGTGGAGCGATTGCTCGCCCGCCTGGGTCACGCAGCCCATGATCACGTCGTCGATCGCCGCGGGGTCGATGCCGGAGCGCTCCGCCGCCGCGTCGAGCGCGATCGCGGCGAGGTCAACCGGGTGAACGCCGGCGAGCCGCCCGCCCTTGCGGCCCCCGGCGGTGCGCGCCGCGCTGACGATATAGGCTTCGGGCATGCGTCAGTTCCCTAGAACGAGGTCCGGCCGTAATCCTGGCGGTAGAAGGGGTGGGAGCAGGAAAGGCCGCCGTCGACGACCAAAGCGTGGCCGTTGACGTAGCTCGCCTCGTCCGATGCGAGGAACAAGGCCGCGTTGGCGATCTCGATCGGCACGCCGCCGCGCTTCAGCGGGTTCAAATGGCCGATCTGGTCCTCCTTTCCGGCCGAGCGCGCCATGTCGTACAGCCCCCTGGTCATGCCGGTTTCGATCAGGCCCGGGCAGATCGCGTTGACCCGGATGTTGGCGCCGCACAACTGGGTCGCGGCGACCCTGACGAGCTGGATCACCCCCGCCTTGGACGCGGAATAGGCCGGGCCCCCGGCGCCGGCGCGAAGCCCGGCGACGCTGGCGGTGCAGATGATCGAGCCCGCGCCGCGCTCCTTCATCGCCGGCGCGCCATGCTTCACCGCCAGCCACGGCCCGATCAAATTGACTCGGAGAATCTCCTCCCAGTCCGCCACCTCCTGCTCGAACAGCGAGGCGAGCCCGCCCGAAATGCCGGCATTGGCGAAGAAGATGTCGAGGCCGCCATGTTCTCGGCAAGCGAGCTCGACAAGCCCGCGCACGTCCTCGTCCCGCCCCGCATCGGCGGCGACCACCCCTTCGGACGCGGCGACATCGGCGGCGATCACGATCGCCCCCTCCTCGCGAAACCGCGCCGCGGTCGCCCTGCCGATCCCCGACGCGGCGCCGGTGACGATCGCGACCTTGTTTTGGAGTCTCATTCGCTCTTCTCCGTCATTCCCGCGAAAGCGGGAATCCAGCTGCCTTCTCTACCCGGCCTCCGAAAGAGAAGCTGGATCCCCGCTTTCGCGGGGATGACGTGGAGGGGAGTCACAGTCCCACTCCCACCGTGCTCCCCCCGTCCACCACGATCGCCTGCCCGGTCATGAAGGTCGAGGCCGGCGAGGCGAGGAACACGGCGGCGCCGGCGATCTCGTGCGGCTCGCCGATCCGCTGCAGCGGCGTGTGCGCGGTGACCATCTTCAGCGTGTCGGGATTTTCCCACAGCGCCCGGGCGAAATCGGTCCGCACCAGCCCCGGCGCGATGCAGTTCACCCGCACCTGCCGAGGCCCGAATTCCTGGGCGAGGTTGCGGGCGAGCTGGAAATCGGCGGCCTTGGAGATGTTGTAGGCGCCGATCACCGGCGAGCCTTTCAGGCCCCCGATCGAGCTGACGATGACGATCGAGCCCTCGCCGCGCTCGAGCATTTCCGGCACGGCCATCTGGATCAGCCAGTGGTTGGCGATGACGTTGTTGTCCAGGATCTTGCGGAACTGCTCGTCGCTGATCCCCGCCATCGGTCCGTAATAGGGGTTGGACGCGGCGTTGCAGACCAGCACGTCGATCCGCCCGAGCTGGCGGCGGGTCTCGTCGACGAGGTTCTGAAGCTGCTCCTTCGAGGAGATGTTCGCCGGGACGACGATCGCCGCGCCGGGATGCCGCGCGTTGATCCCGTCGGCGGCCTCCTGGCACGCCTCGGCCTTGCGGCTTGAGATCACCACCTTCGCACCATGATCGGCCAGCGCCTCGGCAATCGCCCGCCCGATGCCGCGCGACGATCCGGTGACGATCGCGACCTTGCCGGTGAGATCGAAGAGAGCAGTCATGCATGTCTCCAGTTGGCAGGAACGCGGTTCCCAAGTCCGTTCGTCCCGAGCGAAGTCGAGGGACCCCGCCGAGCGAAGCCGAGGCTCATTTCTCGGCTGCGCTCGAAAGGGTGTCTCGACTTCGCTCGACACGAACGGTTTTTGTTTGCGGCCACCGCTTCAGCCCGCCGGCGCATGCTTGGCGAACTCCAGCCGCGCGATGGCCCTATTGTGCACCTCGTCCGGCCCGTCGGCGAGCCGCAGCGTCCTTATCCCCGCCCAGCTCGCCGCCAGCCCGAAATCCTGGCTCACCCCCGCGCCGCCATGCGCCTGCACCGCGTCGTCGATGATCCTCAGCGCCATTTGCGGCGCGTGGACCTTGACCATCGCGATCTCGGCCTGGGCGGCCTTGTTGCCGGCCTTGTCCATCAGGTCGGCGGCCTTGAGGCACAAGAGCCGCGACATGTCGATGTCGATCCGCGCCCGCGCCACGCGCTGCTCCCAGATCGAATGCTCCATCAGCTTCTTGCCGAAGGCGACGCGCGACTGCAGCCGAAGGACCATCGCCTTCAGCGCCTCCTCGGCCGCGCCGATCGTGCGCATGCAATGGTGGATTCGGCCCGGCCCCAGGCGCCCTTGCGCGATCTCGAAGCCGCGCCCTTCGCCCAGCAGAAGGTTCGTGGCCGGAACCCGCACGTCCTTCAGAGCGATCTCCATATGGCCGTGCGGCGCGTCGTCGAAGCCGTAGACGGTGAGCGCCCGCTCGACCGTCAGGCCCGGCGCGTCGAGCGGCACGAGGATCATCGATTGCTGGCGGTGCCTGTCGGCCGATCGGTCGGTCTTCCCCATCAGGATGGCGACCTTGCAGCGCGGATCGCCCGCGCCCGAGGACCACCATTTTCGGCCGTTGATCACATAGTCGTCGCCGTCGCGGGCGATGTCGCATTCGATGTTGGTCGCGTCGGACGAGGCGACCGCCGGTTCGGTCATCAGGAAGGCCGATCGGATCTCGCCGTTCATCAGCGGCCTGAGCCACTCCTCCTTCTGCTCGCGCGTTCCGTAGCGGTGGAGCACCTCCATGTTGCCGGTGTCCGGCGCCGAGCAGTTGAACACCTCGCTCGACCACGCCAGCCGCCCCATCTCCTCGGCGCACAAGGCATATTCGAGGTTGGTCAGCTGAGTCCCCTCGAACTGGAAGCTTTCGTCGACATGGGGCAATGCATGGCCCGGCGGCATGAACAGGTTCCAAAGGCCCTCGCCGCGAGCGACCGGCTTCAGCTCCTCGATGACCGGGATGGGCTGCCAGCGATCCCCCTTCGCGAGCCCCGATTTGTAATCCCCATTGCGCGGCCGAATCCGAGTCTCGATGAAGTCGCGCACGCGATCCCGGTAAAAAGCCTGCCGTTCCGTAAGGTCAAAATCCATGGAGGCGCAATCCCTTCGTCCGGCGGGCTGGCGATGCTGACCAGCGTGCCAGAAAGAAGGGGAGCGGGGCAAGCGTTAGGACCGGCCAGGGAAAATCCGAGACTCTCGATCAAGGAGAACGTAGGCGGGCCCGCCGCGGCGGACCCGCCCCGCGGGGCGCGACGTTGCCCGGGACCGGGGCGCCCAGCAATGGATTAACGCAGTTTAGGAGTGAAGGTTCAGTTCGGCCATCGCCCGCTGCCGACGCGCCGGCAGCGCGTCGATGCGCGCGACCTTGCGGCCGGAACGCCACAGCTCGCGCGGATAGATTTCCTCCTGCTGCTGAAGCGCATGGACCGCGGCGACGTCGTCGGACGCGTGCAGCTGCTCCGCCCGTTCGATATGACCGGTATAAGGATCCATGTGATAGAGTTGGTAGGAGGGCATGGCCGAAGCTTAGCCGATCGGCCCGGAGTCGCAATAACATGCGTTTACACGCGGATGGCCCGACCGCGGCGGCTTGACTCGGGCGGCCCGATCCGCTCTAGGACCGCGCGCAGGGGGACGGGCCGGGCGCCCGTTCTTTTCATTTGGGGTTGGGGCCTTCCCCCGTTCGAGGGCCTGGCCGGATGTACCTGAAACGGCATCCGGACGAACGAAGGAAGTTGAAATGCGCCATCGCGTCGGCGGCCGCAAGCTCGGCCGCACCTCCAGCCACCGTATCGCCATGTTCCGCAACATGGCCGCCGCGTTGATCAAGCACGAACAGATCACGACGACTTTGCCGAAGGCGAAGGAGCTTCGCCCCTATGTCGAGAAGCTGATCACGCTGGCCAAGAAGGGCGGCCTTTCCAACCGCCGTCTGGCCCATGCGCGCCTGCTCGACGACGCCCAGCTGGTGAAGCTGTTCGACGTGCTGGCCAAGCGCTACCAGGAGCGCGAGGGCGGCTACACCCGCGTGCTCAAGGCCGGCATCCGCGCCTCGGACGCAGCGCCTATGGGGATCATCGAACTGGTCGACCGCGACCCCGCCGCCAAGGGCCAGGATTCGGGCCCGGTGATGGGCGAGGAAGAGTTCGAGGCGGCGTAAGCGGCCTCGGCCCTCGGCAAGGGCGAAAGGCCGTCCTTCGGGGCGGCCTTTTTCATTCCGGAGTCGCCGGCTGGCGGAGCGGAAAGTAGCGGGCGAGCGCCTTCAGCGTCTGCCGCGCGCTCTTGTGGTGGACGAAGATTCCTCCAACCTCCTCCCACAGGTGGGCATGCCTGAGCTGGTCGTCGACCAGGACGTCGCCCTCTTTCGCGTGGTCGCGCTTGTCGCGGGCCATGGTGGTGATGATCTTCGTTCCCGGGAAATATTCGGCCGCCCAGCGCACTTTCTGGTCCGCGGCCCAATTGCCGCGCGGAAGGCCGGTCAGGATGATCGGGTCGAGGTGCCTGACAGCGTCGAACAATTCCATCGCGTCGGGCATCAGCGGCAGGCCGAAATAGAAGTCCGGCGCGGAGGCCAACTTCTGCCAGAAGCGGCCGAGGCCATGGCGCGCCTCGTAGGCGCGCGGCGGCAGGCCGAGGATCGCCGTCGCGCCCCTGTCGAAGTCGGCGAGCACTCCGTCGCAGTCGAGATAGAGCCGGCGGGTCACGGCCAGCGTGCCGGTGCGAGGCGGAGCGGCATCGGGAGGTCGATCGGCGTCCAGCCCCCGGCGGCGATGACGTCGTTGCTTTCCTTGGCGCGGCGGCCTTCCGCGAGCGACCAGGTGATGTGGTAGGTGGAACCGTCGGGACGGTCGGTGGCGCCGTTCAGGCGCACGACCATCGCCTCGACGCCCGAGCCGTCGTCGGCGCGGCCGACGATCTCCGCGTCGGCTTCGGCCGGCAGCGGCGCATCGGGGCCGACGCCGCTTTCGAGCGTGACATGGTCGGCCACGGCGTTCGGATAACGAGGCGGAAATTGCAGCAGCAACTCGGTGCGCTGGTCGGGATCGAGCTTCCAGCCGGTGGTTCTACGCATGAGCGGTCAACGGCGCGAATTCGCCCGCGTTCCGATCCAGTCCGCCAATTCCTTCCGTTCGGCGGGGCTCATGGCGAGGCCGAGCTTGGTCCGGCGCCAGAGGATGTCGTCGGCGGTTCGGGCGAATTCGGTGTCCATGAGATAGCGCACCTCGGCTTCGTAGAGGCCCGCGCCGAAATGACGGCCGAGATCGGTGAGCGCCTCGGCCTCGCCGATTACCGCGTCGATCCGGGTGCCGTAGGCGCGGGCGAGGCGGAGCAGGATGTCGCCCGGGAGCCAGGCGGAAAGCTCCGAGAGGCGGCGGTTGAAACCCTCGCCGACGTTGCCGCCGGGCAACGCCGAATTGGTCGTGAACTTGAGGCCGCCGACGCCGAGCCGGTCGAGCGCCTCGATCGCCAGCGCGCGCGCGGTGGTGATCTTGCCGCCGAAGACCGAGAGCAATTTCGCGCCGGGCGCCGGGTCGAGCTCGAGATGATAGTCCCGGGTGATGTCCTTTGGGCGGCTTGCCCCGTCATCGTAGAGCGAGCGGACTCCTGCATAGGCCCAGATGACGTCGGCGGGCGACGTGTGCCGGACGAAATAGGCATTGGCGGCGGCGCAGAGATAGGCAATCTCCTCCGCCGAGGCGACCGCCTCGCCGGGCGTGGCGACGGAAATGTCGGTGGTGCCGATCAGGCTGTTCTCGCCGTAGGGCAAGGCGAAGACCACCCGCCCGTCCGCTTCGTTCTGGAGGATGTAGGCCTGATCGCCCTGCCACAGCCGGGGCACGAGGATGTGGCTTCCCTTGACGAGACGGACCCGGCTTTCGCTTCGCGCGCCGAGGCGCTGGTTGAGCACTTCGGCGACCCAGGGGCCGGCGGCGTTGACGATCGTGCGCGCGGTGACGGTGCGACCGTCCGACAGCCGGGCGATCCACGTTTCGCGGTCGCGGCGCGCCGAGATCAGCTCGGTGCCGACGGCGATCTCGGCGCCGCGTTCGGCCGCGTCGAGGGCGTTGAGGACCACCAGGCGGGCATCGTCGACCCACGCGTCGTAGTAGAAAGCGCGCGTGAAGCCGAGCTTAAGCGCGGGATCGGCTGCCGTCTCACGGCGCGAACGGGGAAGCTCGTCGCGGCCGCGCAGCAGATCGTAGAGCAGCAGGCCGAGGCGCAGCAGCCAGAAGGGGCGGCCGCCCGGCGGATCGGGCAGGACGAACTTGAGCGGGCGGACGATATGGGGCGCCGTCCGAAGCAGGATGGCGCGCTCGTGCAGGGATTCGCGCACCAGGCGGAACTCGTATTGCTCGAGATAGCGAAGGCCGCCGTGGATCAGCTTGGACGAGGCGGAGCTGGTGTGGGCGGCGAGATCGTCCTTCTCCACCAGCAGCACGTCGAGCCCGCGCCCCGCCGCGTCGCGGGCGATCGCCGCCCCGTTGATTCCGCCGCCGACGACGAGGAGATCGAAGGAGTCCATCTCCACCCCCTAACGTCATTCCCGCGAAAGCGGGAAGGGGTGTCAGGCTGGCGCTGAAAAGGGGCGAAGAAGAAAAAGCTGGATTCCCGCGTTCGCGGGAATGACGATGGGGGCGGAGGCGCGGGATGGCCGGCGACAATATTCTGGTGATCGATGCGGGGACGACCAGCACGCGCGCGATGCTCTTCGGGCTCGACGGCACCTGCCACGGTGTCGCGCAGCGGGAGCTAAGCCAGCAATATCCCCGGGCGGGCTGGGTCGAGCACGACGCCGACGAGATCTGGCGGCTGTCGCTCCGCTGCGCGCAGAGGATGGCAGTCAAGGCGGGCGGTTGGGAGCGGATCGCGACGATCGGAATCACCAACCAGCGCGAGACGATCGTCTTCTGGTCGAAGCGCACCTTGAAGCCGCTGGCCCCGGCGATCGTGTGGCAGGATCGGCGCACGGCCGATTTCTGCGCCAGGCTGAAGGAGCAAGGCGAGGAGCCCGCGCTGCAGGCCAAAACGGGGCTGCTGCTCGATCCCTATTTTTCGGCGAGCAAGATCGCCTGGGCGCTGGAGCATTGGCCGCAGCTCCGGGAGTCGGGCGACGACCTCGCGGTCGGCACCGTCGAGAGCTGGCTGATCTACAAGCTGACCAAAAGCGGGCGTCACATCACCGACGCGACCAACGCCTCGCGCACCGCGCTGATGGACATCCACACGGGGCGTTGGGATGAGGGATTGTGCGACCTGTTCGGCGTGCCGCTCAAGGCGTTGCCGGAGATCGTCGACTGCGCCGGGGACTTCAGCGGGACTCGCCAGCTCGGCGGGCCGATCCGAATCTCAGGAATGGCCGGGGATCAGCAGGCGGCGGCGATCGGCCAGGGCTGCTTCGCTCCGGGCGAGACCAAGGCGACCTACGGAACGGGCGCGTTCGTGCTCACCCATACCGGCACGCAGGCGCCGGTGTCGCAAAACCGCCTGCTGACCACCGTCGCTTGGCAGATCGGGGGGGAGCGGCGCTATGCGCTGGAAGGATCGGTGTTCGTCGCGGGCAGCCTGTTCCAGTGGCTTCGCGACTCGCTCGGCCTGATCGCCCATTCCGCCGAGAGCGAGGAATTGGCGCGCAGCGTGGAGGGCAACGAAGGGGTCTATCTGGTTCCTGCGCTTTCCGGGCTCGGCGCGCCGCACTGGCGGCCGGACGCGCGGGCGGCGATTTCGGGCCTCAGCTTCTCCGCGACCCGCGCCCATGTCGTGCGCGCGGCACTGGAGGCGCAGGCGCACCAGACGCACGATCTGATGACCGCCTTCGCCGGCGACGGCGCGGCGTGGGAATGCCTCAGGATCGACGGGGGCATGGCGGCCAACGACTGGCTCGCCCAGGATCTCGCCGACATCCTCGGCCTGGAGGTCGAGCGGCCAGCGTTCATCGAGACCACCGCGCTCGGCGCCGCGATGCTCGCCGGGGTGGGCGCTGGTCTGTTCGGCTCGCTCGAGGAGGCCGCGGCGATGCGCGGGGCGGTCGCGAGTTTCGCTCCGGCCATGGAAGAAAAGGCGCGCGCGCAGCGGCTTGCCGGTTGGCGCGGGGCGGTCGCGGGCGTGCTGGATTCCGGCTTGGCAAGGGCTTCGCAAAATCCTACAAATTCAACGGCCTAATCCTTGGTGGGAAAAAGTGATGAAGAATCTGACGATTGCGGCGCTGGCCGCCGCGACTCTCGCCGTTCCGGCGTCCGCGATGCAGGCGCAAGCGCCCGCTCCGACCCGGGCAGCGCCCGACGTCGTCGCGGGGCGGATGATGATCTACAACCAGACCAATTTTAACGGCGAGGACTATGAGGTCGACGCGGCCAAGCGCATGTTCGAGTGGGATTACCACCCGCGCAGCATCGCCATCCACCCCGGCGACCGCTGGCAGATCTGCGCCCGGCCGCGCTTCGCCGAGTGCATCGTGCTCGACCGCTCGATCCCCGATACGACGCTGATCGGGATCCCGGTGGGCTCCGATTTCGGCTCGGTGCGCCCGGCGCCGGCCGACGCGGCATCGCCGGGGAACTAAACACCGCTTCGTCATTGCGAGCGTAGCGAAGCAATCCAGTTGGGCCCCGCCGTCCGTCTGGATTGCTTCGTCGCTTCGCTCCTCGCAATGACGATTAAGCTGTCCTAGATCGCCGGCCTTTTCCAGCTGTCGTCGATCATCTTGATGATCGCCGAAAAATCCTTGCCGCCCCCGCCCAGGCTTTCGGCAAAGCGGGCGTAGAGCGTCTCGGCCTCCGCGCCCATCGGCGTGTAGGCGTCGACGCTCTGGGCCGCCTCCATCGCCAGGCGCAGGTCCTTGAGCATCAGGGTGGCCGCGAAGCCGCCCTCGTAGCCGCGGTCGGCCGGAGTCTCGGGGCCGACTCCCGGGACCGGGCAATAAGAGGTCATCGACCAGCTTTGGCCCGAGGCTTTGGAGGAAATGTCGTAGAAGGTCTGCAGATCCAGGCCGAGCCTCTTCGCCATGGCGAAGGCTTCGCAGGTGGCGACCATCGTCGCGCCCAAGAGCATGTTGTTACAGATCTTCGCCGCCTGGCCCGCACCGCCGTCGCCCGCGTGGATCACCGCCTTGCCCATTTGCTCGAGGAAAGGTCGGGCCCGCTCGAACGCCTCGCCGGAGCCGCCGACCATGAAGGTGAGGGTGCCGGCTTCCGCCGCGGCGATCCCGCCGGAGACCGGGGCGTCGACCATGTCGTAGCCGGCGGCCGTCGCCTTTTCGATCTCCTCGCGCGCGGTGGCGACGTCGATCGTCGAGCAATCCATCAGGATCGCGCCGGCGGGGGCGTGGCCGATGATCGAGGTCTCGTAGACCTCGCGAACGTGGCGTCCGGCGGGGAGCATGGTCACCACCGCCTCGGCGCCCACCACCGCTTCCTGCGCGGAGGCGGCTCGGGCGGCGCCGCGCGCCTCGGCGCGGAGGAGGGCATCCTCGCTGAGGTCGAAGGCGGCGACGTCGTGCCCCGCCTTGGCGAGGTTCGCGGCCATCCCGCCGCCCATATTGCCGAGCCCGATGAATGCTACTTTCGCCATTTCGAAGTCCTTCCAACCCGTTCGTGTCGAGCGAAGTCGAGACATCCCTTCGAGCGGAGCCGAGAATGTGAAGCCTCGGCTTCGCTCGGCCGGGCCCCTCGACTTCGCTCGGGGCGAACGGCAAAGGGCTTGGGCGTCTCTATTTCCAGCGCTCTATCTTCCCTTCCACTCCGCAGCGCGCTTGGCGACGAAGGCGCTCATGCCTTCCTTCTGGTCCTCGGTGCCGAACAGGCCGTGGAACAGGCGGCGCTCGAAAGCGATGCCCTGGGCGAGGCCGTTCTCGAAGGCGGCGTTGACCATTTCCTTGTTGGCCATCGCGGCGACCGGCGACATCGAAGCGATCGTCTCGGCGGTCTTAAGCGCCTCGTCGATCAGCTCGGCGGCGGGGACGACCCTGGCGACGAGGCCCGAACGCTCCGCTTCCTCGGCGCCCATCATTCGCCCCGTCAGGCACATCTCCATCGCCTTGGCCTTGCCGACCGCGTGGGTCAGGCGCTGCGAGCCGCCCATGCCGGGCGTGACTCCGAGCTTGATCTCGGGCTGGCCGAACTTGGCTGTATCGGCGGCGATGATGAAATCGGCCATCATCGCCACCTCGCAGCCGCCGCCCAGCGCATAGCCCGCGACCGCGGCGATCCACGGCTTGCGGGTTGCCGTGACCTTCTCCCACCCGGCGAAGAAATTGGAGGAATACATCGAGGCGAAGCCCTGGTCCGACATCTCCTTGATGTCCGCGCCCGCGGCGAAGGCTTTCTCCGAGCCGGTGAGGACGAGGCAGCGCTGGCTTTCGTCCGAGTCGTAGGCGGCGAAGACGGCGATCAGCTCGGCGAGCACGGTCGAGTTGAGCGCGTTCAGCGCCTGCGGGCGGTTGAGCGTTACGAGCGTGACCGCGCCGCGCTGTTCGACCAGGATCGTCTCGTAAGTCATTTCCTTTGTCCTCAAACCTTTAGCTAAATAGGGACTGTCCCCAATTAATCTCCCTCGGGGGGCAGCGGGCTCCACGCCTCGCTCTGCGGCAGGGGCTCGAAGAAGGCGTCGACCATGGCGGGCGTGACCTCCCCGGGCGCTGCCGGGTCCCAGCGCGGATTGTTGTCCTTGTCGATCAGCAAAGCGCGCACGCCTTCGTAGAAGTCGCCGTGGCGGAACATTCGGGTGACGATGGCGAACTCCATCCGCATCTCGTCGAGAAAGTGCGGCTGGTGCGGGCTCTCGACCAGCATGCGCACGGAGACCTTGCAGGCGGTCGGCGACTTGGCCGCGAGTCCTTCTAGCTGCGCCTTCGCCCAATCGCCGGCGTCGGCGCGGAGCGCGGCCAGGATCTCCTCATAATCGTCCGAGGCGAACAGGCGGTCGATCAGCGGCAGGACCTCGGCGATCTTGGACGGCGGCGCAGGAACCGCGGCCCCGGCGAGGAGGCTTTCCGCTTTCTGGGGCTCGCGGCAGAGCTGCGCCTTGAGCGCTTCAAGCCGGTCCGAGGGAATATAGAAATTGGCGAGGCCGAGCGCGACGCAGTCGGCGCCGTCGATCCGAGCGCCCGTCAACGCCAGATATTGCGCGATCCGGCCGCGCAGGCGCGAGAGGTAGCGGCCGCCGCCGACGTCGGGGAACAGGCCGATCGTGGTTTCCGGCATGGCGAAGATGGTCCGCTCGGTCGCCACGCGATAGCGGCAGGGGCAGGCGATGCCGACCCCGCCGCCCATCGTGATCCCGTCCATGAACACCACGCCGGGCTTGGCGTAGGTGTACATCAGGTGGTTCAGCCGATATTCCTCGAAGAAGAAGGCGCGGCCGGCCTCGCTCTGCCCTTGCGCGCTCTGCGCGATGCTCACCACGTCGCCGCCGGCGCAGAAGCCGCGCCCCTCGGCATGGTCGATGATGACGAGGCGCACGCTGCGATCGTGGCGCCAGTCGAGCAACGCGCGGGTCATCTGGCGGACCATCGGCAGGTTGAGCGCATGGAGCGCCTTTGGCCGGTTGAGCCTCAGGCGGCCGGCGCGGCCGTCTATGTAGGTGAGCGTGTCGTCAATATCGGTCATTCGGTCCCACCCTGCTCCCCGGCGAAGGCCGGGGTCCAGGCCTTAGAAAAACAGCGCGCGGTAGCGCGTTCGGCGCTCCGCGCCGCCTGGGCCCCGGCCTTCGGGGTCCCCGCAAAGTAGTACTTTGCGGGGTGCCCCTTCGCCGGGGAGCAATTAATCATGCACCACCCTCACATAGCTTCCCGGCGCCGGCTCGATCGGATTCTTCGGCTTGCGCGCCTTCACCTTGCCGGAGCTGTGGGCGTCGAGCCAGGCGTTCCAAGCCGGCCACCACGTGCCTTCGTGGCGGGTGGCGCCCTCCAGCCATTCCCCGGCAGAGGCGGGCCTGGCTTCGCTGGTCCAGTAGCCGTGCTTGTTGGCGGCCGGCGGGTTGATCACGCCGGCATTGTGGCCAGAGCCGCCGAGGATGAACTGGACCGGGCCGCCGAACAGATGCGTGCCGTCATAGACCGCTTCCCAGGCCGAGACGTGATCGTCCTTGAGGGCGATCACCGTCACCGGAGTTTTCACCGCCGAAAGGTCGATCGCCACTCCGCCGACCGTGAAGCCGGTGCCTTCCTTGAGCGCGTTGCTGGCGAGCAGCCCGCGATTGTAGCTCTTGAGGAACGCCTCGGGGATGCGGGCGCCGTCCTCGAACCAGTGGAGAAGGTCGGAGGCGGGGGCGGGCTTGTCGAGGAGGTAGTGGTTGACCACCGACGACCAGATCAGGTCGTTCGAGCGGACCGCGGCGAAGAGCTGCTGGAGCTCGGTCGAGTCGATAAAGCCGCGTTTGGCGAGATGGTCCTCGAGTGCCTCCAAATGCGCCTCGTGGACGAAGGCCGACCAGTCGCGCATGTCGGCGAAATCGACCATCGAGCCGATCAAAGTGGCGCTGGCGACCTCGCTTGCCCGGCCCTTCGCTTCGAGCCAGGCGAGGGCGATCGCCACGAGGGTGCCGCCGAGGCAGAAGCTGAACAGGTCGAGCTTGTCCGCATTCGCGGCCTTGCGCGCCGCGCCGATCGCCTCGACGATGCCCTGGAGCACATATTGCTCGACGCCCATGTCGCGGTGGCGCTCGTCGGGATTGACCCAGGAGATGACGAATACCGTCCGGCCCTGGTCGACCAGCCATTTGACCAGGCTGGAGCGGGGCTGGAGATCGATCATGTAATATTTGTTCACCAGCGGCGGCACGTAGAGCAGGGGCTCGGCCGCGACGTCCGAAGTCGCCGGGTCGTACTGGATGAGCTGGAACAGCTCGTTCTGGAAGACGACCGCCCCGGGGGTTGCGGCGAGCGTCTCGCCGACGACGAAATCGCTCTCCGTGCGCCGGCGAACGATGCCCTTGCCGCTCGCCACATCCTCGAGCAAATGGGCGAAGCCAGCGGCGAGATTGGCGCCGCCGGTCTCGACCGTGCGCTCGACCACCGCAGGATTGGTCATCGCGAAGTTGGTCGGCGCGACCGCGTTCAGATATTGGTCGACCAGGAAGTTCATCATCGCCGCGTCGGGCCCGTCGCCGCCCGCCGCCTTGACGCCGCCGCGAAGCTGCTTCGAGGCGAGCAGATAGGCGTCGCGAAGCGTGCGATAGGGCTGGGTCTCCCACTCGGGATGGGCGAAGCGCCGGTCGCGCGGCTTCGCCTCGGCGGGCTCGCCCGGCGACCAGGCCTCGGCCCAGAAGCGTCCCCATTCGCGCGCCGCCTCGATCTGGACCTGGAGCAGCTGATCGGGTCGGAAGCCGGCTGCGAAATCGGCCATCGTCCGGAACAGGGCCAGCGGATCGTAGGGCCGCGTGCCGGCGAGGCCGGGACCCGCGGCGAGCGCGGACTGCGCCGCTTCCGAAAGCCGCGCCATCGCCGATGTCCACTGCCCGGCGATGCCCTCGCCGGCGTCCGTCGCTGCGTCGGTCACTGGCGGGTCAGCTCCCGCCCGACGATCATCCGCATCACCTGGTTGGTGCCTTCGAGGATCGAATGGACCCGAAGGTCGCGCCAAAAGCGCTCGATCGGATAATCCTGGAGATAGCCGTAGCCGCCGTGGAGCTGGAGCGCGCGGTCGACGATCGACGAGCCCGAATCGGTCGCGAGCCGCTTGGCCATCGCCGCGAATTTGGTCTTGTCGGGCGCGTTCTCGGTGACCTTCACCGCCGCGGCGTAGAGCAGCATCCGCGCGGCCTGTAATTCGGTCTCCATGTCGGCGAGCATGAACTGCGTGTTCTGGAAATCGGCGATGGCCGAGCCGAACTGCTTGCGCTCCTTGGTGTAGCTGACCGCCTCGTCGAGGCAGCGCTGGGCGCCGCCGAGCGAGCAGGCGCCGATGTTGAGCCGGCCGCCGTCCAAACCCATCATCGCGATCCGGAAGCCCTCGCCCTCGCCGCCGACCAAATTCTCGGCCGGAACGCGGACCTCGTCGAAATTGACCTGGGCGGTCGGCTGCGAATGCCAGCCGAGCTTCTTTTCCTGAGCGCCGAACGAGACGCCCGGCATGTCCTTTTCGATCACCAGACAGGAAATGCCCTTGGGGCCGTCGACGCCGGTGCGGACCATGGTCACGTAGATTTCATTCTCGCCGCCACCGGAGATGAACGCCTTGGAGCCGGAGACGACATAGTGGTCGCCGTCCTTGACCGCGCGGGTCTTGAGCGCGGCGGCGTCGGAGCCGGAGCCGGGCTCGGTCAGGCAATAGGAGCCGATCCGCTCCATCGTCACCATCGAGGGGAGATATTTGTCCTTGACCGCCTGTCCGCCGAACCGGTCGATCATCCAGCTCGCCATGTTGTGGATCGAGATGAAGGCGCTGGTCGAGGGGCAGCCATAGGCCATCGCCTCCATGATCAGGGCCGCCTCGAGCCGCCCGAGCCCGATGCCGCCGGAATCCTCGGACACGTAGATGCTGCCGAAGCCGAGTTCGGCCGCTGCACGGATCGTCTCGCGCGGGAAGATGTGCTTCTCGTCCCATTCGCTCGCGTGGGGGGTGATCGCGTCCGCGGTGAACGCTCGCGCCATCTCCTGGATCTGGCGCTGCTCGTCGGTGAGGTCGAACTGGCTCATGCTGGCCCCATAGCGCGGAGATTCGTCAGGCTGAACCTGAATCGCAGCGCCTCTGTCACTTCGGCGCGAAGCCCTCGGCGTGCAGGGCCTCTCGCACTGATTCGCGCTCCAGCAGGCGCGCCCGGAAGGCGGCGAGGGCCGGCCAGCGGGCGAGATCGATGTGGAAGATTCGGGTCCAGCCGAGGATCACGAACAGGTACAGATCGGCGACGCTGAGGTCCGCGCCGGCCAGATAGGGGCCGTCGCCGAGCCGCGCGTTCACATAATCGAATTTCGCCGAGAGCTGCTCGATGACGTGGGCGCGCGGTTCGCCGGTCGGGTGGAAGAGCGGCGCGAAGCCCTTGTGCAGCTCGGTCGCGATATAGTTCAGCCATTCGAGCGCGCGGTAGCGCGCCAGCGTGCCGACCGGCGGGATCAGGCGCGCTTCCGGCGTCCGATCCGCGATATATTGGAGGACGACAGCGTTCTCGGTGAGCAGCGTGCCGTCGTCCAGCGCGAGCGCCGGCACCGCGCCCTTGGGATTGATCGCGGTGTAATCCTCGCCCGTCTCCAGCCGCTTGGTCTTCAGATCGACCTTCACCGCCTCGAACGGCAATCCGGTTTCCAGGAGCGCGATGTGCGGCGCCTGCGAGCAGGCTCCCGGGGCGAGGTAGAGCTTCATCCCGGCTCAACCCATCGTCGGGATGACGAAGGCATTTTCGCCCGTCGCCGAGCCGTCCGGCCAGCGCTGGGTGACCTTCTTGTTCTTGGTCCAGAAGCGCACGCCCTCGGGGCCGTGCTGGTCGATGTCGCCGAAGCCCGAGCGCTTCCAGCCGCCGAACGTGTGGTAGGCGACCGGGACCGGGATCGGCACGTTGATCCCGACCATGCCGACGTTGACCCGCGCGGCGAATTCGCGCGCGGCGTGGCCGTTGCGGGTGAAGATGGCGACGCCGTTGCCATATTCGTGCTCGCTCGGAAGGCGCACCGCCTCCTCGAAGCTGTCGGCGCGGACCATCTGGAGGACGGGGCCGAAAATCTCCTCCTTGTAGGAGCGGAAGCTCGGTTTCACATGATCGAAGAAGGTCGGGCCGATGAAGAAGCCCTCCTCATGGCCCTGGAGGCTGAAGCCGCGACCGTCGATCACCAGCTCGCCGCCCTCGTCGGCGCACATCTGGATGTAGCTTTCGATCTTCGCCTTGTGCGCGGCGGTGACGACCGGGCCGTAATGGGCCTCGGCGTCGGTGGAGATGCCGACACGCAGGGCGCGAATGGCGGGGATCAGCTTCTCGCGCAGCGCGTCGGCGGTCTTGTCGCCGACGGGGACGACGACCGGAAGGGCCATGCAGCGTTCGCCGGCGCTTCCGAAGGCGGCGCCGGCGAGGTCGTTGACCACCATGTCGAGGTCGGCGTCGGGCATGACGATGCCGTGGTTCTTGGCGCCCCCGAAGGCCTGGACGCGCTTCCCGTTCGCGGTGCCGCGGCCGTAAATGTACTGGGCGATGTCGGACGAGCCGACGAAGCTGATCGCGTGGATGTCCTGGTGATCGAGGATCGCGTCGACCATCTCCTTGTCGCCGTGGACGACCTGGAGGATTCCGTCGGGAAGGCCGGCTTCCTTCATCAGCTCGGCGAGGCGGACCGGGACGGAAGGGTCGCGCTCGGAGGGCTTGAGGATGAAGGCGTTGCCGCAGGCGATGGCGACGCCGAACATCCACATCGGGATCATCGCCGGGAAGTTGAACGGGGTGATGCCGGCGACGATGCCGAGCGGCTGGCGCATCGAATAGACGTCGATGCCCGGGCCCGCGCCCTGCGTGTACTCGCCCTTCAGCGCGTGGGGGATGCCGCAGGCATATTCGATCACTTCGAGGCCGCGCTGCACGTCGCCGCGCGCGTCGGCGATCACCTTGCCGTGCTCGCTGGAGAGCATCAGGGCGAGGTCGTCCATATTGGCTTCGACCAGCGCCTTGAAGTTGAACATCACCCGGGCGCGGCGCTGCGGGTTGGTCGCGGCCCAGCCGGGGAAGGCCTCGCGCGCGGCGGCGACCGCCTTTGCGAGATCGGCCGCAGTGCCGAGGCGCACCTGGGCCTGAACGCCGCCATTGTTGGGATCGAAGACGTCGCCGTGCCGCTCGCCCGACGCATAGGCGCCGCCCGCGACGAAATGATCGATATTACGCATGATTTCCTCGTGACTCGGATGGTTTGATCGGCTGCGGCCCTAGCCAAGGCCAAGCGGAAATGCCAGTTGCTGTCGTCATTGCGAGCGCAGCGAAGCAATCCAGTGCGGCGCGACGGCGGTTCTGGATTGCTTCGTCGCTTCGCTTCTCGCAATGACGGAGAAGCAATGAAACTCGGTTCCCTGAAATCCGGCCGCGACGGGCGGCTCGTCGTCGCCAGCCGCGATCTCGCCTGGTGCGCGGAGGCCGGCCACCTCGCCCCCACGCTTCAGGCCGCGCTCGACGACTGGGAGCGGATCGCGCCGCAGCTGCAGCTGCTCGCCACCGACCTCGAACATGGGGTCATCCCGCGCGACCGCTTCCACGAGCGGGCCGCCGACGCGCCGCTGCCGCGCGCTTACCAGTGGGCCGACGGATCGGCTTACGTGAACCATGTCGAGCTGGTGCGGAAGGCGCGCGGCGCCGAGATGCCCGAGAGCTTCTGGACCGACCCGCTCATGTATCAGGGCGCATCCGACGAAATGTTGGGTCCGCGCGACCCGATCCCGCTCGCCGACGAGGCCTGGGGCTGCGACCTCGAGGCGGAGATCGTGGTGGTGACCGACGACGTGCCGCGGGGCGTGTCGCGCGACGAGGCGCTGGAGCATATCAAGCTGGTCGGGCTGGTGAACGACGTCTCCCTGCGCAACCTGATTCCGGCCGAGCTGGCCAAAGGCTTCGGCTTCCTCCAGTCCAAGCCTGCCTCCGCCCTGTCGCCGGTGTTCGTGACGCCCGACGAGCTGGGCGAGGCCTGGGCGGACGGCAAGCTGCGCGGCGTGCTCAGCGTCGATCTCAACGGCCAGCCCTTCGGCCGGGCCGATGCGGGGCAGGACATGACCTTCGATTTCGGCACCCTAGTCGCCCACCTCGCCAGGACCCGCAATCTGGGCGCGGGCACGATCCTTGGCTCCGGCACGGTATCCAACAAGGGCGTGGATGGCGGCCCAGGCAAGCCGGTCGACCGCGGCGGGAGCGGCTATTCCTGCCTCGCCGAACTGCGCACAGTCGAGACGATCCTCGACGGCGCGGCGGCGACGCCCTTTCTCAAGGTAGGCGACAGGGTGCGGATCTGGATGGAGGACGGCGAGGGCCACTCGATCTTCGGAGCGATCGAGCAGGAGGTGGTCGCGGCTTAGTCCTCCCCGGAACGGGGAGGGGGACCATGCGAAGCATGGTGGTGGGGCCGACAGCCTCCGACCCCCCACCCGCCTCCGGCAGGTCCCCCTCCCCGTTCCGGGGAGGATTTTCATTCGGCGATGTACCGCCACGGCGCGCCGGGCCTGTCCCTCCGCCACACGGTGAAAAAGGGGAAATCCGCGCCCTGGCCTTCCGGCACCGGGCCGTTGGCGTGGATCGTTCCGATCGAGACTCCGAGGTCGCCCGAGGAGGCGACGAAGCTTCGCTCGGTGCTCCAGCGCAGCGGGCTGGTCGTCGCGTTTTCAGGGAAATGGGCCGTGACGGCGGCGAGGCCGACGGCGAAGCCCGGGCCATCCGACATGTTGACCGCATCGGCGCGGCCGAACTCGAGGAAGGCGGCGCGCAGGCCGACCTGCTGGGCGCGGTCGGAGAAGGCTTGCTCGGCGGCCGACAGGCTAGCCCGGAGCGACGCGATGTGGGCGGCGTTGGTGGACGGCGCGGCCGTGAAACCGGGGAGCGAGGGTTCGAGCAGGTCGGTCGAGACCTCGCCGGGTGCGCGCGGAAGCAGGCGGTAGGCGACGATCCGCCAGCCTTGCGGACGCCGAATCCAGTAAGCGAGATATTTGCGGTTGCGGCGTTCGGGAGGGCCGGCGCTGACGTTGAGATAGCCGAGCGTGAAGCCCTGCGTGCCGTCGGCGGAGATGCCGCCCCGTATCGGAGCCCAGGAGATCGTGCCCTCGCGGAACGACGTGCTGGCGCGATAGGCCTCCATCACGGCGTCGCGGCCGATCAGATGGCCGCGGCCGGGGATGGGCACCACCACTTGTTCGTCGAACATCGCCGCGAAGGCGTCTGGGATGCTCGGCGCGTGGGCAGCGGCCGCGGAGAAGGCGCGGTCCGCGGCGAGCAGAGCCTCGACATTGGCCCTGGCGCTCTGCGCGTGGAGCGGTCCGGCGAAGACGAGCAGGACGATCGCGGCGAGGACGTTACGGATCACGGGACACCCCTTTAAGACTGCAGGGAGGAATGGCCGGCCTCGCCGGAAGGCGCATCTCGCGTTCGACGAAGGTCGGCCTTGCTTTCGATCAAAGTGGTCCCCCTTGCCTTTCGGGCGCGAACGGGTTCATCCGAAGCGCCATGAAGAAGCTGCTCATCCTCGCCGCGCTCGCGGCCGCGCCCGCGCTGTCCCAATCCCGTCATTCCGCCCCGCCCGCCGCGCCGCCGACTCTGCGCGCGCTCGCCGACCAGGTGTCGCAAGACAATATGCATGCGACGGTCGAGCGGCTGGTGGCCTTCGGCACGCGCCACACTTTGTCGGTGCGCGACAATCCCATGCGCGGCATCGGCGCTGCGCTGAACTGGACGGAGGCGCAATTCCGCGGCTTCTCGCGCGCCTGCGGCGGCTGCCTCGAGATCGTCCGGCCGTCGGACACGGTGACCAACCGGCGAATCCCGACGCCGACGCTGGTCGAGGACGTGGTCGCGATCCAGCGCGGAACGACCGATCCCGACCGCGTGATCGTCATCACCGGCCATATCGACAGCCGAGTCACGGACCCGCTCAACGCGACCTCCGATGCGCCCGGCGCCAACGACGACGGATCGGGCACCGCGGCGGTGATCGAGGCGGCCCGGATCCTCTCGCGCTACCGCTTCCCGGCGACGATCGTCTACGGCGTCGTCTCGGGCGAGGAGCAGGGGCTGAACGGCAGCACGATCCTCGCCCAATATGCCAAGGATCATCACTGGCGGGTCGAGGCCGAGCTCAACAACGACATCATCGGCAACAGCTGCTCGTCGGACGGCGTCTGCGACGATTCGCACGTCCGGGTGATTTCGGAGGGGGTGCGCGCCGACGCGACGAGCGAGCTGATCGCCGCCCAGCGCAGCCTCGGCGGCGAGAACGACGCGCCCTCGCGCAACCTGTCGCGATTCGTCTCCACGCTGGCGGACGATCTCGCGCTCGGCCTCGACGTGCGTCAGATCTGGCGCACCGACCGCTTCGGCCGCGGCGGCGACCATATCCCGTTCCAACGCCTCGGCTTCCCCGCCATCCGCTTCTCGGTGGCGATCGAGAATTACAACTGGCAGCACCAGGATCTGCGGACGGAGAACGGAATCGTCTACGGCGACACGATCGATCACATGGATTTCCCCTATCTGCGGAAGGTGACTCAACTTAACGTCGCCGCGCTGGCGGCGCTGGCGCGGGCGCCGATGCCGCCCGAGCCAAGAGTGGAAGGGGCAGTGTCGACCGATACGACGATCATCTGGGAGCCGGTTGCCGAAGCGAACACATATGTCGTTCGTTGGCGGCGAACGGATGCTCGTCATTGGGAGCATAGCCGCCGCTATGTCGCCGCCTACAATTGCCCCGACGATGATTGCCTGAGGGTGCTCGACAACTCCACTGCCCGACGGGCCACCCTGCCCGGCGTGCGCGTCGACGATTGGGTGTTCGGCGTCTCCTCGGTGGCGGCGGACGGATCGGAGAGTCCGGTCGCCTCGGCGGTGCCGGGCGGGGCGTTCAGGCCCTGGACGAACCCGCCGCCGGCGCAGAATCCGTAGGCCGTCATTGCGAGCGAAGCGCGGCAATCCAGGCGGAACCTCCGCATTCCTGGATTGCTTCGTCGCTACACTCCTCGCAATGACGGATTGAGATGCCACGCAAACCGAGACAGGCCGGCCTTCCCAGCCGCCAGCAGATTCTGGAGTTCATCGCCTCCTCCGGAGACCCGGCGGGCAAGCGCGAGATCGCGCGGGCGTTCGGGCTCAAGGGCAATGAGAAGATCGCGCTCAAGGCATTGCTTCGCGACATGGGCGACGAGGGGCTGATCGACGCCGGGCCGGGCCGCGCCTTCCACAAGATGGGTGGGGTGCCGAAGGTCACCGTGCTTCGAGTCGCCGACATCGACGATTCGGGGCGCGCCTTCGCGGTGCCCGAGCGCTGGGAGGCGGACGGGCCGCCGCCGCGGCTGCGCGTCATGGAGCGCAAGGGGCGCGGGGCCGCGGCGCTCGGCGTCGGCGACCGCATTCTCGCGCGCAACGAAGAAGGGCGCGACGGCTGGATCGCGCATCCGATGAAGAAGCTGCTGAAGGGCAGCGAGCTGGTGCTCGGAGTCGTTCACAAGGAGGGGGAGGGGCATTGGCTGCGGCCGGTCGAGAAGAAGGAGCGGCGCGAGCTTCCGATATCCGACCTGGGAGAGGCTGAGGTCGGCGATCTGGTGCTGGCCGAGAAGGTCGGGCGGCCGCCGCGGCTGGCGGCACGGGTCGACACGATCCTCGGCGACCCGTTCGCACCGCGCAGCTTCAGCCTGATCGCGATCCACAAGCACGGCATCCCGCACGAGTTTCCCGACGCCGTCACCGATGAAGCTGAGCGGGTGGCGAAACTCCCAATCCTCCCCGGAACGGGGAGGGGGACCAGCCGCAGGCTGGTGGAGGGGCCGACCGCCTCCGACCCCACCACCGCCTTCGGCGGTCCCCCTCCCCGTTCCGGGGAGGATTTGCGTGAGGACCTGACCCACATTCCGATCGTCGCGATCGATCCGGCCGACGCGCGCGACCATGACGACGCGGTCTGGGCGGCGAGCGACGACGATCCCGCCAATGCCGGCGGCTGGAAGGCGATCGTCGCCATCGCCGACGTCAGCTTCTACGTCCGCCCCGGCTCGGCGCTCGACAAGGAGGCGAGGAAGCGCGGCAACAGCGTCTACTTCCCGGACCGGGTGGTGCCGATGCTGCCCGAGATTCTTTCCGCCGAGGTCTGCTCGCTGAAACAAGGCGAGGACCGGGCGGCGCTCGTCTGCCATCTTCAGGTGACCAAGGCGGGCGCGCTCAAGAGCTGGCGGTTCAGCCGGGCGCGGGTGCGAATCGCGGCCAACATCGCCTATGAGGACGCGCAGGCGGCGATCGACTCGGACGAGCCGGTCGAAGTCTCCTCCTCGCCGTGCTCGATGCCCGAGATCGAGGGTACGATCCTCGACCAGCTGCGCCCGCTCTGGGATTGCTGGCGGGCGCTCTACGCGGCGCGGGTCAAGCGCGCCCCGCTCGAGCTCGACCTGCCCGAGCGCCGGGTGACGCTCGACGAGAAGGGGCGGATCCTCTCGGTCGCTCCGCGCGAGCGGCTCGATGCGCACAAATTGATCGAGGATTACATGATCGCCGCCAACGTCGCCGCGGCCAAGGCGCTGGAGGCGAAGAAGGCCGGCGTCATGTACCGCGTCCACGAGCCGCCGAGCCGCGAGAAGCTGGTTGCCCTGCGCGACTACCTCAAGACCTTCGGCATCGAGTTCGCGCTCGGCCAGGTCGTGCGGCCGGCGACGTTCAACCACATCATCGAGCGGGTTCGAGAGGCAAAAATCCTCCCCGGAACGGGGAGGGGAACCAGCGCAGCTGGTGGAGGGGTCGCGAGCGAAGCGAGCCGGCGCACCGGCCCCGCCACCACCCGCTCCGCGAGCGGTCCCCCTCCCCGTTCCGGGGAGGACCAGGAATCCCCCATCCTTCCCCAGATCATGGAGCAGATCCTGCGCACCCAGACGCAGGCCTATTACGGCCCGCACAATCACGGCCATTTCGGGCTCGCGCTCGGCTCCTACGCCCATTTCACCTCGCCGATCCGGCGCTATGCCGACCTCGTCGTCCACCGCGCCCTCGTCCGCGCCTACCGGCTCGGAGAAGGGGGGCTGACCGACGAGGAGGCGACGTCGATGGACGTGATCGGCGAGCTCATCTCCAACCTCGAGCGCCGGGCGATGGTGGCCGAGCGCGAGACGATGGACCGCTACGTCGCCGCTTACCTTTCCGAGCAGGTCGGCGCGCTGGTCAAATGCCGGATCACGGGCGTTCAGCCGTTCGGCTTCTTCGCGACGGTCGAGGAGCTGGGCGGCGATGGCCTGGTGCCGGCGGCGACGCTCGGCCGCGAATATTTCCGCTACGACGAGGCAAGCCAGACCCTGGCCGGCGACGAGAGCGGCGAGACCTATGCGCTGGGCCAGCGCCTGACTCTTCGACTCGCCGAGGCCGATCCGGTGAGCGGGGCGTTGCGCTTCGAGCTTCCCGACGCCCCGCGCGGCGCCGGCCGGGCGCCGAAGCCGCGCGAAGAGCGGGGCGGCAAAAGGCAGCAGGGACGCCGCGGTCGCCCGGGCAATATCCGCCACCAAGGGCGGCGCTAGGAACCGAAGTCCATTTCGCGTTTTTGCTTCCGCATGCGCGCAGCTTCAACCTTCAAGGGCCTCGGCTATCTCGTTTCGTCCCTCAGCGTCGTTCTGCTCGGGATCGTCGCGTGGAAAAGCGCGTCCGAGCAGCCTTTGCTGTTCGCCTGCCTGATCGGCGGAATGATCGCCTCGATCCTCGGCATGACGATGCGCTGGATCTCGCATCGGATCGAGCAAAGGGACAAGGACCGCATTGAAGCCAAGGCCGACGGGGGCTAGGGCGGGAGCGCGGGGGGCTGCCGCAAAAGAGGAGCGTCGATGGCCCGCTACAAGATCGCGATCGTCGTCGGCAGCCTGAGGCGCGCCTCGATCAACCGCAGAGTGGCGCGCTCGCTCTGCGCCTTCGCCGGCGACCGGCTCGACTGCGACATCGTCGAGATCGGCGATCTGCCGCTCTACGACCAGGATTACGATTCGGGCGAGCAGCCGGCCGCCTATACGCGTTTCCGCGACGAGATCCGCGCCGCGGACGGAATCCTCTTCGTCACGCCCGAATATAATCGCGGCGTTCCGGGCGTGCTCAAAAACGCGATCGACGTCGGCTCGCGGCCCTATGGCGCCAGCGTCTGGAACCGGAAGCCGGCGGCGATCGTCAGCGCCTCGCCGGGGAGCATCGGCGGCTTCGGCGCCAACCACCAGCTCAGGCAGGCCTGCGTGTTCCTCAACATGCCGGTGATGCAGCATCCCGAGGCTTATCTGGGGCACGTCAGCGACGGCAGCTTCGATGAAAGCGGCTGCCTCGTGGAGGGGCCGCTCAAGGAGCTGGTCGTCGGATTGGCGAAGGCCTTCTCCGACTGGGTCCACCTGATCCACGAGGCCCGCGCGCTGCTCGCGCCGAAATAGGCGGAAGCACTCGGAATTCCCTCCCGCTCATCCTGAGGAGCCATTGAGCTTGTCGAAATGGCGTCTCGAAGGATCCTTCGAGACGGGCCTTCGCCAGGCCCAGTCCCTCCTCAGGATGAGCGCATATTGTGGATTTCCGGAACTCTTCAGAGTCCTACAGCTTGGGCAGCGTGACGCCGCGCTGCCCCATATATTTGCCGGCGCGGTCGGCGTAGCTCGTCTCGCAGGGCTCGTTGCCCTTGAGGAACAGGAACTGGCAGGCGCCCTCATTGGCGTAGACCTTGGCCGGGAGCGGCGTCGTGTTCGAGAATTCGAGCGTCACGTGGCCTTCCCAGCCGGGCTCCAGCGGGGTCACGTTGACGATGATCCCGCAGCGCGCATAGGTCGATTTGCCGAGGCAGATGACGAGCACGTCGCGCGGCACCCGGAAATATTCGACCGTCCGGGCAAGCGCGAAGCTGTTGGGCGGGATGATGCAGCAATCGGTCTTGCGGTCGACGAAGCTGTTCGCGTCGAAATTCTTGGGGTCGACCACGGCGCTGTCGACATTGGTGAAGATCTTGAACTCGTCGGCGACGCGAGCGTCGTAGCCGTAGGAGGAAAGGCCGTAGGAGATGCAGCCCTCGCGCCGCTGCGATTCGACGAACGGCTCGATCATGCCGTGGGCCTGGGCCCGCTCGCGAATCCATTTGTCGGAAAGGATGCTCATGCCCTGTCGATGCGGGCGCGGTGGAGGCGCGTCAATGGCCTTCGCGCCAGCGCGCGCGCTTCATCCGGCGTGCGCCACGTGGCCGCCGAAGGCCGCCGCCGGCTGCTTGATGTGGAGGACGCAGATCAGGGTGAAGAGGCGCCGGGCGGTGTCGAAATCCACGTCGACCTTGTCCGCGAGGCATTCCTTCAGCAGCTCGGCGCCTTCGTTGTGGAGCGCGCGGCGGGCCATGTCGATCGCTTCGATCCCCTTGGCCCCGTCATTGCGCACCGCTCGGAAATAGGAATCGCAGATCTGGAAATAGTCGCGGATCGGGCGGCGGAAGCGGCCCAGGCTCATTCGGATCGGCGCGATCGGCCCGGCTGCGCCCTCCAGCTCAATGGCGAGCCGCCCTTCCTCGACCCTAAGCGTGACGCGAAACGGGCCGTCATGGCCGGTGACATCGAAGCGATTGTTCTCGAGCAAGTCGAAAATGGCGATCCGCCGCTCCTGCTCGATGTCGGCGTTGCGCTTGAGGATCGAGCGCTCGTCGAGCTGGATGTCGATGATGCGGGGATCGGCCATAAGAGAGTGTTAGCCGGGGCCGCTGTTCCTCGCCAGTCGTCATCCCCGCGAAAGCGGGGATCCAGCTTCCTTCAATTCTTCGCGCCTTCGCGTGAGCCCGATCTCATTTTTTCACGCGAAGCCGCGAAGGACGCGAAGAAGAAAAGGTGGATTCCCGCTTCCGCGGGAATGACGGTGAAGCCGATCGCGGCCTTATCCACATCGATTCCACAGAGTTAATGCGGGTTGTGAGGCCGGGCTTATCGGTCCAGAGATTCCCTCATGATCCATCCGCTGCCCGTAAACGACACCGCGCCGCCCGCGGCCCAATCCCTGCCTCACAATGTCGAGGCCGAGGCCGCCCTGCTCGGCGCGCTGATGATCGACAACCGGCTGGCCGAGGATATTCAGCTCAAGCTCCGTCCCGAGCATTTCTTCGAGCCGCTGCACGGGCGAATCTACGAGCAGATCCTTCGCCTGCTCGATCGCAACATGATCGCCTCGCCCGTCACGCTCCGTCCCCTGTTCGAAGCCGACGAGGAAATGAAGGAGCTGGGCGGCCCCTCCTATCTCGCCCAACTGACCGGGAGCGGCGCGGCGATCATCGGCGCGCGCGACTTCGCCGAGCAGATTTATGACCTCGCTTTGCTGCGCGCCCTGGTCGGCGTCGGCCGCGAGATGGTCGAAAGAGCCCTCGACACGTCCGAGGAGGTCGAGCCCAAGGGCCAGATCGAGGAGGCCGAGGCCGCACTCTACCGAGTCGCGGAGGAAGGCGGCGGGGAGGGCTCGGTCAAGACCTTCGCGGTCGCCACCCGCATGGCCGTGCAGATGGCGGAGAAGGCGCTGAACACCGGGGGCGGCCTTTCCGGCATCACCACCGGCCTCGAGACCATCAACGCCAAGACCGGCGGTCTCCATCATTCCGATCTCGTCATTCTCGCCGGCCGCCCGGGCATGGGCAAGACCGCGCTTGCGACGAACATCGCCTTCAATACCGCGCGCCGCTACCTCCAGGACATGGAGGACGGCATCGCGCCCGAGAAATCGGCCGGCGCCGGAGTCGCCTTCTTCAGCCTCGAAATGTCGGCCGACCAGCTCGCCACGCGTATCCTCGCCGAAAATAGCGGAATCAGCTCGGAAGCGCTGCGCATGGGCAAGATCAGCCAGCACGATTTCCGCAACCTCGCCCGGGCCGCGGCCGAGCTGGAGACTCTGCCGCTCTACATCGACGACACGCCGGGCCTGACCATCGCCGCGCTTCGCACGCGCGCGCGGCGGATGAAGCGCCAGCGCGGCATCGGCCTCGTCGTGGTCGACTATCTCCAGCTTCTCCAAGGCACCGGCAAGAGCAGCAACGACAACCGCGTCAACGAGATTTCGGAAATCAGCCGCGGCCTCAAGACGCTCGCCAAGGAACTTGGCGTGCCGGTGCTGGCGCTTTCGCAGCTGAGCCGCGCCGTCGAGCAGCGCGAGGACAAGCGCCCGCAGCTTTCCGACCTTCGCGAATCCGGCTCGATCGAGCAGGACGCCGACATGGTCTGGTTCGTCTATCGCGAGGAATATTATCTGGCCGCCAAGCAGCCGGCCGACGATCATCCCGACCTTCAGAAATGGCAGGAGGATATGCAGCGGGCCTACGGCCTCGCCGAGATGATCGTGGCCAAGCAGCGGCATGGCGCGACGGGCAAGGTGAGGCTGAAGTTCGAAGCGAAGATCACACGCTTCTCCGACCATGCCGATGCCGACTATCTGCCGGAGATCCGCGGCTGAAAATCGTGAGGGGGAGGAGTCTGTGGGCGTTCGTGCATGGCTCCTGGCAGGGTTGCTGGCGGTGACCGGAGCCGCAATCGCGCAGGACTCGCCTCCCGCCGACGATCCCTTCACCTGGCTCGAGGAAATCCAGGGGCAGCGCGCGCTTGCCTGGGCGCGCGGCGAAAACACACGGACTCTCGGCGCGCTCCAGAGCGATCCGCGCTACCAGCTTTACTACGATCGGGCGCTCGAAATCCTCGAGGCGCGCGACCGCATCCCGGGAGTCACCATCCGCCCGGACGGGCTCTACAATTTCTGGCAGGATTCCGATCATGTCCGCGGCCTGCTGAGGCGCACCACCCTCGCCAGCTTCCGCACCGATTCGCCCGAATGGGAGACCGTTCTCGATCTCGACGCGCTGGCGCGGGCCGAAGCCAAATCCTGGGTCTATCAGGGCATGCTCTGCCTCGGCCCCGAGGAGCGGCGCTGCCTGCTCTACCTTTCGGACGGCGGCCGCGACGCCCATTACGTCCGCGAGTTCGATCTGCGCGACGGCCGCTTCGTCGAGGGTGGATTCTCCCTGCCCGAAGGCAAGCAGATCATCTCCTGGGAGGACCGCGATACGTTGCTCGTCGCCCGCGAATGGGGGCCGGGGACGATGACCGCGTCCGGCTACCCCTTCGTGGTCAAGAGACTGCGCCGGGGGCAGGCGCTGGCCGAGGCGGAGGAGGTTTATCGCGGCACGGCGGAGGACGTGCGCGTCGCCCCCTTCGTGCTTCGCGACGCCGAGGGCGTCGTGCACGGCATCGGCGCCTATCGCGGAATCGATTTCTTCCACCGCGAATATGTCCTGTTCCGTCCGGGCGGCCCGTTGACCGTGCCGATTCCGCGCCGCGCCTCGATCGCCGGGATGGTCGACGGGCGGCTTCTGGTCAGCACTGACGAGCCGTGGGATTTCGGCCCAGGGCGCCGTTTCGCGGCGGATTCGCTCGTCTCCTACGATCTGGCCGCCTGGGAGCGCGACCCGCTTCGCGCCCGGCCGACCCTGATCTGGGCGCCGGGCCCGCGGCAGACGCTGGGCGGGATCGCCACCACCCGGGGCAAGCTCATCCTCGGCGTGCTCGACAATGTCCGCGGCCGGGCGTTCGCGCTCGATTATGTTGGCCGCCGCTGGCGCGCTCAGGAGCTGCGACTGCCGGCCAACGCGACGATCAGCCTGACGAGCGCGGCCGACCATAGCGACGAGGCGCTGCTCAGCGTCACCGACTATCTCTCGCCCACCTCGCTCTGGTATTTCGACGGCGCGAGCGGGACGCTGGAGCGGATCAAGTCGACGCCCGCACGGTTCGATGCCTCCAACCATATCGTCGACCAGCTCGAGGCCGTCTCGCGCGACGGGACTCGGGTCCCCTATTTCCTGATCCGTCCGCGAAACATGGCGATGGACGGGACCACGCCGACCCTGCTCTACGGCTATGGCGGCTTCCAGTCCTCGCAGCTGCCCGCTTATTCGGGGACGATGGGACGGCTGTGGCTCGAGCAGGGCAACGCCTATGTCGTCGCAAACCTGCGCGGCGGCGGCGAGTTCGGCCCCGATTGGCACCAGAGCGCTCAGGGCGAGCACAAGCAGCGCACCTGGGACGATTATATCGCGGTCGCCGAGGATTTGATCCGGCGCCGGGTCACCAGCGCGCGCCGGCTCGGCCTGGTCGGAGGGAGCCAGGGCGGCCTGCTCGTCGGCACGGCGATCACCCAGCGGCCCGAGCTGTTCCGCGCGGCGATCATCCAGGTGCCGTTGTTCGACATGCTTCGCTTCCACCTGATGGGCGCGGGCGCGTCGTGGATCGGCGAATATGGCGATCCGCGCATTCCCGAGCAAAGGGCCTGGATCGCGCCCTATTCGCCCTACCAGCACCTCACCGCAGGGCGCGACTATCCGATGCCGCTGATCGAGACCTCGACCGCCGACGACCGGGTCCATCCGGGGCACGGCCGCAAGGCGGCCGCCCGCCTCGCCGCGCTCGGCCAGCCTTATTATTATTACGAGAACATGGAGGGCGGCCACGCCGCGGCGGCCAATTTGCAGGAGACCGCGCGGCGCCTGGCGCTGGAATATACCTACGCGGCAAGAAGGCTGGTGGATTAGCCTGAATCCTCCCCTGCATTTGCAGGGGAGGGGGACCATGCGAAGCATGGTGGAGGGGCTCTCTCGTCGCAAGAAGCCCCCTCCACCGCACTTCGTGCGGTCCCCCTCCCCTCGAAATCGAGGGGAGGATTTTACCCCTCCAGATTCTCCGCCCGCGCGGCCTTCGGGTCCGCCAGCCCGATGCCGATCGTGGCGCGCGGCGCCTCGGCCTCCGAGCTGGTCACCGGATAGGCGCAATAATCCGCCGCGTAATAGGCGCTCGGGCGGTGGTTGCCGGAAAGGCCGATGCCGCCGAACGGGGCGTTGGAGGGCGCGCCGTTGGTCGGCTTGTTCCAGTTGATCACCCCGGCGCGGACGTTCGCCCAGAAGCGGTCGTAAAGCTCCGGCGCTCCGCCGATCAGCGAGGCGGAAAGGCCGTAGCGGGTGGCGTTGGCCTCGGCGATCGCGGCGTCGAAATCGGGCACCCGGACGATCTGGAGGACCGGCCCGAACAGCTCCTCGTCGCTGCGCCGCTGGACCTCGGTCACGTCGATCAAGGCCGGCGTGAGGAAGGGCTTGGTGTCGTCGCGCCGGTCGAGGCGGCGGTGCGCGCGGCCGCCCTTGCCCATCAGGTCGAGGAACGCCTCCTGGAGATGGTCGGCCGCCTGGTTGTCGATTACCGGGCCCATGAATGGCGCGGGCGTGGCGTGGGGATGATCGACGATCACCCGGTCGATCAGGCCGAGGATCGTTTCGACCAGCTCCTCATGGCGCCCGTCCTGGACGATCAGGCGCCTCGCCGCGGTGCAGCGCTGGCCCGCGCTCATGAAGGCCGATTGGACGGCCATCGCCGCGGCGGCGTGGATGTCGCGCGCCTCCCAGACCACGAGCGGGTTGTTGCCTCCCATCTCCAGCGCCAGGATCTTGTTCGGCATGTCGGCGAACTGGCGGCTGAGCGCGAGACCGGCGCGGGCCGATCCGGTGAAGAGCAGCCCGTCTATGCCCGGGTGGGCGGCGAGCGCCCGGCCCGTCTCGGCACCGCCCTGGACGAGGCGGACCACGCCTTCGGGCACGCCCGCCTCGTGATAGAGCCCGGCCAGATATTCGCCGACCGCCGGAGTCTTCTCGCTCGGCTTGAAGACGATCGCGTTACCGGCGATCAGCGCCGGGACGATGTGGCCATTGGGCAGGTGCGCCGGGAAATTGTAGGGGCCGAGCACCGCGAGCACGCCGTGCGGCTTGTGGCGCACCGCGACGCGGGTCCCCATCGCCCCTTCGAGCCGGCGCTGCGCGGTCCGCTCGGCATAGGCCGAGACCGAGATGTCGACCTTGGCGACCACCGCCTCGACCTCGGTCCGCGCCTCCCAGAGCGGCTTTCCGGTCTCCCGGGCGATAATGTCGGCGAAGGGCTCAAGCTTCCCCCGCGCGATGTTCACGAAGCGCCGCAGAGTCTCGATG